>CAYNZF010000014.1:3150-33999 GCA_964401615.1 uncultured Oscillospiraceae bacterium
CGGCCCCTCTGAAGGAATAGATGGATTGATCGTCATCCCCCACCACACAAAGATTTCGGTGTTTGGCTGCGAGAAGCTTGACGATTTGATACTGCGCACTATTGGTATCCTGGTACTCATCGACCAGGACATAGCGAAAACGTTCCTGGTAGACTTCCAAGACCTCTTTATGTTCAGTAAACAATTTAACGGTGTTGGTCAAAATGTCGTCGAAATCCATGCAGTTCGCCTGCAGCATGCGTTCCTGGTAATTTTTATAAATCCGCGCGACTTGTTTAAAAATGGGGTTTTCTCCTGCAATCTCCCGATATTTTTCCGGAGAGCGGAGCGCGTTCTTGGCCCCGCTAATTTGGCTCAGCACCATACGCGCATCAAATTTCTTGTCATCAAGATTCATTTCACGCACTAATTGTTTGATCATTTGTTGGCTGTCCGCCGTATCCGCAATCGTAAAATTTTGACTGTAGCCAAGCAGATCTGCATGACGCCTTAAAATTCGCGCGAACATCGAGTGAAAAGTACCCACCCACATCCGCTCAGAAACTGAGCCTACCAGTTCATTGATCCGCTGCTTCATTTCAGCCGCTGCCTTATTGGTAAAAGTGATCGCCAAAACGGCAAAAGGCGAAACGCCCCTGACTTCGATCAAATAGCCGATCCGTTTCGTGATGACCCTGGTTTTACCCGAGCCTGCACCGGCGAGAATCAGTAAGGGCCCCTCGTCGTGCAGTACGGCTTCACGCTGAGGTGGGTTGAGCCCCTCCAACAGACGGTCAGCCGCAGTTCCCCCACCTCCGGATTGCTCCGAGAAGGCTTCGCTTCCGAAAAAGTTTAAGTCAAAATCACTCACTCTGCTGCCCCTTATTTGCAATTTGTGTCACTCATTTTACCACAAATTCGGCTGAAAAACGAACGTATTTTCTCATTGTCCAAAAACATGTGGCGGCACCTGCTTCACGCCGTACCGCCACACGCTATATCAAATCAAATCACTGAATGCGTTGCTATTGATCAGAATTATCGAATCAACCCACTATGGTGTCTACTATTCAGTAGTTTGGTTCTATCAGACCGTAGTTTCCATCCTTTCTTTTATAGACCAGACACACCCTGTCGCCTTCCTCTGACAAAAATAAGAGGAAACTGTGTCCCAGCATTTCCATCTGTAAACAAGCTTCGTCAGCACTCATCGGGCTGATGTCAAAACTCTTTTTACGAATCAGTCTGCCTTCAGGCGTTTCCTCGTCTGCCGGTTCAAGTAACGGTGCTTGAGTTTTCAGATACTCTTGCAAATAGGCGTAATCATGAATATTCTTTTCCAAGCGTGTTTTGTGTTTACGAATTTGTCTTTCCATCACATCGATGCACAGGTCCAAAGCTGTGAATTCATCATCGGCGACAGTTTCTGCACGATAAAAGTGTCCTTTGATCTTTATGGTGATTTCAACACATTTCTGTTCCCCTTCGGGACGCACTTTGACGGTAGCGGTGGCATCATCGTCAAAGTATCGATCATACTTTTTAAGCTTGGTTTCAACCCGCTCCTTAAGATGATCTCCAATTTTGATGCCTTTTCCGGAAACATTAACTTTCATGTTTACCGCTCCTTTCCAAATCTATTTATGTTCGGGTTACCCCGTAAACATTCACGTAATATTTCACATGCATGTCTTGTCTGTTTGACTCTATTTTAAACTTATTTACATAAACTGGCATCCCTCGTGTTCAAGTTCGCTGCGCATTTTTTCACGCGAGGCGAAAAATTTTCGCGATGCTTTAAAAAAGTCCACCAGCGCTTGCCCGCCTATTTTTACGATTTTTTGGAGATTGATACTGTTGACCCCTTTTTTTCTGGCGGCAAAGCTGATGTCTTTGCGGTAATGCGCCAGACGCAATTTAAGTGTCTCAGCCATCAGGAGTGCGTTGACGATTTTAAAGTCAGGGGCAATCTCCGGCAAAAGTGTCGCCAGTACGGCGCGCTGATACAAGCGAAAAGGCACATTGGCATCGCTCGCTTTTACTCTAAAGAAAATGGCTAAAACCACGGTCAGAACTTTGGAAATCATGACACGTGCCCGGCCGTCTTCACGTATCCTTCTGAACCCGGCACAGACTGGAAAAGCGGCCCTGCGCAGCCACAAATCAGGGAAGTCTTCAGCACTGGTTTGATTGTCTGAATCGGTTTGGAAAATATAGTGCGCTCCGGCCTCCAGGGCCAGCTGGTATCCTTGAATCAAGCTTGGGCCATGACCTTTATTGCTTTCGTTGCGAACGACGAGCTGTGGTCTGTCTTCCTGTAAACGGGCCAGCAGTTCTGCGCTGTCATCCCGGCTGCCGTCATTGATGATCAGTAAACGACTCTCAGGTCCGGCGCAATCCAACATTGGGTACCAGCTGCTCACCAGCTCATCTAAATTAGCTGCTTCATTGTAAGCCGGTATGACAATGTAAAGAGTGTCACCAATGGTCATTTGACCGCCTTCTGCCCCGGGTTTTAGTTGTGAGGAAATCATGGGGGCCCAGATATTTAGACTATGCGAAAGATTTGAATCCTCACCATTTGTGACTTCAGTATAGCATAGGCTAATGGTCTAAAACAGAGCTGCTGTTTTGCCCGTATCATGCGCTCGGGGTTTTACTTTGGTATAATTCTATTTGACTAAACTCAAAATTCGAAAAGATTTGGTGATGAAGGAGGTTTTGATTTGAAGAAATATCAGTGTCAGCTTTGTGGTTATGTTTACGATGAAGCCGCCGGTGATCCCGGTTCCGGAATTGCGGCCGGGACTAAATGGGAGGACATACCGGCGGATTGGGTCTGCCCCATATGCGGTGCTCCCAAAGACGCTTTCGACATGCTGGAAGATAAAAGAGCGAATAGGGCTGCGGTAGCAGAAAAAGTCGAACAGCAGGAAATTTCCGGCAAAACTGAAGTCGTGCAAGAGGAAGATTTGCGTCAACTCAGCAGCGCTGAACTGAGCGTGCTTTGCTCGAGTTTGGCCAAGGGTTGTGAAAAGCAGTATCTGACAGAGGAAATGGAATTGTTCAAGCAGCTGGCTGATTATTATCTCGCTAAACGAAAGCTGGAAGCATCGGCCGATTTGGAGGCAATCAACACAGCAGTTGGTACGGATTTAAGCAAACACTATCCTTTTGCCGTGGAAACATCGAAATCGATGCAGGATCGTGGAGCTCTGCGCGTACTGGCCTGGTCCGAAAAGGTCAGCAATATTCTGCTTTCGTTGTTAGAACGCTATAAAAAACAAGGCGACCGTCTCCTGGAAAATACTCAAATTTTCGTTTGTGACATTTGCGGTTTTGTTTTTGTGGGCGACAGCGCACCGGATATTTGTCCAATATGTAAGGTGCCCAAACTGAAAATTCATCCGGTGACAAGGGGGTAAAAAATGCACGCGAGTAGGAATATCAGATTGTGTACGAAGGACTGCTTGTGTTTGTATGTCTGCCCGACCGGGGCCACAGACACAGATAATGGCCAAATTGACGCGAGTAAATGTGTTGAAGGATGCAGGGCTTGTGTGGATGCCTGCCCATCAGGCGCGATTTCCCTGGTGCCGGATAAATATCCTGAGCAGCAAGTCAAGACCGCCGAAGTGCTGGCTGCTCTGCAGCCACTTATAAACAGCAAATGTCAGCAAGAACAACGCGCTGCCCAAATCGCCGCGACAGCTGAAAACCCGATCGAGGCCCTGCTGGCCAAATCCATCAGCCTCTCCAATCGCATTATGGCTGAGGACATTTTCCGGGAAGCCGGCTATATGCTTCCACAAAGTAAAAATGTGCGTGCCTTTTTAGAAGAAATGCTTGAACATGAAAAGGCGGAGGATTTTCCGCGTGCAGCAGTGCAAAGTCTCCTGGAAAAACTTTAATTTGCCAGGGCAGTGAATTAAACTCGATCAGGACACGGGACCTTGACACGGATAGAAAATCGATAAAAAGATAAAGCCTGCGGCGTTTCGATGCTGCAGGCTTTCTTGCTTATTGATTTTTTTCAGTTTATGCTTGGTCTTTTCCAGCGACAAATTTCAGCAAGTCGACCACGCGGTTGGAATAACCCCATTCGTTGTCGTACCAGGATACTACCTTGAAGAAGCGTTTTTCGCCTTTGAGGTTGTTTTGTAAGGTGGCCAGGCTGTCATACACTGAGGAACGCTTGTCATGAATGATATCGGTGGAAACGAGTTCTTCGTTTGTGAAGCCGAGGATGCCGTCCATGTATGTTTCGGAGGCTTTCTTCAGGAGGCTGTCGATTTCTTCGATGGAGGTGTCACGTTCAGCTCTGAAAGTCAGATCGACGACAGAAGCCGTGGGCACAGGAACACGGAAGGACATGCCGGTCAGTTTACCCTTGGTGCTGGGCAGGACTTCACCGACGGCTTTCGCCGCGCCGGTGGTTGAGGGAATCACGTTGATAGCCGCTGCGCGACCGCCTCTCCAGTCCTTTTTCGAAGGGCCGTCCACGATTTTTTGTGTGGCGGTGTAAGCATGAATGGTGGTCATCAGACCGGTTTCAATGCCAATGCCTTCTTTAAGAAGAACGTGGACCACAGGGGCCAGGCAGTTGGTGGTGCAGGACGCGTTGGAAATGACATGATGCTCTTTGGTGTCGTATTCGTTTTCGTTTACGCCCATCACAAAGGTTTTAACGCCGCCCTTACCGGGCGCGCTGATGATAACTTTCTTGGCGCCGGCTTCAAGATGCGCTCCGGCGGTTTTCAAATCTGTAAATAAGCCGGTGGATTCGATGACATAGTCCACACCGAGTTCTTTCCATGGCAAATCGGCAGGATTGCGCTGTGCCATGACACATTTCACTTCGTCGCCATCAACTACAATGATGTCATCCGCTTCCAGATCGGGGGAGCTTTTCTTCGATGTAACTTCATGATCAAACTTGCCTTGAACTGAATCATATTTTAGTTGATATGCGAAATATTCCGCGTCGGTGGTAACGTCAGTGACTGCAACGACATCTACTTCTTTACCGAGCAAACCCTGATCACAGAGCGCTCTGAAAACTAAACGTCCGATTCTTCCAAAACCATTGATACCTACTTTGATTGCCATAGAAATCCTCCTGTTATTCAACTGCTGAGACGAATTTTATTAACATAGCACTTAAACCGTACTTTTTTTATTATAACAATTTCAGTGCAAGAATCAAACTCAAAATTCAATTTTAGTGCAAGAGCTGAACTTTGGTTTGGAAAGACGACGAGACTTGAGACTTTTGCTATAATCTAAAAATATCGGCAAAGGCCTACAGTAAAGGAAAACGGATGGAAAACGATCAAGAACTTCCACAGAATGAGGCAAAGCAAGGCGAAGCAAGACCCACGCTGCCTGCTTCGGTGCAGCGCGTTTCGCCTAAAAATAATGAGCCTGATATCGGTGGTTTCATCAAACAGATCAAGAGTGAGTCGGATTTACCGGATGACATCACGGCCGCGTTGAAAGAGGCGCGTTCGCGCATTCAGATGGACATTCCCGATCCACCGGCTGATTTGTGGGATCCCGAATTGGACGACTTGTCCAGGCTGCCGAGCGAAACTTTTCGCGGCTCGTCTTCAGTTACTGATTTTAGCGGGCAGAATTTTGAAAAAACACCTAGTGGAAAAAGCGTTGATGATTTTTTGGGTGGAGATGAATGGCTTCTCAACTCGTCCCGCAAGACCGCTGATGACGACCGGGATTTGGATACCGCGCTCTTCGATTTTTTGTCTCCTTTAAACCAGGTTCAGCCCGTCAATGAAGATGAGGACCTCACAAACGCAGTCGAAGCACTGAAGAAGGATGGGCCCGGTGAAGAGGTCAGTGCTGAAAAAACAAAAGAAGTTGATGACACGGACACGAATAACGAAGTGCCGGTCAAAGCTGCAGTGGACGTTCAAAGGCTTGATGCCAAAGAGCCGGTGGTGACCAGTCCGGAGACGATCGCGCATTCTGATGACGATATGAAAGACCCCCCGGTCAAGCGCGCCAAATTTAATCCCTGGAGTCTGTTTTTTGGAAAAAACAACCTGGTGGACACGACGGCTACGCTGATTTTTATGCACGCCGTCCTGCTGCTCGCTCTAGAATTGGCGTGGAAACGCATGCCGCTTGATTTTTTAGGCGTCAGCAAGAACGGCTTTACCGGTTTCGTGATCGCGACGGCCGGGATACAGGTCTTGACGCTTTTGTTTCCGATGTTTCTGTCCTTCAACAGCTATCGCTTGTCCAGTGGAACGGTTTTGGGAAAGACACAGATCGATCGGCCCATGATCTTGGCCTCCTTGCTGCTCGGGGTACCGGCAGCGCTTTTTTTCAACGGCATCAACAACATCTTCACTTTTCTCCTGATCAGCTGGGATGTGACCTTGCCCAGCTACATTTTGCCCAAATGGACAAGTCCCATAGGACTCCCCGAACTTGGGCTGACGCTGCTGGTCGCTGCGGTCGTGCCGTCCATTCTGGAAGAACTGTTCTTCAGAGGCTTTCTGATGAAATCTCTTTATGGGATTCGTGGAAAAAAAGTGGCCATTTTTCTGTCGGCCCTGGCCTTCGCCTTCTTTCATAACGATCCGCTCTTCTTCATCGGGCCTTTGGGTGTGGGAATACTTCTGGGTTATTTGCGTAAAAATTCAGAAAGTGTCTTGCCCGCGATTTTGACGCATTTAAGCATCAACGTGGCGACGTTTCTGCTTGACCCCGTTCTGCCGCGCTTCAACGCGCAAATGGTGATGCTCTTTCCTGCCGACGGCAGGACCAATTTGACCGCGAACCTCGTGGCGACGGTATCTTCGGGCATCGTGCTCTTCTTTATCTATCGCTTTATCAATGAAAATCTGGTCCGCAGCAGAGCCTACACCGGTTTCACCACAGGTCGCCGCGCAGCCATCTATGGACGCAATCAAATGCACAAACAGGCTGTGCTGAGCAGTCCGGACCGCCAATACGAAGTCCCTTTGATGAGTTTCGCTAATTACGTCCGTTTCTTTTTGGCCTGTGGCATATGGATCGTCAGTCGCTTTTTAGCTTAAACGCATACGAATAAGTGGAAAAATCAGTCTGAGCTGCGGATAAAACTGCCTGGCGTGATGGTCCGGTCGCAAGCCAGATAAAAAAATTGACCCGGGTGAGGTGTTGCGGTGATGGCTTCACCTTCCAAATTCTTCAGCGATTTTATACGGATAGCCTGAGCACCTTCGCGATTGGGCGAAAACAAATAGACCACTTCACCAAGGGACATTTTATTCATTTGTCGCATCAGATACTCATCCGGAGCAGGCTGATAAGAAGCGCTCTCCGCGGCTTCATCGACGGCCTGAGCGAGGACCCGGGCCGGTCTCAAATAACCTTCATGGGTGGCCAGTTGAGCAGAATTTCTCGGATCGTTGAAGTAGAAGCCGGTGGAATATTCACGGTGTACCAATAAATCCAGTTCAGAGCGTGGCCACTCCAGGGCCTCGGCCCCGGGATCTTTCAAGTGGTGGTCCAGTGCACAGCGATAAGCCTGGCTTGTCACTGCTACATAATATAGGCCCTTCATGCGGCCCTCAATTTTAAAACTGTTAATACCCGCGTCAAGCAATTCCGGAATGTGGTCGATCATGCACAAGTCTTTGGAGCTCATTAAATACGTTCCCTCGCCGTCCGTTTCGATGGGCAAAGGGTCCGAGTCGACGCGGCCGATTTCCTGCAATTGATACTCCCAGCGGCAAGGCTGCGTGCAGGCGCCGCGATTCCCGCTGCGGTCGTTAAAATACGCGGACAGCAGGCAGCGACCGGAATGGGCGAGGCAGATCGCCCCATGCACAAAACATTCCAGTTCAAGCGCAGGAGGGACTGAGGCGCGGATCTGCTTGATCTGTGCGAGGCTGAGCTCGCGCGACAAGACGATGCGTTTGGCACCGGCTTGATACCAAAAGAGACAGGCCGCGGCATTGCTGACGTTCGCCTGGGTACTGATATGCAAAGCAAGTTCGGGTGCCGCGGCACGCAGACATGCGAAGACGCCCGGATCCGATACAATGGCTGCATCGAACCCGTCGTCATAGAGTTTCTTTCCGTAAGCAGCAATCGCCTCAAGTTCATCATCCCGGGCAATCGCGTTGACCGTTACAAAAGCTTTACAATTGTGCTCGTGCGCGTAGAGGGCGGCGGCACTTAATTCAGAGTCCGAAAAATTTTTACCGCCGGCACGCAAGCCAAAACGCTGACCGGCCAGGTAAACCGAGTCAGCGCCGTATTGAATGGCTGTTTTTAATTTTTCGAAGTTTCCCGCCGGAGCCAGGATTTCCACTTGATGACTGTCCATGTTCACAATCAATCGCCGGTCGGAGCAGGCGCGTTCACGATGGGATAGAAATATTTCTCGAGATTCGCTTCATGCTCGGCTAAAGTCGTGGCAAAAGCATTCTCGCCGCTGCCATCACCTCTGGCCACAAAATAGTAGTAATCATAATTTTCTGTGGACGGATAAAGGGCTGCTCTTATGGCATTGGTTCCGGGCGAGCAGATCGGCCCCGGAGGCAGGCCTGTGTTCAAATAGGTATTGTATGGGTCGACTTTATCCATGTCGGTTTGAAGAATCACATATTCGCTTTCCAGGCCTTCGCGGTTACGAATGTAGTTGATCGTGGCGTCGGATTGCAGCAAAAAGTCGTCTGCCAGACGATTGTGGAATACGCGGGATACCTTGCGCATATCGTCAAAGAGTCCGCTCTCTTTTTGGATAATGGAGGCCAGCGTGATGATTTGGTCCATGCTCATCCCCATTTCCTCGGCGCGGGTGTAGTATTCATCGATCAGCTTATCGTCAGTATTATTTAGAAAGGTGCGTATAATCGTTTCTTCATCCGAGTTCATGTCAAAGCGGTAGGTATCCGGGAAGAGGTAACCTTCCAGGGCAAAATCACGCTTTCCTGAAATTGTGCTGTCATAGATCTGGCTGAGCGAAGGGATTTCCTGAACAAAATCATAGTCGGTCAGACTTTGGGCATTGAGCATCAAGGCATCCAATTTCGTCTCATCAAAGTTGATCTGGTTTTCTTTCAGCGTGAGCTTGATATCGCGGTAACTGACACCTTCCAGGAAACGGATGGTGCGTGTCGCGGGCTGTTGACTCAAAATAAACATGACCTGGTCGTAGCTCATGTTCTTTTTCACAAAATGGGTACCATATTTGTAAGAACCGTCAAAGCCGTTGAATTTCGAGAAAATTGTGAAGACCGTGACGTTGTCGATGACGCCCAGATCTTTTAACTTCTTCGCTATGGTGCTGGTGCTGTCACCCAGCGAAATGTAGATCATGATGCTTCCGGGGGTGTTTTCATCAATTACGACATTTTCACCCGTCCTCACACTGACGGTCGGAGTCGTCGGTTTACGTGTGGTGGTCGGAATGATGTCACCGTTTTCATTGGTCGGCAAAATCGGACTGCCGTTGTCATCCGTCGGATAAGGAGTTGGGGTCGGACCGGCCGCGATCGATTCCGAAGCCGCCATTATTTGTGCATTGTAATTTTTATAGCGAACATCCTGGTTCAAGATATATTTATAGCCAAACAGCAAGCCGATACCCAGGGCCAGGACAATTCCCAACACAACAATAACCGCCTTGATGGCAAAACTAATCTTTCTTGAAAGCACAGACCGGCTCCTTGTTATTTCTTCTTGGAATCCGCTTTGGCGCGTTGTTCTGAATTCAACAAACGTTTACGCATGCGGATGCTTTTGGGGGTTACTTCAACCAGCTCATCGTCTGCTATAAACTCGAGACACTGTTCCAGGCTGAAGTTGGTGGGCGGGACCAGGCGCAAGGCATCATCCGAACCCGATGCACGCATGTTTGTGACGTGCTTCTTTTTACACACATTGACGATGATGTCTTCGTTTTTCGGGTTTGAACCGACGATCATGCCTTCGTAGACATCCGTTCCTGCACCGATAAAGAGCGAACCCCGGTTCTGCGCGTTATACAATCCGTAGCTCACAGCCGTGCCGCTTTCAAAAGCGACCAGAACGCCATGTCCGCGGGTTTCGATCTCACCTTTCCATGGCTCAAAGCCTGAAATGATGCTGTTCATTATACCATTGCCCTTTGTGTCGGTCAAAAATTCGGTGCGGTAACCGATGAGTCCGCGCGAAGGAATACTGAACTCCAGACGGCTGTATCCCTTTTCCGGCGGCAGCATATTTTGAAGCTCTGCGCGGCGCTGGCCCAGCTTTTCGATGACGACACCCACAAAGGCTTCGGGGACATCGATCATCACATTTTCAACCGGCTCGCAAGCGACACCATCGACGTTTTTGACGATGACCGAGGGTTTGGAAACCTGGAATTCGTAGCCCTGCCTGCGCATGTTTTCAATCAAAATCGACAGATGCAGCTCACCTCGACCCTTGACTTCATAAGCGTCGGGCGATTCGGTTTCTTCAAGGCGCATGCTGACGTTTGTTTCCATTTCTTTGAAAAGACGCTCGCGCAAGTGCCGCGAGGTCACGAATTTTCCCTCATTGCCGGCAAAAGGACTGTTGTTGACCGAGAAGGTCATCGCGATGGTCGGTTCATCGATATTGATAAAAGGCAGGGGTTCAACGGCGTCGGGCGGACAGACCGTGTCACCGATGTTGATCTCGGGAATACCCGCCACACAGACGATTTCACCGGCGGAGGCCTCAGTGATCTCAACACGGCTGAGTCCTTCATGGCGCATCAATTTGGCGACACGGGCGGACAGCAGCGATTGGTCGTCGTAACCACAGACCACAACGTTTTGGTTCTGCCTGATCATGCCACGTTCAATACGGCCGATCGCGAGCCGGCCCAGATAGGGATCGGATTCGATGTTCGAGATAAGCAGCTGCAGGCTGCCGGTCAAATCACCCGTGGGTGCCGGAATTTCTTCTACGATCGCGTCCAGCAGCGGCAGAATGTTTTCTGCCTGGCCCGAGAGCGCTTCCTGCATATTCCGCGAAGCAAAGCCGTTGCGGGCAGAGGCATAAAGCACGGGGAACTCCAGTTGGTCGTCGTCCGCGCCCAGTTCAATAAAGAGCTCCAGGATCATATCTTCAACTTCAGCCGGTCTGGCGTCAGGTCTGTCGATCTTGTTGAAGACCACAATGGGCTTCAGTCTGAGTTCCAAAGCTTTACGCAGCACAAAGCGCGTTTGAGGCATAGGGCCGTCATAAGCATCCACAACGAGCAGGACACCGTCGACCATCTTGAGCACGCGCTCCACCTCACCACCGAAATCCGCGTGGCCGGGCGTGTCAACGACATTGATACGATAGGCGCCGTGCACGATAGCCGTGTTTTTAGCCAAAATCGTGATGCCGCGCTCGCGTTCTATGTCACCGGAGTCCATGACACGGGTATTGACCTGCTCATTTTCGCGAAAGGTGCCGGATTGGCGCAGCATACTGTCGACGAGCGTCGTTTTGCCGTGATCGACGTGGGCGATGATGGCGACGTTGCGCAGATGCTCAGCCGTGACGTTTTCACCCCTGGAGATGGACGACTTGCCCTTCTCTATGGCAATCGCCGAAGAAGCGGCTTTGGCAGCGGCCAAGCTGCTGTAACCCATGTGCTGAGCTTCAATTTCAGTGGAGATCTGCATACCCGGTCGCGCTTCGGTGGCCGCGGTGTTTTTTTGGTCTTGAGTTGACATTAATTTTTATCCTTTTGTTAAGCACCTCGTTAGGCGGTGCTTATTTTCGTTCGCTTCTCGACTTCTCACGCAAGGTAAGACGAATCGGAGTCCCGGCAAAACCGAAATTTTTACGGAACTGATTTTCCAGATATCGGTCATAAGAAAAGTGCAGCAGTTCTGTGGAGTTGACGAAGAGGATGAATTCCGGGGGCTGCACCGCGACCTGCGTCGCGTAGGCAATTTTCAATCTTTTGCCCTTATATTGAGGGGCAGGCACCATCGCCTGTATCTCAGCGATAAAATCATTGAGGGTACCGGTGGTGATACGTTTCCGAGCTTCAGCGTAAACTTCGTTGACGGCCTTGTACACATTCGTGCAGCGATGGCCCGTGAGTGCGGAAATGAAAATCACGGGCGCGTAATCCATGAACTGAAAACGCCCCAGTAGATCCAGCTTGAATTTCTCCTGAGTGCCGGTCTCTTTCTCAATCAAATCCCATTTATTGACTACAAAAATCGATCCCTTGCCTGCGTTGTGGGCCAGACCCGCGACTTTAGTGTCTTGTTCGGTCACTCCGGTCTCTGCGTCGATCATGATAAGGCAGACGTCCGCCCGTTCCACTGCCGCCACGGCGCGCATGATACTGTAGCGCTCAACTGAATCCGTAATGCGCGATTTTCGACGAAAACCGGCTGTATCAATGAACACATAACGTCCGAATGAATTTTCAACCACCGAATCCAGGGCATCTCTCGTCGTTCCTGCCATTTCTGAAACGATCGCGCGTTCTTCACCGGCCAATCGATTGAATAAAGAGGATTTACCCGCATTCGGTTTCCCGATGATAGCAACCTTGATCCCTGTTTCTTCGTCGTCATCTTCATCGGTCTCGGGCAAAGCAGCCGCGATAGCGTCGAGCAAGTCACCCATCCCCAATCCGTGCAGCGATGAAACCGGAAACAAGTCACCCAGGCCCAGGTTATAGAACTCGAAGGCTTGTTCGGGCATACGTCCCGGATTATCGCATTTGTTAACGACCACGAAAACCGGCTTGGCGGCTTTACGCAGCATGTTGGCGATATCCTGGTCTGCTGCGGTCATGCCATCCTTGACATCCACCATAAATAAAACCACATCCGCGGTCTCAATCGCAATATCCGCCTGGATGCGCATCTGTTTAAGCAGGGGCAGGTCGTTGGCCGGCTCGATCCCGCCGGTGTCTATTAAGGTAAAGCGCTGCTGCAGCCATTCTACACGTGCATAAATTCTATCCCTGGTTACACCGGGTTGATCGTCAACGATGGCAATTCTTTGTTTGGCGATGTAATTAAAAAAGCTCGATTTTCCTACGTTGGGCCGTCCGATGACTGCCACGACTGCATCTTTCATATAGCGCCTCCTTCCCTGTTTGTGCACGACATGTCCAGCTGCCGTAATATTGTTGAATCATGAAAAAGCAGCGAGTTGTACAATCCCGCTGCTCCGGAAGCACAGATCTGAAGGATCATTTCTGTACTTCGTTTCACCCTATTGTGGTGGATTATTTCGCCTCATCGACTGCAATAACCGATTTACCGTCGTAGTAACCGCATGATTTACACACACGGTGTGACATTCTAAGGGTGTGGCACTGCGGGCATTCGCTCAAATTCGGTACAGTTAATTTCCAATTGGAACGATGTCTGCGTGAACGCATTTTAGACCATCTGCTCTTGGGTGTTGCCATCTCGTATCTCCTCCGTCCATCCTCTGTAGAAGCGCATTCGTGGCTTCACAGTAGTTTCTCTAGTTTGGCAAAAGGATGCTCTTCATCCTCTGCTGTTTCCACATTGCAGCTGCAGTGCTGCTCGTTTAAATCTTGTCCACATTGCGGGCAAAGTCCTGCACAGTCCAGACGACACAAAACTTTTGTCGGAACGACTGCGATCAGGCGTTTCAACAAAAGATCCAGCACGTCCACATGATCCCCCGTGTAGAGCGCAAAATCGTCTTCTTCTCGTCCGTAAGAACTCTCATTCCAGAGGTCCAGATTACGTTCAGGAACAAAATAATCATCCACTTCACTGCTCAAGAGCAGCTCACAGGGCGTTAAACAACGGTCACAAGGAACCTCGGCGCCAACAACCGCTGTTCCGTCAAGCTTCAGAAAACCGTTTTCCAAATGCTTGAGCTGTCCGTCAAAATGTAATTCCCCCTTGGCGCAGATACCCGGGAAAAATTCACCGACTTCTGTGTCAGGGATGGTCAGCTTGAGGGGCATGTCCTGGTCTTTCCGCCGAATCAGCGATTTTACGGATATTAACATGATGAGCCTCCTCAAATACGTCAGCAATTATCACTTATTGCCGCGATTTTGTCAAACACATTGAAAAGCTGAGCTTTTGTAGTCCATTGTCGAGCAAAAATGCTTCCTTCGCGAAAATTCAGGGAATTTGTATACAAATTACGGAACCTGAACCTGCCGGGATAAAGCTCTTTCCGGCTGATGATCGGAGTTCGGCTCAGCTAGCCCAGCATCAGCGGTAAGGCGCGAATCGTCGCGTCCGTGATTCCGGATTGTACACGGGCAGCCTGATGCGGCAAAAAGTCACTGCTCTGGTCGCTGATATTTTGTGTTTGCAGTCTGGTGACCAGCGCGGCGCACAAAAATTCGATTTTTTTCACGAGGGCCGCCTCAGCGGTGAGCTCCGTTTGGCTCAATTCCAGTAAATAGGCGTACTCTTCACCCCAGTTTGACAGCTCTGACATGCTGCGTGCAGCCCACTTGTAATAGGGCCGGTATTTGAATTCAAGCAAATGTGCACAGGAGATGTAATTCTGAATAAATTCGTCGACGGCATGTCTGGCGCCGATCCAGTCTTGGCGCTTGATACAGCGCGGAACATTGTATTGACCGCTTTGGCCGATCAGTACGAGACGAGCAGCCAGTTTTTTCAGTCTGATGTCTTCCGGATAAAAGCCTTGCAGCCGGGTTCTGATTGCAGTGAACAGGCCGGCTTGATCCGCGAAAACTTTTCCGTTGGTCGCCGCAGCCAAGGCGCTTTCAGGGATATTCAGCCAGGCGGTCAGCGTCTCAGGCGCGTCAGGCCTGCCGATCAGGCGTTTATAGAAAGCCTGGATGGAACAGGGGCCGGTCCTCTCCCGTGCTTCCGGCATCACCAGCCGCTCAAAACCTTCGAAGAGCTGCGGAAGAAGCGCGTAACGAGCCCGAAGTCCAGCCGGATCAATAAGCGGATCCATCTCGTCATACCAGACCGAAAAAGCCGGGCCCCAATCGTGATCACGGGAAAACTCATCGTCATAAGCAAAACAATCCGAGCCTTCACCGGCCAGACCGAAGGCCAGCCTGGAAAACAGGTCCTCGCCGGCAGCTGAGCGCAGCGCTTCGAAAACAGGACGGCCCAGCGTTTCAAAATAACGTCGGCACAGGCCTAGACCGATCCCCTCCATCCGCAGGACCTCACTCACAAACGGCTTCGCTTCCGGCTGCTTTATTCAATTTACATGCACCCGGTCCGAAGCGCTCCAGCAGAATCGCGATGTTTTTTTGCATTAATTGATATTCATGACTCTCGCCATAATGGGCCTTGATGATCTCTGCGGCTGCTTGATAGGAAAGAATGGCTTCCGCATCGCCTGCGGCCGCCTGCAGGCTGCCTTGTGCGGCCAGGAGTGCGGCCTGATGATAATCACCGGGGAAATGGGTGGTAAAAGTTGCCTCGGCCTTGTCCAAAAGCTCAAGTGCCCGCTCGCGTTCACCGATTTTGTTCAGCAGCAAAGCCAGATTCGTTTCCGAAATGGCGACGGGCAGCAATAAACCACGTGACTTAAGCTGTTCGAGCGCCGTCACGAGATAAGCAATGGCTGTAGCGGTCTGATCAAGACTCTCATACACGAGGGCCAAATTGTTAAATGCGCTTGCATATCCATATTCATCAAATCCGTCCATGCCTGCGTACAGGTCCATGGCTTTCTGAAAAACCTGCAAGGCGTCGTCTGTCCGCCCGGCCATACGATAGCTGCCACCTAAATTATTGTAAGTTATGGCCAATTCTTCCCGATGTTCGCCCTCAAGTCCGCTGAGCAGTTCTATCGCCCGGAGAAATTCACGCTCCGAAAGCTCAAAGCGGCCCAGCCCGCGGTAAAGTGAGCCCAATTCATTATGTGCCCAGATCAAGAGATCGGTATCGTTGGCCAAGTCTGCCTGTGCCTGACCCTCTTTGAGTTTATCAAGCAAATACTGCTCGACTTTTTCCGGCCGGCCTGTACCGTATTGCCGGTCCAATTCTTGATATAGGCTTGTTGTATCCATTGTTCAGGTCCTCTTCGATTTTTCCTGCAGCGCGCGGATGTGGCGGGAATTTTCCGCGAGCAGATTTTTGCCCTCATTCAGGCAAGACTGCACATGCGCTCGCATCAGACGCAGAGTTTGCAGCGAATAGGTGGCCAGTTCACCCCTCAAGTAAGTCTCAAAGGAAGTGGTGTATGCATTGTCTTCTGATCGATGTATCGGTCTGCGGCCCGCCAGCCGGGGCTGCTGTTTAATCAGGTCCTCGTTCCAGTTCACGTAAATCGGCACGATTTCTTCGATTAAATGCATTTTGGAGACGTCGATGGCCGGCAATAAGTCTTTGATTTCGGCAAAAGCGTCCGGGTCGGTCGATGCCATCATGTAGGCATATTTTTCAGTCAGCAAGTTGCGTCGTTCGGCCTGCGCCACAAGCAGGTCCAAACGGTAGGACTCAAGCATGGACTCGGTCCAGGTCAAAAATTGAGCGCAGCGAAAGCGCACAAAATTTAGTTTGTCATCTTGGCAATCTGCGCGGCCGCCCTCGTTTTGAACGTCTTGAAACATCCTCCATTCAGGGAGGACAAGTTCGCTTTCGATTTTCGCTTCCGTCCACATTTACAGATTTCCTTTTGCGTATATCGGGCTTACATAAAAATCGCTGATCCGGAGGCGGCTAAATCAACTTTTCGGAATCCAAAAAAGAAAACTGCAGCTCTAAATTCGTGTTGAGTTCGACCTGTAAACTGGCATCGATGTTGTAGCTCAATTTAAACACACCGCCCCGGGCAGTCAAACGAAACTCAACGTTGTTGGTGTACAAGCCCAGGTTCAGGTGTCCGAAAGGCGTCGCGTAATGGGTAATATCACGTTTTCCTTCGATGAAGTTCATGCGCAGGCGCTGATCGCCCGTTCGCATCAAACGCGCGCTGCCGTCAGGTAAATAGACCAGCGTCGTGCTCGTCTCACCGATACCGGTCTCCGAGGTTTCACGGTACACGATGTAATGACTGCCGTTTTTCATATAGTACTTGCCCTGGGTCGTTACGGTGACTTCATCCGGATTGCTCAGCGAATCCCATTGGCGGCCTTTGATTCTTATCAAAATCGGACGGCCCGGACCTTTGGTGCTGGGGCGCAGCTGTGCTTCCAACTCGGCGGCACGCAACTTTTCGCCCTCTTTGGCCGCTTTCAGCATCTGCCTCGAAAGTTCCGTTTTGGCGTAATTATCAGTTTTGTCATCAAAATATTTTTCAAGCTGCTCTTTGGTCATCTGATCCCAATTCGCCGGCTTTTTCTTATCATCCATTTTTTACTCTCTTTTTTACTTCACTTCAGCGCGGTGCTGCGCTCTTTGTTTTTATGTTCTTCCAGCGCCAGATGGCACAATCTCAGCAGCAATTCCGGAAGGCTGATCCCCTCATGCGCAAAAGCCTGCGGGAACAGTGATATGGCCGTAAAACCGGGCAAATTGTTGATTTCGTTGAAATAAAAGCGTCCATTTTCTTTGTGTTTGAAAAAGTCGACTCTCGCCAGACCTCTGCAGCCTAAAGCTTTATAAACTTGAATCGCCAGGGCTCTGAGGGTGCGCGCGTCATTCTCCTCCAGATCAGCCGGCATTTTTACAACCGCACCATCGTCACTGAGATATTTGTTCTCGTAATCATAATAGGCGCCATCCGCCTGCACCGCAACTTCACCAACGGAAGCCGCAAAAAGTGTGTGGTTACCCATCACGGCCACTTCCAACTCTCGTGCGGGCACGAACTCTTCCACCAAAATATAAAAATCAAATTTAGCCGCATTTTCCAGAGCAGTCTTCAGCTCATCCGCGTTGGAAGCTTTAGCCGTACCAATCGAAGAGCCCCCATTGGCCGGTTTGACAAAACAGGGATAGCCCAGCTCCCGTTCGATGTAATTGATTTCAAAATCGATATCATCGGTGATGCGGTCACGGTAACTTTCAACATAACGAGCCTGCGGAATATTACTCAAGCCCACGACTTTTTTACTCATGATTTTATTCATGCTGATTGCGGAAGCCATCACGCCTGAGCCGACATAAGGCAGACCGCTGAGTTCCAGCAGACCCTGCAGCACACCGTCCTCGCAGTTGACTCCATGTACAGCGGGAAAGACGACGTCGATGCTCGATCCGGCCAAAGACTCCAGGAAGCCTCTCACACTGAAACCCGTTTGCGGGTCAAGCAGCGCGTAAGCCTTCCTGTTTTTTAAATCTTCCCGAACCAACGCTTCCCAGTCAGGGTCGGTAATGCTTTCATCCTCAATGGCAAAAGGCAGCCAGACACCGTCTCTGGTCACACCCACGATGTAGGGCGTCAAAGCTGCTGCACGTAAGCCTTTCACAATATTCAAGGCTGAGCGCTGTGAAATTTCATGTTCGGTGGATACACCACCAAAAATCACCAATATGTCTTTCATCTTGTACTTTCCTACTTTACGTCCTGCTGAATATGGAACAGTGAACAGTTTACGGACAACTGTTCACTGTCGATGCTTCATTATGACATGCGTTTATTAAGACCGCTTTGGCCGGATCTTTACTCCAGCTCTTTTTTGTTTTTCTGAATCATGAGCAGCATGCCGGTCAATTGTTCTTCCAGTTCGGTCAAACGCTTGTCCGCGTAATCCAGAGAGCCGTTACGGATCTGTTGAGCCGAAGCGTTCGCGGATTGGATGGTCTGGGCAGCCAATTCCTTGGCCTTTAAGGTAATGCCGTGCTCGTCGATCATGGTCGCGACGCGCTGCTCGGTTTTTCTTAAAATCATTTCCGCCTCTTTACGTGCTTCAGAAATAATTTGGTTGCTGTTGTCGAGGAGCCAGTGTGCTTGTTTGATTTCGAGCGGCAGATTGTCGCGCAGCATGCCGACCAAAATCAACATTTCTTCACGATCCACCATGCAATTCGATGTAAAGGGAACACTCTTCGCTTGTAAAACGAGCGTCTCCATCTGTTCAATCAGATCTTTTACGTCGTTGTCGATAATCTTTGAGCTTTCCTTCTTATCGTTTTCTGCCATAACTGTACCCTCCCGTTATTTCACACGCATGCGTCGTGCAACATACTCACTGATCTCTTCCGGTACCATTCCGCTGATGTCCCCCCCAAAGGAAGCCACTTCACGGACGATTGACGAAGAGGTGAAGGCTAAATCCATTCTGCACGGCAAAAGAATCGCCTCGAACCCTTTATAAAGCAGCTTATTCGCAGTTGCCATCTCGGATTCAAAGCGAAAATCCGACTCGGAACGTAAACCACGCACAACCGCATCGGCTTGCTTTTGCTTGAATAAATCCACCAAAAGTCCATCGTGGGCGATGACTTCGACATTTGGCAAATCCACTAAACATTTTTTAATCATGTCCAGGCGTTCTTCCGTTGAAAAGAAACAACCCTTGTTGGCGTTGACCGACAAGGAAACGTAGAGCTTGTCACAGAGCTTCGCGGCCCGGCGAGCGATATCCACGTGTCCTTTTGTGAAAGGATCAAAGCTGCCCGGGTAGATTAGAATTTTCATTATATAACCTCATTATCTCAAACACAATAAAAAGTCGGTTCACCGACCTTATCTTGTATCCGGATGTCGATAGAATGATACCATTGCCGTCCCGTACTGACAAGATTTTTCGTGCTTTAGATACTCTGTTTTGCCTTTGTTTGGGGCTTTCGCGTCGGATTCAAACACGATGTAACCCTCTTTTTTCAAAAGTTCGGTGCTTTGCAGGAGTTTTTCCAGTCTGGCCAGTTCGGCCCAGGCCTCCGCGTAGGGAGGATCCAGTAAAATCAGGTCGAAGTGATGGCCTTGCGCGGCGAGTAGCTGTGCTGTTCTGAGGGCGTCTGAGATCAAGATCCGGCCACGCTCCGTAAAACCGCAATGGGCCAGATTTGCTTTGATGATTTCAGCAGCAGCCCGATGCTGTTCGACAAAAATCACTCGCTCCGCCCCCCGGCTCAAGGCCTCGATTCCCAGTTGACCGCTCCCGGCATACAGCTCCAGAACCTCCAGACCCGAGAACTCAAGCCGTGCACTGAGCGCAGAAAACATACCTTCCTTGGTGCGGTCCGCACTGGGTCTGGTCTTCTTTCCATCCGGCGCTTTCAAATTCAGTCCGCCGGCACTGCCACTGATCACCCTGGGCATAGCTCCTTCTTTCTGCTGCTTTTACAAGCCGACTTGTGCTAAAGCATGGCCAAAATATCGGTTCAACACAGGCAAAAGCATACGATGCTCGTTCGCCCGCAGCTGCGGGTCAGCTGCGAGTATTTTCACAACTGCGCTCTGGCTTTGGCGTAATAGTTCGCTGTCTTCGTAAAGGTTGGCGATACGCAGTTCCGGGATACCGTGTTGTCGGGTGCCGAAAAAGTCACCCGGACCGCGCAGCTTGAGATCTTCTTCCGCTATCACAAAACCATCGTCTGTCCGGCAGAGCGTCGTGAGCCGGACTTTGGCCAGCCCTTCCGCAACATCGCTTTGTAAGATGCACACAGAGGCGCGCGTGCCGCGGCCAATGCGTCCGCGCAGTTGATGCAGCTGAGCCAGACCAAAGCGTTCCGCATTTTTTATCAACATCAGCGTGGCATTGGGATTGTCAACGCCAACTTCGACTACAGTAGTAGACACTAGGATGTCGATTTGTCCGGCATAAAACTCATCCATCACGGCGTTCTTTTCTTTCTCCTTCAGAGAACCATGCAAAAGGCCGACCCGCCGCTCGGGAAAATACACATCGCGATAATCCTGATAAGTTTTTTCTACCGACTCGAGCGTGAGAACCTGCTCTGAATCTTTGACCAGCGGGCAAATGACGTAGACTTGTTCGCCTGCGTCGATACGTTTATTGATGAGCTGGTGAATTCGTCCTTCGTCGGCCGTGCCTGCAGTATAGGTCGCGATCGGCTGGCGGCCGGCGGGGCGTTCGTCCAAGGTGGAAATATCCAGATCGCCGTAAATGATCAGACCCAGGCTGCGCGGGATGGGTGTGGCTGACATAACCAGGGCATGGGCCTGCTGAACTTGATGACTCGCCAGAGCCAGACGTTGTTTCACTCCAAAACGATGTTGTTCGTCGGTGATGACCAGGGCCAGATCTTTGAACTCGACCGTTTTTTCGAGCAAGGCATGTGTGCCGACCAGAATGTCGATTTCACCCGCGGCCAGAGCTGCGCGGATTCGTTTCTTTTCTGCGCTGCTTTGTTGACCGGTCAGAATTTCCACGCGCGCCCCGCTTTGTGCCAGTTGGCTGCTGATGGTCTCGAAATGCTGATGGGCCAGCACGGAGGTGGGCGCCAGAAAAGCAGCCTGCTTGCCGCACATGACCGCCTGCAGCATAGCCAGAGCAGCAACGACCGTCTTTCCGGAGCCGACATCGCCTTGGACCAGACGGTTCATCGCGGATGTTTTGGCCAGGTCGAGGGCAATTTCATTCAGAACACGCTGCTGCGCTCTGGTCAGTTCGTAGGGCAGGGCTTTGATCACTGAAAGGTAAGTCTCGAGCCGTTCCCGGTTAAGGGCCAGCGAATGTGCCCTTGTCCCTTCTTTCTCCTGTCTGCGCAGGAGTTTCAGGCCCAGCTGCATCATAAATAGTTCTTCAAAAGCAAGGCGTTTACGGGCGACTTCATGATTGCCCGAATTTTCGGGCCGATGGATTTGTTCATATGAAAAGGCTGCCGTAGCCAGTTGATATTCCTTCCGCAGCGCTGCAGGCAAGGCTTCAGGCAGTTCTCCGGCTAAACGGTCAAGCAGCTGGCCGATCAAATTACGCACCACACCTTGTGTCAGACCCGCGGTGAGCGGATAAATCGCTTTTAAAAAACTGCGTGTTTCCTGTTCGTCTCCCGCGTTGTAGGGCGCTTCGATAGCGGGATTGTGAATTTCGAGACCGCGGCGGCCTGCTTTGGTTTTGCCACGGAAAAGGAAGGTTTCGCCTTTGATGAGTTTTGACTCAAGGTAGGCTTGATTAAACCATACGGCCGGGATATCTCCACTCTCATCGCGGAGCACCGTGCGCAGTGTCGTGAGACGGCCCTTGCGAAACAAGGCGGGCTGGCGGGCGACGACAGCGGTAAAAGTGACCTCCTCGCCGGCTTGAAAACCGGCAATCGGTCTGGCACCGGTCCAGTCTTCGTAGGCACGCGGAAAAAAATGGAGCAGATCAGCGCAGCTGTGAATATCCATTTTGGCAAAAAGTGTCTTGCGCTTCACGGACAAGCCGTGCAGGGCTGTGATGTCTTGATCCAGGAGATGACTTGCCGCCTCACTCATACGTTCAGCCTTCGACTTCGCTTGATGTCGCACCGGGGCAATGCGGACTCAGTGAACAGTTCCGGCAGCGAGGTCTTCTGGCTATGCAAAGTTCCCGGCCGTGCGCGACCATGAGATGTCCCCACTGTGTCCAGTTCTCTTGCGGAAGGACCTGCATCAGATCTTTTTCGACTTGAACAGGATTTTTACTGTCCGTAAAACCGAGCAAGGCGGAGACGCGCATGCAATGGGTATCTACAACGACGGCTTGTCGCCCGAAGCTGTCACCCAAGATAAGATTGGCGATTTTTCGACCCACTCCCGGAATGCTCAATAAATCACTTTCCTTTTCAGGGACCATCCCTTTATGAAAATTCTGCAGGTGCTTTGCTGCTGCTTGAATGTGCCTGGCTTTCATCCTGAAAAGTCCGCAGCTGCGAATGTAGGGCTCAATGTCTTCCGGCGTGGCTGAAGCGAAATCCTGCACCTGTGGATATTCGGAAAAAAGGCCGGGCGTCACCTGGTTGACTCGCGCGTCAGTGCATTGCGCGGCCAGGATGGCTCCGACCATCAGGCGGAAGGGATCGTCACGATAATCTAATGTACATTCAACATCCGGATATAGCTGCTGCAAGGTCTCAATGACCGTCAGTGCGCGCGCTTGCTTGTCACGCAGTTTTTCTTTAATCAATCTATTGCCCTTCTGACTTCATTTCATTCAATTCAAATTTATAACCGACGCTCCAAACGGTTCTGATGCCCCAGGATAATTGCGTCGATGCTTTACTGATTTTTTCGCGCAGTCGTTTAATGTGTACATCGACCGTGCGTGATTCACCATAAAAGTCGTAACCCCAGATGGTCTCGAGTAATTGTTCACGCGAAAAGACCCGGTTGGGATTACTTGCTAAAAAATACAGTAAATCAAGTTCTTTGGGTGGCATTTCAACCGTTTGACCCGCGATCGATACGTTATGCAGGCTTTTGTCAATCACGAGCCCGGGCAGCTCAAGCAATTTAGCGCTGATACTCACCGGTTTTTCAGGAAGCTTGTTTTTTATATCGCTGCGACGCAAGACCGCCTTCATTCTGGCGATAAGTTCTTTCATGTCGGGGGGCTTGACCAGATAATCATCGGCACCCAATTCGAGAGCGACTACCTTATCCAGGATGTCTGCCCTATGGCTGACGATAAGAAGCGGGACATCCGTGACTTTTCTGATCGCGCGGCAAATATCGTAGCCGTCAACTCCGGGCAAACTCAATTCAAGCAAGACCATGTCAGGATAGATTTTTTCAAGCGCTTCGACAGCTAAGTCTCCCTCCTCACAGAGGTGCAGCTCAAAGTCCTCCAGGCGCAACTGTTCTCTCAGTAAAAGTGCAAATTCATGATCTACATCAATGAGCAAAATATCACGCATTTTATCACCGGCTTCCAAATAGCCCTAAGGCCATAAACCAACAAATTATTCTGCTTTGTTTTCCCCCGCGTCCTTTACTCTGCCCAAATCCACGAGCTGTTTCATTTCGTTCATAAAAGAGTCCACATCCGCGAATTCACGATACACCGAGGCAAAACGCACATAGGCGACTTTATCCAGGTCTCTGAGCATGGACATGATCATTTCGCCGATTTCTCGGGATTTTACTTCACGGTTCAGTTCATTACTGCAATGCTGCTCGATTTTCGAAACGATGTTGTCCAGATCTTCCATCGCGACCGGTCTCTTTTGACAGGCTTTTGTTAAACCGTTCAGCAATTTATCACGATTAAAGAGTTCTCGGGTCCCGTCCTTTTTTACGACAAAAATCGGCAGGCTTTCCAGTTTTTCATAGGTCGTGAAGCGGTGTTTGCAGTGAAGGCATTCACGGCGGCGACGGATAGCCGCGCCTTCCTCGACGGGGCGTGAGTCCACCACTTTGTCTTCAACATGGCTACAAACGGGACATTTCATGCTTTATCCTCCACAGTGTGCTTAGTTATAGCATACAGCATATTGATTCTTCTCGACAACTTGAACACAAAATCTATTTGAGAAAAAAGCCCTCTGCTTCGCTGAAGTAGAGGGCTTTCATAAAATCTCTTATGTTCAAAATCACATTATTCTTCGAAATTGTCGTTGTCATTGAAAAACCACGGCAAAATACGATTGGATTTTCCGGTGGCGGTATCTTCCGGGACATTGCGGCCCTGGCGTTCGCGCTGCGGAAAAACAGTCTTTTTAGGATTGGCCGGTTCTTCGTAGTTTCTTGACGGAGCGGCAGGTCTGCTGTTCTCACCGTAACTGTTGTAACGATTGTAATCGCCGCGTGAAAACTCGCCTCTTCCTCCGCCGGTACCGCTGTCATCTCTGCCGGAACCACTCAGGAAAGCCGGTACATCGGAGTTGACCGCAGGGGTTTCATCCAGAACAGGAGCGACAAAGGGGTTGTTGACAGGCGTATTGTCGCGGCCGGATTGTTTGGCTGCGTTTTTCAGATTCTTGTCGATTTTTTTACTCGGGGTGACTTCAAAGCCGGAAGCGATGACCGTGATCATGACTTCATCTTCCATACCTGCCGCAATGACCGCACCGATGATGATATCAGCGTCTGGCGCAGCGGAATCACGAATCAGGCTGGCCGCTTCGTTGACTTCACGCAGCTTGAGGTTTGATCCGGTAAAGTTGACGATCAGACGATGTGCCCCATCGATGCTCGTATCAAGCAAAGGACTGTGCAGTGCTTCGTTGACAGCCAGTTCCATACGGCCCTGACCCTTCGCTTGACCGATACCCATGTGACAAATACCGGCGTCGACCATGACCCGGCGTACGTCGGCCAAGTCCAGATTGATCAAACCGGGTACCGCGACTAAATCGGAAATACCGGTCACACCGTATTTCAAGACCTGGTCTGCCATGGAGAATGCTTCATCCAAACCGGTGTCATCATCAGCCATCTCCAGCAATTTGTCATTGGGTACGACAATCAGTGAATCAACGAAATCTTCAAGACGGCGAATGGCAGTCTCCGCATTCTGCATGCGCTGAGCGCCTTCAAAACGGAAAGGTCGAGTCACAACGGCAACAGTCAAAACACCCAGATCATGAGCAATTTCGGCTACGACCGGCGCAGCGCCTGATCCTGTGCCGCCGCCCATGCCGGAAGTGATGAAGAGCAAGTCCGTGCCGCGTATTGCAGTTGCGATCTCGTCCTTGGATTCTTCAGCTGCCTTGGCGCCGACTTCGGGGTTCGCACCGGCACCCAAACCGTGAGTGATTTTATCACCGATTTGGATACGATGACTCGCCTTACTGCGGTCAAGGGCCTGATAATCGGTATTGATGGCAATAAATTCGATTCCCTGCACATTTTGTTCAATCATACGGTCGACCGCATTGCAGCCGCCACCCCCAACACCAATAACGCGAATCGTCGCGAAATTGCTGTTATCTACACTGAACTGCATGGGATTACTGCCCTTTGTGTAATATTTATCAGCCAATTTATTTGTTCCCCTTTCAATGATCGCCAGCTTGACTTTTACCAATGGAAACTACGCCCATTTGGGCTTTTCCCTATTTTACACTATTGAAAAATCCAGTACAACACTTGTTTATAATATAAAGACGTCATTATATGCTTGATGTGCTGTAAAAACGTTTCTTAACCTGTATTTTGCAACAGAATCATTGCAATCACATAACTATTTTCTTTCAAGTTAAGTGATTTGCTTAATTTTCATCGTTATTGGGATAAAAATATTTTCGAGTTCCCGTTATGTCCAGAGTCCCCTTGCCAAGATTCATCAGGTTGTCAGTACGAGCTGCGTATCTGAGCCAGTTTATGGCCTCCGCCAGTGTCTGGCGGTTCCCCAGTTTGATGCGGGTTTCAGGGGAGGCATAGGCCTGGCTCAAAGTGATATATGTTTCAGCTCCCTCAGTCAGCGTGATGCTTTTAACTTCACTGAAGAGGCTGAAGCCGTCATCCATCGTCGTATCACTGCTGACCAGTGCATCCAGCACCAGAATTGCAGGTCTGATGGCTTTTTTGGACTCTTCTGAAATCATATCACCCGGGACCGGGTTCTCGAGTTTTAAATTATAAATAATGGGAATCGCCTGATTCAGTGTTTTTTTCATGTCAAGCACGATCCCGTCTTTGTCGAGTAGTACGATTTCTCCCAAATGGTCAACATAGCTCACCGGCACGCGTTCATCAACCATGATGTGAATTTTTCCCGGGATCAGCGGCCTTACGGTGACGGAATCAACGAATGGAAAACGGTCTTTGATGCGGTCTTCGGCGCCCCCGTTACGAAGTCCGAGGAAGCGGACGATGCTGCCCCCCCAACCGGCCAAAACATGTTCACCTGCTTCGATTTCCGAGACTGCGATGACCTCATCCTCTCTGAGGTTATTCAGGCCTTCCACTTGAAAGCTCTGGACATGAAAAGCGGGCAAAAAGTACAGCAGCGAAGCCAGGACGGCAAGCGTCACAAAAATGAGAGAAAAGCGCTTGACGGCACTCATGCGTTTTTTTATTTTTTGATCTTGAATGCGTTTTTTTTGATTATGGTAAGCGGACTGCGAGAGTTCAATCGTTTCCTGCTGTTTTTGGATGATCTCGTCCAGGATACCCGCTTCCTTAGGTTTTGAGCCTGCCGGCACGCTTTCCTGCTCAGCATTACCTTCGCCCTCTTCGTCGTGCCCCGTGTTAAAGAGTTCTTCCGGAAGGGCAGGCGCTTGTTCAAACATGGGGTCGGCAATATAGCTGCGCGCATCTTTTTCGCTGCGGGGCATTTCTGCGGGATTGATCACAGACTCTGAGCTCAGCTTAACAGGAGCGGTCGTCTGTTCAACCACTTGAGTCTCAGCCGATGGCAGATTTTTTTTCATCTGTTCTCCTCAGTTACCGCGTCCCGGTCACGATCCGGCTCACTTCTCAGCCACAGGGAGCAGCGCGATAAATTCATTGCAAATGTCTGTGGCGGCTGTGGGACTGGCCAGGGCAGCCGCTGCCTTTTCCATGGCTTCCAGTTTTTCTTTTGTGTGTTTCAGCTCTTCTATTGCGTTGTAAAGACGCTCTCCGGTCAATTCAGCATCCTCGATGCACAGCCCCGCGTTTCGCTCTACAAAAGCCATCGCATTGTGTCGCTGATGATCTCCTGCGGCAAAAGGAAACGGAACCAGAATAACGGCTTTTGACAAGGCGGCCAACTCGGCACAGGCAATCGCCCCGGCGCGGCTGATCACAATATCTGCTGCAGCCATGTACAATACCATATTGTACAGGTATTTTTCAATCTTTAGCCCTTCATATCCCATCAATCCTAGTTTTTTAGCCGTATTTTGGCAAGCCTCGTGGCGTGAATTCCCACTAACCAGCAGAATTTGTGTTTGATTTGTGCTCGCCTGCCCGTCACCCGGCTCTAAATATCTGAGCGCCAATTCAATGCTAGCCTGGTTGATGCTTTCCGCTCCCAGGGAACCGCCCGTGGATAAGATAAAAAATTGCTCGTCCGGTATCTTGAGTTCGCGCCTGGCGTTGGCTTTGCTGATTTGAAAAAACCGTTCATCAATCGGGTTGCCGGTCATGACCACCCGCTGTGCTTTGTTAAAATAAGAGGCTGATTTTTCATAGCTAATACAGACGACATCAGCACCTCTTGACATCATGCGGTTACTTCGTCCTGGAAAGGCATTTTGTTCATGTAAAAGGCAGGGAATGCGCAATTTTTTGGCTGCAGAAAGAAGCGGAGCGGCGACATAACCGCCGGTTCCGATAACAGCGGCGATCCCGCGCTCACGAATCAACTTTTTACAAACCTGGCTGCCTCTCCACAGGTCGCGGACCGCTTTGTACATGTCACGAGGTGTTTTTTCAAATGGATAGGCCGGAATCTCGATGAACTCAAAACCCGCGCGGGGGACGAGTTCACTTTCAATCCCATCTCGACTGCCGATAAAAATGATCTCCAGATCCGGACGCATTTTTTTCAAGGTATGCGCTATCGCGAGAGCGGGATTGACGTGACCTGAAGTTCCCCCGCCTGTTATCGCGATGGTGGTCTTTTCAGACTGTTTGTGTTTTGCCATGCTTATGCCTGCGTCGGAAATCTGCATAGTGCAGCCCACCGACATCCTTTGGACCGAATTTTGAAACTGAAAGTAAAAAGCCAATGCCGACCAGGAAGAAAATATTCGAGGTTCCACCGTAGCTGAACAAGGGCAGACTGATACCCGTCGGGGGTATGACCATCAGATTGACCGCGATACTTAAGAAAGCCTGGATGGCGATGAGGGAGGAAAATCCCAGGGCCATGATCTGCATATAGATCGACTGAGTCTTCATAGTGACGCTGATGCCCAGGAGGAAAAAAATCACAAAAAGCAGTACAACGGCTGTTGAACCCACGAAACCCAACTCTTCACCGATGTTGGAGAAAACATAGTCATTATGAATTTCAGGCAGCCAACCGAATTTTTGACGTCCCAGACCGAGCCCCACTCCGGTCGGGCCACCTGAGCCGATGCTGATCAGAGCGTGCCGCGATTGGTAACTTTCGTCGACCGTGGCGGTCGAGTCGCCGGAAAACACATTGAGTCGAGTCAAAATATGGTCCATCTGCGGATTGGTCTCCACATAGGCGGTGATTTCGGTTTTAAATGCAGTAAACACGGACATGGCCAAAATGACAATGGCTGCCAGTATGCCCAGCATGATCGTCCAGGAGCGGGGTCTGATGCCTGCTCCGAAAAAGACGATCATCAGGGTGAGCATGATGATGATGATCGACGACCAATGCGACTGCTGGCTGATCAGCGCGCACCAGATCAGAATTAAGATGCCCGGAAGGAAGAAATCGTAAAACACATCTTTAAAGACCTGACCGAGTTTGGATTTAGCCACCAATTTCCCAGAGGACCGCATTTTTCGAATACTGGAGTAATAAACAGCACCGCAATAGACGGTGGCCAATTTGGCAATTTCAGAGGGTTGAAAGTTCATGTTGGGCAAAATCAGCAAGGGCAGCCAGCGCCTTTGCCCGTTGATCTCACGCCCGATTCCGGGTATCAAGACAATGATGAGTAAAAACAAGGTCACCAGGTAGACGATGATGGCCATGGCCCCGTGATTCCAGCGCTTGGGATTGATTTTGGTGATGACGTACATGACCACCAGAGCCAGAACAGTAAATAGAACCTGACGGATGACCCAATAGCTCGAGTCACCGTATTCATTGAACGCGTTAGTCATGCTGGCTGAAAACAGCATGATCATACCGAAGCACAGCAGCACGATGACCGTGATCAAGAGGCCGAGATGCACGCGGCGAGGGGGTCTGTAGTGGATGGAATCCTCGCTGGCGGCAGCGGGACTGGGTTCAACACCTGCCTTCAGGGCAGCCTCTTCGGACAAAAGGGCGGCCAACTCGACAGCGGTTTGAGGGGTGCTCTGTTCAATGGGCACGACAAAACGGCTGGAACGTTTGTGCAGGGGAGGCTGGACAGCGAGTAACTCTTCTTGCCTTTTACGCAGCTTTTCTATGCGGAGCTCACGTTTTCTCTCCGACTTGCTGCTGGCTTTGACTTGTCGTACGCCGCGCTGCGGCAGTTCGTAGTTCACATTGTCATGTAAAACACTGCGCGCGGGACCCTTCTTCCTATTTGTCTTTTTTTCTCTTATCATTGATAACCTTCCCGTTAAGTCCACACCGCCAGCCCTAGTAAGGCGAGCAGCGAGCCTAAGAGCGCAATCGCTGAAAATACTGCAACGATCTTATTTTCAGACCAGCCGCCGAGTTCGAAATGGTGGTGGATGGGTGACATCCTGAAAATTCTTTTGCCATGGGTTGCTTTAAAATATAGCACCTGAATCACGACGGACATCGCTTCAACAAGATATATGATACCGCTTCCTAAAAGCAACCACGGCGCACCTAAAAATATCACGCTGCTTGCAAAAAGAGCCCCGATGGCAAGAGAGCCCGTGTCTCCCATAAAAATTTTGGCCGGGTGGTGATTGTACACCAAAAAGCCCAGGAGCCCGCCGATCAAAGCCAAATAGACCAGGGAAGCCGCTTGACCGGACGCATTGCCCCGGGCGTGGTGGATGACCGCAATGATCAAACTGCTGAAAACCGGGATGCTGAGCGTTGAAAGCAATCCGTCTACACCATCAGTGATGTTGACGGCGTTGATTGTAAAATACATAAAAATGACGATAAAAACGCCATAAATCGCTTTCCATATTCCGACGATTGGAGTGACGCCCCAGGCAAAGGGCCAAATGATTTCCGGCGCGGCAGGGTTCAAGTATAAATAATAAATGGCAAAAACCACACACGCAATCAGCATGGGCCATGTTTTTTGAGCGGGTGTCAGGCCCTCTTTGTTGATGCGCACCTTGATATAATCATCAAGAAAGCCAATCACAGCCATGGTCAGCGTGATGATCAATACGACCATTACAATCCAGGAGCGTGCGTAAATACTAGCTGCAATGCCGATCAGAAGGGTCGGCAGTAAAAACATCAGTCCACCCATCGTGGGTGTACCGCTTTTAATAAAATGAGACTGCGGGCCATCGTCACGCACGGTTTGTCGAACCTGCATACGTTCTAAATACTTTATGAGATAGTGACCCAGGAGCACC
>CAYNZF010000015.1:0-33111 GCA_964401615.1 uncultured Oscillospiraceae bacterium
TTGTTAAATTTTGATCGTTATTATACTTCTCATAAGAAGTCCGATAGCGTATTATTATAAAAGGATATTTATTGACAAGCTGAATCAATTCAAAGTTTTCCGAAGGTACAATGACGCGGCTTGTCGCAGTTGTACGCAGCGGTAACGGGGAGGTATGTATGGCGACGAAAAAAAAGAATGAAATGAAAAAAAGTAAAAGCAGCCTCAAGCAAGACTCCCGGCAGGAACCCGGTGATGTAAATGAAAACAACGACGTCACGATATTGGAAAATCAAGCTTTTCAGGACGACAAAGTGCGGCTGTCGACCGATACGATCGCAAAAATCATTGATGTTCACCGTATGCTTGACCGTCTGTTCCATCACTATTTTGCAAAATACAACATCACATCGGTGCAGATCCCTGTACTCATGGCGCTGGTCAGATATGACAAGCTGATGGTTTCGCAGCTGGCATCGCTTTTGCACATCGGCTCAAGCAACATCACCCCTTTGTGTAAACGGCTGGAAAAGTCAGGGCTCATCACACGGACACGCGACATGGAAGACCAACGGGTCGTTTACGTCAGCTTGACGAAAACCGCTGTAAATTTGATGGAAGAAATTTCTCAGTCCATCCTGACCTTGAACGATCGTCAAGGCGATGCCTATGCCATGAGTGATGAGGACGCAGTCACCATCTGCAAGGGTGTAGATGTCCTCTATAAATACACTTCCAATTTACTCGAGTATGTGAGCACTTCAGCGGAAGCTTAAGCATCAAGACCGGTAAAGTAAGCTGCAGACCTTGCCTTAAACCGCCCGCGCCTCATTCGCCCAGGTATTCTTCTAATGTGATGCCTGGATTGGGACCGATTGCGTCAGCGATCTCTTTCCCCACGTAACGAAAATGCCAGGGTTCATACAAGTAACCGGTAATCGCTTCTTTTCCTTTCAAATAGCGCAAAATAAAGCCGTATTTGTAAGAATTCGCAGCCAGCCACTTGCCGGATTCCAATTCTCCGAAAGCATCCGAGAAACCGGCCCAGCCGTTGTTGTCATCGGTCAGATCAACCGCGAGCCCGGTCTGGTGCTCGCTCTGCCCGGGATAAGCCGTAAGCTTGTTCGCTGCTGCTGCACCGATAACATTGGCTTCCGACCAGAAGATCTCGCTTTGGAGGGCATAAGAGCGATAGCCGCTGTTCTTGGAAAGGTAGTGACCTTCTGCTTCTGCCGCGTTTAACATTTCAGTCAAAGCCGCTCTGGCCTCCGGGTCCATCGGACGGCTTTCATCCGTCACGACAGGAACATATTTCTCGCTGACATAATGTTTTTTATTGACCAGAATCACTCCGTTAACCGTGTAGGGCGTGTCCAGCTGCGCACCGGAACGACCGTCCGGACTCATTTGGGGATCAACCTCCACCGTCGTTGATACCGCTGAGGTCGCAGCGGATGGCTCTGTTGTGGGAGCAGGCGCAGCTGCCGTCGTGGTCGCAGCTGCCGTTGTCGCGGCTGGCGTGGTTGCAGCTGTCGTGAGCGCGGCTGTCGTCGATGTTTCGCTCGTCGGGCTCTCATTCGATGCGTTGGTCAGCGAAAGACCGGGTTCTGCAGCGCTTGATTTTGTGCTGATCTCACTGCTCAGGCCCGTACTGCCGGGCAAAGGAACGCTTTGGCAGGCTGCTGAAGCGATGAGAATGACCGTTGATAGTACAGCCATCAGGCTGATTTTAAATTTATTCAAGTTTAGTCTCCTCGAGCATATTGCTTTGACTCGGTGCGGCAAAAGAACGGATTCATTTTATCACGGACCGCCGTACCGGGCCAAATCTTGACAGCGGGGCATCTTTAGCTTAGTTTTAAGTCATGGTATACGGAGATTTGTTCAATAAGTCAAACGTCGTCGACGAAAAGGTCGCAGAGCCCGAAAAAAAGGGCCCACCCGCCAGTGATGCGCAAGCCTTGCTGGTCGCTTTGTTGTCTGTCTATGAACCCGCTAAACGCATCGCGCTTTTGCAGGAAGGCATCCATTATTGGCCCGGCGATGAAGCCTTGCTCACAATCAAAGACTTCTTTGCACTGCGCTATAAAAAAGCGGATTCGAAACTCAATTATGCCGACCATTTTCTTGGTTTAATGATTGAAGTCCTGATGATCTCCACCTCTTTCAAGGCCACGCGTTCCGAAAAGGAGCTGACCCGTTTTTTTGAAAAAACGCCGTTCGTGAATTGGGTCAAATCTACCACAGCCCCTGAGCTGCGTCGCGAATTGTTTTTTGGCGAATGCATGCAGATGCTGGGCTACTACGTTGACACTTGCCGCTCAGACAGGCAGTATGCCTCGGGCTTCCTGGGCCTCGTTAAAGCGAAGCCGGATAAAGTCGAAAGCAAGTTAAATGATGATTTGACCGCGATCAAAGAAAGCCTTGAGCGGGCTGAGGTCTCCCCTAAATTTTCCGCGCATTGGACGACGGAGATGAAAATTTTCAGAACCGCTCTGGATTTGTTTATTACCAATATGTAAAACGCAAGGTGGATTCACCTTGGCCAAAGGAGTCACCCATGAAAACTTACGACTACCTGGTCGTCGGTGCGGGCCTCTTCGGCTCCATTTTCGCATACGAAGCAGGCCTGCGCGGCCGGAGCTGTCTGGTCGTGGACAAGCGCGCTCAAGTCGGAGGCAATTTGTTTTGCCAAAATTGGGATGGCATCGAAGTGCATGCCTATGGTGCGCACATTTTTCATACTCACGCTGAGGCCGTTTGGAATTACGTAAACGCGGCCGCCCCTTTTCGCCAGTATGCCCACGCGGTCATGGCCAATTATGAGGGTGAGCTCTACAACCTGCCCTTTAACATGAATACATTTTATAAATTGTGGGGCCTTGTCACCCCGGAACAGGTCCGGGCGAAATTCGCCCTTTTTCAAGATGACACAAAAGCGGCGGCCGCTGAAAATCTGGAGGAGCGCGCGCTGGCTCTGGTCGGACCGGAGATTTACGAAAAACTAGTCAAGCACTACACCGAGAAGCAATGGGGACGGGCTTGTACTGAATTGCCGGCCTTTATCATCAACCGCTTGCCTTTGCGCTTCACCTACGACAACAACTATTTCAACGACCCTTTTCAAGGCATACCTGCCGGCAGCTACAATGACTTATTCGCTCACTGGCTGAAAAACGCCGATGTGCTTTTAAATTGCGATTTTCTGCAGGAACGCGGCGTTTTGACGGCACGGGCGGAGAAACTGCTTTTCACCGGACCTCTCGACGCCTATTTTGATTTTCGCTTCGGCGCTTTGGAATATCGGAGCCTGGAATTTCTTCATGAACGGATCGAAAAATCAAACGTGCAGGCTTGTGCCGTGATGAATTTTACGGATAGCAGAACCGCCTATACGCGCATCATCGAACATAAACATTTCAAGCCTCATGTCGGTGAATCGCTGCCGCATTCCGTCATCACGCTCGAATATCCCAAGGCCTGGTCTCCCGGCGCGGAAGCCTGCTATCCGATCAACAGTCCAGCGAATGATGCGCTGCACGCACGTTACAAAGCACTGGCGGCTGATGAGCCGCTCAGCTTGTTCGGGGGCCGTCTGGCAGATTATCGTTATTATGATATGGATGACACCGTGGCTAAGGCCCTTGAGCTTGTGGCCGGGGAGTTTCCGGACTGACCCTGTTCCACGCTCCCGAATTCTTTGTTCCTTCGTGAAATTTCAGGGAAATTGTGCACATTACAATCAGGCAAAACAGCAGCCCCATCATCGAATAAAATTCCCTTGAGCCGCTTAACTAAATCAAGTATTCAAGCGCGTAGAGCGCGAAAAACGCCGCGCCTTTGGCCAAAATGTCTTCGTCGATGTCGAACTTCGGGTGATGCTGGGTGTAAATCAAGCCTTTGGCTTCATTGCGTATACCGATAAAGCACATGAAACCCGGATACTTTTCGAGATAAAAGCCATAATCTTCGGACGCGCAAATGGGTTCGAAATCATTCAGCTTGAATAAAGCCGTTTCAGCGACGATTTTCCGGGCCAGATCCACTGCTTCCAGGTCATTGGAGAGCATGGGTGTACCGCTCCTGTGCACAACTTCTGCCCGAGCCCCGTAAGCCCGGGCCGTCGCCTGGGACACTTCCGTAAGCAGCGCTTTCAATGTGGCGCGCGTTTGCTTCGAAAAGCTGCGGATACCGCCGTATGCTTTAGCGGACTGGGGAAAAACGTTTCCCACGGTGCCGCCCCGGATTTTCCCGATATGCACGACTGCGGGTTCAATCGTCGGCACACGATTGGCGGGCAGGGCTGACAGTTTAAGGACGATGTCACAAAGCGGCTTGATTGGGTCAACGCAAAGATCCGGCCGTGAAGCATGTCCGCCTTGACCAAAGACTTCTACGGTGAAAAAGTCACCGGCTGCCATGCGCGCGCCCTGGACCACTGACAGGTCTCCCGAAGGCAGATCCGCCCACAAATGGGCCGCAATGACCCGATCGACGCCCCCTTCGGACTCCAGATGATCCAGGATGACGGCCGAACCGCCCTGAACTTCTTCCGCCGGCTGAAAACACAAATAGACCGTACCCGCCAGCTGAGACTGCGCCTCAGCAATCAAACGCGCCGCGCCCAGGAGCATGGCGGTGTGGCCGTCGTGGCCGCAAGCATGCATCACGCCCGGGTTTTCCGAGGCAAAAGGCAGCTCCGTTTCTTCCTGAATCGGCAATGCATCCATGTCTGCGCGGAGGGCCAGTCTTTTTCGATCCATTCCCTTATGAGCACCCACGACTTTGGCGACAATGGCATTGTGCTGCAGTTTCACGTAAGGAATGTCCAGTTTATCCAATTCGCGGCAGACAAACGCAGAGGTGCGCGTTTCTTTGAAAGAAAGCTCCGGATACCTGTGGAGCTCTCTGCGCATCGCGATGATCTCGCCGGCCATTGCTTCGGCCGATTTAATTAAGGCTGCTTTATACACGCGCTCAGCCAAAAGCGATCGCTTCAATTTCAATCAAAGCGTCCTTCGGCAATTTGGCGACCTCAAACGCGGCTCTGGCCGGATATGGCTCGCTGAAAAAGCCGGCGTATACTTCATTCATGCGGGCAAAATCACCCATGTCCTGAAGCAGAACCGTTGTTTTAACAACATTGTTCATGGTCAAGCCTTCCGCTGCGAGGATGGCCCGGATATTTTTCATCACCTGTTCAGTTTGGGCTGCAATGCCTTCCGCCATTTGTCCTGTGCTGCGGTCAATGGGTATCTGGCCACTCACAAAAACCTGCTTTTCTGTGGCGCTCAGGTCTACCGCAATACCCTGTGAATAGGGTCCGATGGCCTCCGGGGCGGATTGACTGACGATGGGTTTGAGCATAGTGATTCTCCTTTTGGATTATTGTTCTAATATTTCAGATGGCCCGATTATGAAAGATATTTCTGAACGCCTCGACTGCCGGTTTGACCCGGGCGGCCTCAGATCCGGCCCGCCATTTCACGCAAAACCTCGATTTTCAGCAAATCGATGCGCTTGTTGCCATGCAAAGCAATCAAACCTCGCTCCTGCAGCTGTTTCAGCTTACGAGTCACCGTCTCCCGCGAAAGGCCGGTGTAATTACCCATTTCCTCACGATTTATGCTCAGCTTCAGCACAACGGCCTGCTCCGCCGGCACAGCGAAATCCGCCATCAGGTCCAGCAGCAGACCCGCCACCTTTTGATCGGCCGATGAAGCATTTAAGCGTTCGACCAGTTCTTCAGCCCAGCGCACCCGCTCAAAGGCTTTTTCCACAATTTTTAAAAGTATCTGAGGGTTATGCAAAACCACTTCATCAAACTTTTCCTTCACAAGCGTGCAGATGACCGTCGACTCCAAGGCGCGCGCGTTATAGAGATAAGCGTGTGCTTTGATCAGATTGAAGCCGCCCACAAAATCACCGGGTGAATAGATATATAAAATCTGCTCGCGTCCATCCGGAAGATATTTGTAAATCTTCATGCGGCCGCTGTGGACGATATAGAGACGATCCGCGCGTGCTCCGGTCTTAAAAATTGATTCACCGCGCTGAAAACGGCGGCATTCCAGACCGCTTTGAATACTGGCCGCCTCTGCGTCACTGAGCGTGCTGAAGAGCGGGATGCTTTGGACGGTGATGTCTTTATTGGGGTTTGGTGTTTTTCCCGTTTCTTTGCTAATCATTTAAAATTTTCCTGATCTTCGTTGCCAGTTAGCTTCATGTAACTTATTATATGATAAATAACTGCAGATAGCACGAAAAACACGGAGAAAATTTGATGAAATACTTAACCGTTTTGGGAGATGGCATGGCGGATCTGCCTTTGCCTGAGCTCGATGGACACACCCCTTTGGAGCTCGCTTATAAGCCGAGAATGGACCGCCTGGCCGCTATGGGCAGGCAGGGTCTGGTGTCGAATGTGCCCGCGGGCATGAGTCCCGGCAGCGATGTGGCCAACATGTCAGCCATGGGCATCAACCCGGCCCCTTACTACACCGGTCGTTCACCTCTGGAAGCCGTCAGCATGGGCATTCAGCTTCTGGACGGTGATATCGCTTTTCGCACCAATCTGGTCACTTTATCCGACGAAAATGAGCTGGCGGACTGCCGGATGCTTGACTACTCGGCAGGAGAGATCAGTTCAACGGAAGCCGGCGAACTTATCGCCGCGTTAAAAGCCCAGTTGAACTGGGGGCCACGTCAACTGTATGCCGGGAAAAGCTATCGGCACTGCATGGTTTGGCCCAAGGGCCCGAGCACCTGCACCCTCACCCCGCCCCACGACATCTTCGGTAAGGTGGTGGGCGAATTTCTCCCCACAGGCGAGGGATCAGAAGCTCTGCTGGAGCTCATGAACGCCTCGCGGCAGCTCTTGCCCCGCCATCCTGTCAACCTGGCACGCGTCGCGGCCGGTAAAAATCCCGCCAACTGCATCTGGCCCTGGGGTTTGGGCTCCCGCCCGGCCTTTCCCGGTTTTGCCGAACACTTCGGGAAAAAGGGCAGCGTCATCTCAGCGGTCGACCTGGTGCAGGGCATCGGTCTGGTCGCCGGTATGGAAGTTCTGCAGATCGAAGGCGCTACAGGCACCCTGCACAGTAATTTTAAGGGCAAAGCAGAAGCCGCCATCGACGCGTTTCGTCGTGATCAGGACTTCGTCTATGTTCATCTTGAAGCGCCGGACGAATGCGGTCACCAGGGCGACATCCAGGGGAAAATCAAAGCCATCGAACGGGTCGACGCGGAAATTCTGGCGCCCATCCTGCACTATCTGGAAACTGAAAAAATTCGGGGCGGTGAGGATTTCCGGATCTATGTTTTGCCCGATCACCCCACGCCTCTGGCCCTGCGCACACACACCTCCGACCCCGTTCCCTACATCCTTTATGACAGCCGAATTGACGGATTGGACGCAGACAAGGCCGACACCGCCCTGAGTTACACAGAGAAAAACGCGACCACTTTAAGCCCTCTCGTGGAAGAGGGTTACAAGCTGGTGGCACGATTTATGAGCAGCTAAAAATCAACACGAAGCGCTAATAACCCGGCCGGAGAAAATCCGGCCTTATTTTTTGGTTTTCTTAAGAAATTCCTGTAAGCCAGCCGATTTCTCCGCGGGCAGTGTGAATTTCAACCTGACCCCCTCGTCCGTCTGTTCCTTCTCCAAAATTCTGCCCTCACGGTAAATCTGGGCGACCAATTTTCCCTCACGATGCGGAAAAAACTGTTCATATACTGTGTCAAGACTCTCATACCAATCCTGCAGCGCCTCAACCACCGTGTCCAGACCCTGAGTCGTTTTCAATGACAGAGGTAAAACTTTGCGATATTTGGCCGCCTCGCGTCCGTTCAGCCACTCCGCAGGCAAGCCGCTATCCGGCAAAAGGTCAATCTTATTCAAAAGGTGCAGGGCAGGAATTTCAGCCGCCCCCAATTCGTCCAGAATTTTCAGCACCACGTTCTCCTTTTCCCGAGCCGCCGGATCGGCGGCATCAGAGACATGCAGAAGCAGATCCGCTGAAAGGACCACTTCCAAAGTGGACTTGAAGGCTTCCACCAGCGCGGTCGGTAAACGTCTGATAAAACCCACGGTGTCGATCAACACGAGCTCTCCTCCGTTGGGGAGGCGCAGCCGGCGCGCAGCCGGGTCGAGAGTAGCGAAAACCTGGTCCATTTCCCACAAGCCGGCATCACACAAACGATTGAGCAAGGATGATTTCCCCGCGTTGGTGTAACCCACCACACAGACCACCCGCGCACCCTCCTGAGAACGGCGTTTCGTGCTTGCAAGGCGACGTTTCTCCACATCAGCAAGCTGGGCCTGCAAGTTTTCTATGCGCGTACGAATATGTCGTCGATCGGTCTCCAGCTGTGATTCACCGGGGCCACGCGTACCGATTCCGCCGCCCAAACGGGACAAGGTCGCCCCCATGCCGGTCAAGCGGCTGAGTCTCAGCTTTAATTGAGCCAGCTCAACTTGAAGCTTCCCTTCCGCCGTAAATGCCCTTCTGGCAAAAATGTCCAATATCAAGAGGCTGCGATCCAAAACCTTCAAGCCGGTCCGTTCGGCGATATTCCGCAGCTGGCTGCCCTTCAGCTCCGAGTCAAATACCAGCAGATCGCAGTCGTGCGCCGCGGCCAGTTCTTTGATCTCATCCAGTTTTCCGCTGCCTAAAAATGTGGCGGCTTCCGGGGTGCTGCGCATCTGCATGACCTGGCGCACGCAGACCCCTCCCGCGGCCTCGACCAGTTCAGCCAGCTCGGCGAGGCTGGCATCGGCTTCTTCCGGACCGCTGTAGGTACCGCTGAGGCCCGCGATGATGGCGCGTTCCTGTGGAAGCGCTTCTGAGTGAAGTTCTGCCATAAAGGCCTCCTTAGAAATTTTGGTTTACTTCGTTTTGGTCCTGCGCAAGGATGAGTGACCCTTGGCTAACTTAAATACTTTATCTGTGCTATTATAGTGCCATACCAGTATCAATAAAGGTAGGTTTTCCATGAAATTGCAGGAATCAGGCGAAAATTATTTAGAGAATATCTTAATCCTGAAGAATCGTTTGGGACGTGTGCGTTCGGTCGACTTAGCCAGCGAGATGAATTTTTCCAAACCCAGCATCAGCCGTGCCGTTCACCTCCTGGAAGATGAGAAATTACTGATCATCCAAAACGACGGAACCATCGACTTGACCGACAAAGGCCAGGCCATTTCAGAAAAAATTCTGGAACGTCATATCTTTTTGACTGAATATTTAATGTCCATCGGTGTGACAGAAAAAACCGCGGCAGAGGATGCCTGCCGCATGGAACATGCCATCTCGGAAGAGACTTTTGCACAACTCAAGAAACAGATCAGGCAGTGTGAACCCGACAATTGCCCACAAACCTCCCAGCACGAAATTTTTGAGTCCACGAAGCGCGTGCTGGTCGGAAAAAGTTCGGAATAAACACGCGAATGATCACCGGCGCAGGGAAACCAGTATCTAAATCACTACCTTTTTTATTCAATATCGCATAAAATAAATAGGAACGTTGCCGCTTGAACTGTACGGAGGTACGAGTATGTTAAGTAAAACGATTCTGGATTTGATGAACTATCAAATCAACCGTGAGTATTATTCTTCTTATCTGTATCGAGCAATCGCCAATTATTATGATCATGAGGGTCTGGCGGGCTTCGCGCACTGGTTCAATGTGCAGGCCGCCGAAGAAAAAGACCACGCCATCGCCATGACGCAGTACGTGATAGACAACGAAGCCCGCGTCCTTTTCAGCGCGCTTGAAGCCCCGGATGAAAACTTCGCGGACTTCAGACATCCGCTGGCCCACTCCCTGGAGCATGAACAGCTCGTCACGTCCTTGATTCACAAAATATATGGTCAAGCCATGCAGGAAGGCGATTATCGCACGGCCAAATTTATTGATTTTTTCATCACTGAACAAGGTGAGGAAGAAAAAAATGCCGGCGACAATCTCAAGCAATTTGACCTGTTTGGAAAAAGTCAGGAAGGTTTATTTAATCTGGACGCACAATTGGGCGCCCGCGTATACACTCAAATTCCCGGGCTGCGCACACTCGTTTAAAAGAGTATTTTGGAGTCATCCAATATTTCGTAATGAAAACACCACATTAAAACGGAGGAAATTTCTATGGGTTTGATCAAAGCGGTAACCAGCGCAATCGGGGGAACTTTCGCGGAACAATGGCAGGAATCCATTGAAGCCGACAATATGGGCCAAACCACGGTCTGCACCGGCGGTATCCGTGTTCGATATGACGACAAGCGCAATCAAAATATCCAAGGCACGGCAGATGTCATCAGCAACGGATCCATCATCCATGTCAACCCCATGCAGTTTATGATTTTAACTGACGGGGGCCGCATCGTGGACTACACCGCCGACGAAGGCTACTTCCGTGTGGACAACAGCGCTCAGCCTTCACTCTTCAACGGCCAGTTCGGCGACGTGTTGAAAGACGCCTGGGAACGTTTCAAGTTCGGCGGGGGCACCCCTCAGAAACAAAAAGTTTATTTCATCAACTTACAGGAAATCAAAGGGATCAAATTCGGCACTGCGAACGCGGTCAACTATTTCGATAATTTCTACAACGCGGAGCTTTTCCTGCGTGCCTTCGGTAACTATTCCATCGAAGTCACCAATCCCCTTTTGTTCTTCAAGCAAGCCCTGCCTCGTAACCAGGAGCGTGTCGATATCAATGACATCAACGAACAGTACCTTTCCGAATTCGTTGGAGCGCTTCAAGCTTCCATGAACCAGATGTCCATTGACGGTGTGCGAATTTCACAAGTGGCGTCCAGATCCGTCGAACTCAGTAAATATATGGCGGACGTACTGGATGAAAGCTGGAAAAACGATCGTGGTTTCCAGGTCAAGTCCGTTGGAATTCAAAGCATTTCTTATGATGACGAATCAAAGAAAATCATCAATATCCGCAATTCCGGCGCGATGCTGCAGGATGCTACCATTCGCGAAGGCTACGTGCAAGGTTCCATCGCACGCGGCGTGGAGGCAGCGGGCAGCAATGCGGCCGGTGCCGGTACCGCGATGATGGGTGTCGGTCTGGGCATGAGCGCAGGCGGCGGCTTCATGGGCCAGGCCTCGACGACCAATTTACAGCAGATGCAGATGCAGCAGCAGGCACAGCAGCAAGCCGCTCAGGGCGGCGGGGCCGCGCCGGCAGCGTCTGCTCCGGCCGTCGGTGACCAGTATTTCTGCACAAACTGCGGTCACAAGAATCTCGGCGGTAAGTTCTGTGTAGAATGCGGTACACCCAGACCGGCAGCCGCTGAGCCGGCCAAATGTAAAAACTGCGGCTTTGCACCTCAGGGCAGCGTACCGAAGTTTTGCCCTGAATGCGGAACCGCGTTCTGATTGCACGGAAATTTGAATGAAATAATCCAGAGTTCATCCCTGCTCGCGGTGCCTGAGCTTAAACACGTGAGTGGGGATGCTTGTTTAATGGGAGGCAGCCATGGCCAGTAGTTACAAATGTCCGGCTTGCGGCGCACCGATTGCGTTCAGTCCGGATCAACAAAAGTTCGCCTGTGAATACTGTTTGAGTACGTTCACCGAACAGGAGATCATCGCTCATTTTGCCGAACAAGACGCCCAGGCTCAGCGACAGGCAGAGTCAGACCAGATCATCGAGGAAAAAAGGCAGGCTGAAACTGACGGAACCGCTCCGGAACAGCATTTCAACGGCTACCACTGCGATAGCTGCGGTGCGACCGTGGTGACCGACGAAATAACGACGGCGACCTTCTGCTATTACTGTCACAACCCCGTCGTCATCAGCGAGCGGCTGGCGGGCGAATTCAAACCGGATCAGCTGATTCCTTTTGCCGTATCGAAAGAGCAGGCGACACAGGCCTTCTTGAACTGGGTCGGCAGCAAGCGGTATGTGCCGAAAGATTTTACCAAGCCCTCACATCTGGAAAAGATGACCGGCATTTATATCCCCTACTGGTTCGCTGACGCGGACAGTAAATTTGACTATCTGGGGGAAAGTACCTCGGTTCGGTCCTGGACCAGCGGTACGATGCGTTTCACGGAGACAAAAAAATACGAACACGTCAGAAGGGGCAGCATGTTTCTGGACGACACCTCCGTTTCCGCCTATAAAAAAGTCGATCCGGTTCTGCTCAACAGCATTTCTCAGTATCCGCTTGAGCAGATGCGGCCTTTTGCCATGCCCTATCTGTCAGGTTTCTTCGCGGATAAATTCGAAATCGGCGCGGAGGAGAGCAAGCCGGCGATTGCTGAACAAGCCTATCGCTACACGCTGGACAAGATATTCGAGTCCTTTCAGGGTATCCCCGAGAAGGTTGAAACCAAAGGCGAGAACATCAATATCGAATTGCACGAGCCGCTTTACACCATGCTCCCGACCTGGATGCTGACCTATAACTTTTTGGGAAAAATTTATACTTTTGCCATGAATGGACAGACGGCCCAAATCGTTGGAGAGCTGCCGGTACATAAAGGTCGAATTTGGCGAGACGCGCTGATCATCGCTTTCGTGGTTTTGATCCTGCTCTTGTTAGGAGGATATTTCATATGGTAATGCATAAAAAATTGAAAAATTCGGCCTCCTCATTCTTTCTCCTGCTGCTGGCATTCAGCGTTTTACTGGGTGCTGCACTGCAGCCTCTCGAAAACGTTCTGGCAACGACTGCGGATAGCCTGACCCCTTCCGGCCAGGTCTCTGTGATCGATCTGACCGGTGAGGTGCCTGCGGACGAAATTCACAAGGCCCAGGAACTCGCTTCAATTCTGGGGAAAAAGTACAAACAGGACGTGGTCCTGGAAATCAGCGATTTCGGTGGAGATGAGGTCCGGATGGACAACGAGATGAATCGGCTGGTTGATTCGGGAAACTACGGTTTCGGTCCTGCCAAAGTCGGCACACTCCTCTTGCTCGACAATATGAATTATTTGAGGGTGCTCGCCTTCGGAGGCATCGACCTCGATCAGGCTTTGGAGCACAAATCCCCACCCGATGAAGCTGAGAGTTTTGCCATTATTGAAGACGTCAATGCCAATTTCAACTACCTCAAGGAATCCGAACTGCTCAGGCAGATCCTCTACAGTTTTGACTACGTCATGGCCCAGCGCAACGGTTCTGCGGTTGAAGCAAACCCCTTCCTCCCCCCTGAAGCCCTTGCCCTTCAAACGGAAACATTGGAATCAAGAAGAGCGGCTTTGAATGATAATGCGGCAGACACGACCCCGGCGACGGCTTCGGACAGTACTGCGGCACCCAGCGACGCGGTTCCGGAAACCACCGCGGCCATTGAAACAAGCACGACCCTCACACCAAAGGACCTTCTGCCCACTGGAAACAATACAAGCGCAGCCATAGCCGCGACGCCGAGCGGAGGTCCGACCCTGCTTGACCCTGAAAATCTGTTGACCCCCAAGCTGCAGGAATCGCTTTCGAACAAGGCTCTTGAAGTCGGGCAAAAGTTCGGCCTGGACGTGGTCCTGGCCATCATGACCACCGAAACCGGTCAGAGCGCGATGGCCAACGCGGACGATCTTTTCGACTACGGCAATTACGGTCCCGACGGTATATTGGGCCTGGTCGACGTAGCGAATCGTACGGTCTGGATATCCACAACAGGAACGGCCAAAGACCTCCTGTCCAATGACACGCTTGACCGCATCGCGGAAAAGGTCGTTGAAAACAATAACATGGGAAACGCGGAATATGCAGGTGCGATGACCAGCCTGATGGCAGGCATTGAAGACAAGCTGCTCGACACCCGTCCCAGGCTGAAGGCCATCGACATCGGCATCGCGGCCGGTGTAGCTTTGCTTGTCTTCCTGATCTTCTTCGGCATCACCAACACGGCTTATCGTCAGCCTAAAGGCGCTGCGCGACTGATCAATCTCAAGACTCAAGCCATAGCCAACTACGAAGATATTCAAGATAACCTCATTGACTCGCACGTGACACAATCCGTCATCAATCGCTCCAGCAGCGGTGGTGGAGGAGGTGGCGGCGGCGGTGGATTCCACACCGGTTCAAGCGGCAGTTCACATGGTGGAGGCGGAGCTAGCTGGTAAAAGTCCTTTTATTTTATTTTTACTACGAAATCGTCTATAATACCTTACACACAGACGGGCTTTAATCCACTTGAGGTCCTGTAAAGGAAATAAAACATGAAAAAAGTGACGCCCTCGGCTGATTCTGCAGGAAAAGCCGCGGCAGAAAACCCTATCAAAGCCGTAAACACAAGTCCTGAGCAAGCTGCCGCATCAGTGCGTGAGCCTGCGTTTTCGGCTGTCGAAAACACCGCGGATTCAGTACCGCGCGCCGCACAAGTGAGAGCAATCAGAATCCCTGTTGCCGAACAGAACCCGGCTGCCGCCGCTCTGCGGTCAGCGGAGCCCAAAGCGGCTTTACAACGTCAAGTTCAAAGACCGCAAACGCCCAAAACTTTTCAACGCGCGACCAAAAATCTGGCCGAGAATCCGCCTGAGACCAAGGCGAGTAGTAAAGAGGCCTTTGCTGCCGGGCTGAGTACAAGCGCCATGGCCGGCTTGAACAAAAGCAAGTTGATTTTTCATAAACTGAAGTCCTCGGCCAAAGGCTTTTCTGCGACCGTCAAGGAAAAACTGGCTGAAGCAAAAGCCCGCACCCTTTCCAAACGCAAGTTGTCCGCAGAAGAAGCCAAGGCCCAAAGGGAGTTGGAAAACCCCTCCGTGCCCCGCTCACCTTTTGCCGCTTCCCAAAGAAGACACCCCGCTGAAAATGCGCGAACGGCTCAAGCGGCGAATTCTGCCCAAAGCGCGCAGGCCGCGGTTTCACCGGGAACTCCAAACACCGCTGCGGCGAGCCTCTCGAGGCGTGCCCAAGCGCTTCCTGCCAAAGGAAAACCCAGACTGCGGCCATCGGCCGGCGCGAATTCCGATTCGGATAGTGAACTGATCTATCAGAAAACCGGTGCCAGACAATCTACGGCTCGTCTTCAGGAAGCCCTCCATCCGGTTTTCGGCATGTCGGGTGAAAGGTCCGCTGCGGCTGTGCCGCGTTCGCAGAGGGAAGTCAATCGGGGACTGAGCAGCCTGCGCAATGAATTAAAGCGCCACGTCAAAGGCAAGCCATCCCGTCCGGTGTACATGATGAGTGTCCCGGCCATCATCGGCCGCAGCATCGGCCGTGTAATCAAAATATCCATTTTTATCATTATCCTGACCATACTGTTTACCGGAGGAACCGGTGTGGGTGTACTGATGGGTTACATCAACACGACCGTACCCGTCGACATGTCGCAGCTTAAAAGCGGGCCGCTCACTTCATACATGTACGATCTGGACAACAACCTGATTGCCAAATACACCGGTGCCAGCAATATCGACCGCGTCGACATCGCTTTTGACAAAGTCAAGGGCACTTATATCGATGAAGCCTTCATCGCCATTGAGGACGAACGCTTTTATACCAATATCGGCATTGACCCTAAGCGCATCGGAGGTGCCATTGTTTCTGCCCTGGCCAACGCAGGGACACCGACGCACGGCGGATCGACGATCACACAGCAGACCGTTAAACTGGTGACCGGTGAGGACGATGTCTCCGCGCAGCGCAAGATTCAGGAATGGTACAAAGCGATTCAATTGACACAAACACTCACCAAAGATGAAATTATGGGCACCTACTTGAATCTCGTTCCCATGGGCAATTCCTATGTGGGTATCGAAGCCGCGGCACAAGGATATTTTGACAAATCGTCGGCTGAATTGACGCTTGAAGAATGTGCTTATCTGGCCGCTATTCCGCGTGGTCCCTCTCTCTATAACCCACGCACGGAATCAGGTCTGCGCAATGGTCTGCGCCGCCAGCGCATTGTCCTGGGAAATATGTATGCCCAGGGCATGATTTCACAGGCACAATACCGTTCAGCGTTGAACACAGAGCTTAAATTTATTGAAAAACCGCCCGAAGTCAGTGGGACCAGTATCAACAGCTATTACTCAGAATACGCCAAGCAGCAGGTCATTGAAGATCTGGCGGCGAAAATGGACATCACCTTCGATGCGGCGGCCAACATCATCAACACGAAGGGCGTGACGATTTTTGCAGCGATGGAACCCAAGGTGCAAGCGGCCATCGACCGTAACTTCAACGACGAGAGCATTTACAACTCCAATCCGGCCCAGTATGCGGAAAGCCCTGAAAAGCCGCAGTTAGGCCAGGTCATCATCAACAATCTGACCGGCACCATCGCCGGCATGGGAGGCGGGACCGGTCCTAAAACGGCTAACCTCGTCCTGAACCGCGCCGTTGACATCGAACGCTCACCCGGTTCTACCATTAAACCGCTGGCCGTTTATGGGCCGGCCATCGATCAACAAACGGTTACGGGAGCGACCGTCTTCCTGGATCAAAAGGTTTATTTGCTTGGTCCGGGCACAGAGGCCTGGCCGCAGAACCTCGGCGGTACTTTTTATGGAAAGGTGACCGTGCGCAACGCGGTCAAGTGGTCACTCAACATTGAGTCCGCTCAAGTCCTGATGACCATCGGGCCCGAAGTCGCGAAACAATACTTGTACCAGATGGGTATGGACAGGCGCACAGACGGCGTCGCACTCGCGATGGCAATGGGCTCTTTCGATAAAGGCATGTCCCCTCTGGAAGTTGCCGGAGGTTACACCGCCCTGGCGAACAACGGCATGTATGCAAGACCTCTGGCCTACACAAAAGTGCTGGCGCATGACGGAACCGTTTTACTCGAGGGCAAGCCCGAATATGTGCAGGTCTTCAAACCTGAAACCGCGTACATGATGACCTCCATCCTGCGTGAAACCTTACTAGGCGCCAACTCCAGCTTTGGCTTTCCGGGCACCGCAGCCTCGACCATCGGCCTGATCCAAAATGCGAACGGGGAAGACATCTACACCGTAGGTAAGTCAGGCACGACTGAATATAACTGGGACCGTTGGTTTTCCGGCTATTCCCCGTATTACACCACCTCGGTCTGGTATGGTTTTGACACACCGACGTACCTGGACAACCGCAGTGCGGATTACCGCGCACCTGAGTATGTCTTCCGTAACACCATGACCGAGATCCATGCCGAGCTCGAGCCGCGCAGCTTTGAACGGCCCGCGACGATTATCTCTCTCCAGATCTGCAACCAATCCGGCTTTTTAGCCAATCCTCAATGTGGAAACAATGTACAAACTGAAGTTTTTGATGTGAACAGCCCCCTCACACCCAAGACGAATTGCAACATTCATGTGTACCGTCCACCTGCTCCCGCACCCACCACACCTGCAGAGACCGCACCCGCTCCCCCTGCACCGGGAACCTGATAAAGACGCCCATGATTTTTTATCAGCCTTGCTGCAGCTGAACGAATAAAGCACAGAGCCACAAGATGAAAGGGACCGGATTCAAACGAATTCAGTCCCTTCTCTGTTTTTTAAGTATTATCCGTTAGGTTGACCGGTAAAGACAAGAGCGCATTCAGTCGGTTTCTGAACTCATGTCACCGTTGTCTTCGAGCGCTGTGTCCGGGTCCGGCTCAATCTCCTGCGCTGCTTTGAACCAGGTCCCGATTTCTTCGCCTTCAAGGATGCGATTCACATCATCCGGGTTTTTTCCATGGGCGATGATCATGTCTATACCTGCTTCCGTGGCCACCTTGGCCGCATTCAGCTTCGAGACCATCCCCCCGGTGCCACGCCAGGAGCCTTGCCCCCCCGCGGTCAGCATGATGTCCTCATCCACCACCTCAACCTCAGAAATGAAGCGGGCATCTTCATTGAGATGAGGATCACAATCATATAGGCCCTCGATATCTGACAAAAGAATCAGTGCGTCCGCTTTGACGATTCTCGCCACGATCGCGGACAAGCGGTCATTATCGCCAAAGGTCCCGTTGAACATGACTTCCGTCGTAGACACCGTATCATTTTCGTTGACGATCGGCAGCACATCGAGTTCCATTAGTGCTTCAAAAGTGTTGGTGATATTTTCCAGCGTCAGCGGATCATCCACGTCACCGCGCGTCATCAAGATCTGCGCGCAGTTTTGATCGTATTCCGCCAGGAAACGACTGTAAATGCTCATCAAGTCAACTTGTCCGATGGCCGCGATCGCCTGCTTTTTCCGCAGACTTTCAGGTCTTTCCCTCAGCCTCAAGCGATGGAGTCCCACCGCGATGGCCCCGGAAGTCACCAAAATCACCTCACGCCCCTTGTGCTTCTGATTGACCAGCATGCGGCAGAGATGCTCCAGATTCTCTAAATTCAGAGCCCCGTTGTTGTGTGTAATGGTCGATGTCCCCACCTTCACCACAACACGTTTGGCTTCGGTTAAATGTGCTCTCATCATCTTGTTTACTTAAATCCTTTCGGCTGCACTCTCAACCGCTAGAATAATGATGCCGGCAAAATAAAGCAAGTCATCGAAGACGTGACTTTTATCAAATCTTGCAACTTCTTTCATGAACGAGCACCGCCGCGCGAAATGTTACCTTTCTCTCGCTCTCCGCTATCGCTATAATGATTTATAAAAGCGCTATCGGCGCACTTCGGAGGTTTTTTATGCCCAAACGCAGTAACTATATTTCCTGGGACGAATATTTCATGGGCGTCGCCCTGCTCGCTGCAGAACGCAGCAAGGATCCCAACACTCAAGTCGGTGCGTGTATCGTCAACAAAGACAAGAAAATCATTTCCACGGGTTACAATGGCATGCCCAGAGGGACCTCGGATGACGACGTGTCCTGGGAAAGAGAGGGCGATTTTGCCGACACCAAATACCCCTACGTATGCCACGCGGAGCTCAACGCCATACTCAACAACCCGGGGACAAGCCTGGCCGGCTGCAGTATTTATGTAGCCCTTTTTCCCTGCAATGAATGTGCCAAAGCCATCATTCAATCCGGCATCAGTGAAGTGGTCTACCTGTCCGACAAATACGCGGATGCCCCATCCACGCTCGTTTCTAAACGCATGCTCGATCGCGCGGGTGTGCGCCTGCGACGTCTGGAACCCCAATTAAAGAACCTTACACTAAACTATGAGGTCAGTGATTGATGAAAAGGCGTTCCTTCAAGAGCGGGGCTAAACGTAAAGTACTTGGTAAAAAGAAGGTCAGTCGACCCCTGAGACTGAAGAACAAAAGTCTCTTGCGCTTGGAAGAAAAGGCGAAAGCACGCCATGAACAACGCGTGCCATCGCCTGCCGTAATTCCGGACGAAATGCTCAACGGCTATCAAGGCCTGAGCAAAGCGGCGGCAGACCTTTTGCTGCAAGCCGGTAAAGGCAACATCAGCCTGAAAAAACCGACCCGCAGCATCAATCAAATTCTTTTTGACAATGTTTTCACCTTCTTTAACTTCATCAACACCGCTCTGGCCGTGGTTGTGATAATTATCAGCTTCAAAGATCCCCGTTATTTACGCAATCTGCTGTTCATGGGCGTGGTCTTTTTCAATACCGCCATCAGCATCTTCCAGGAAATCAAAGCGAAACTGACCATCGATAAGCTGTCCATCCTGACCGAGCCCCACGCGGAGGTCACCCGCAGCGCTGAACGGATGACGATCCCGGTGGATCAGATCGTGCCCGGGGACTTGCTGCACATCAAAGCAGGTCAGCAGATCGTGATCGATGGGCGCCTTGTATCCGGAGATGGACTTGAGGTCGACGAATCACTCTTGACCGGTGAAGCCGACCCCATCCGGAAACGCGATGGTGACCGCATGCTGTCAGGCTCCGTGGCGATGGCAGGTTCGGGCAGCCTTGTGGTGGACAAAGTATCCAAGGATACTTTCGCCGCTCGCATCACCTTGGAAGCTCAATCTGAAAAGTCACAACATTCGGCCTTGATGCGGGGAATGAACCGGCTGCTGAAGATTGTATCATTCGCGTTGTTTCCGCTGGGCATTTTGCTTTTTGCCAAATTGTTTTTCAATGCGGATGGGGCATCCATCTTGCGCGAACAGGTCAGTACCGTCGGGCTTTTGATTTCGATGCTGCCGGAAGGACTGGTGCTGCTCACTTCAGTCGCGATGGCGACTTCCATTGTGATCCTGGGGAGCAAGCAGGCCCTGGTTCAAACCGTGCCGAGCATCGAAACGCTGGCGCGGGTGGACGTGCTCTGTCTTGATAAGACAGGGACCATCACCAGCGGCGAGATGCAGCTTTTCGCCCTGCTTGAGCTTGAGACCAAACAAATTACCCTTAACGCAGAAAATGCGGAAGCTAGGCAATTCGGCCTGAACTTCCCCCAATACAAGCAAGTCACCGCCTTGCCGCCCCGGCTGCAGCAGGCGCTGTTTTCGTTTTGCAGTCATTTTAAAGAGGGAAATGCTACGCAGATCGCCCTCAACGCCTATTTTTTAAATCCGGCCGCAGAAAAGTTGCTCCCATGGAAGAAGCAGCGGCACATGGCTTTTTCTTCAAAGCGCAAATGGTCCTGCATCGACTTTGAGGGCGAGGGCAGCTGGTATGTCGGTGCCGCGGAAATGCTCTTTGAGGCACCGGCACTTGATGGTATCACCGCTCAAATCGAAGCCATTGCGCAAACCGGCTACCGCGTCCTCACCGTCGCCCACAGCCCGCATCAGCTGGAGGAAGCCGACCTCGATAAGACGGAGCCCCTGGCAGATCTGACGCCGCTCGCTTTAATCGTTATCGCTGACGCGATCAGAAATGATGTCGTACCAACCTTTTCATATTTCCGCGCGCAAAACGTGGCCCTTAAAATCATCTCCGGCGACCACCCCTACACGGTTGAAGGCATAGCCAGGCGTGCCGGCATTGCAGGTTTTGAAAAGCTTATTGACATGAGTCAGGTCGCCGAAGACGCAGACCTCAGCGAAATCGCTGAACATTACCAGCTCTTCGGCCGTGTGTCACCTTTCCAGAAACGCGCCCTCTTAAAAGCACTCCAAAGCAACGGCCACACGGTCGCCATGACCGGTGACGGAGTCAACGATGTGCTCGCCTTGAAAGATGCGGACTGCGGCGTCGCCATGGCTTCCGGTTCGGAGGCCGCGCGCGCGGCGGCGGATATCGTGCTCCTGGACAACAAGATGAGCGTGATGGTTGACGCAGTGTACGAGGGTCGGCGAGTAATCAACAATATTCAGCGCATCGCGCCGCTTTTTTTGATCAAGACGATCTATGCTTCCGTGTTCGCGTTTTTGATGCTGATTTTGCCGCTCAGTTTTCCGATCCTGCCCATCCAGGGCACGCTCATCAGTTCTGCGACCGTGGGCATTCCGGGCTTCTTTCTTGCCTTGAAACCTAACAAAGAACGTGTCAGCGGGACTTTCCTGGCCAACGTTTTACCACTGGCCTTACCTCCGGGTATCAGCGCGGCTCTGATGCTTATCGCGGCGGTGCTGCTGAGCGGCCCCTGCGGGCTCAATGAAGCCGAGCTTTCGACCATGGCGATGCTTGCCCTCATCTTGATCAGTCTTCGAGCACTCTACCTCGCCTCTCTTCCCTTCGACTGGATCAAACGGCTGCTCTTCGCGATCTGTACGCTGGTGCCCTTCTTCGCGGTCGCCTTCTTCCCGAATCTCTTCATGCTGGCTTTGCCGGACCGCAGTAATTTTTACTATTTCCTTGGTTTTTGGGTCTTCACACTGGCCTTAACGGAAGGATTGTATAAGCTTTTCAGCACAGCTCCGCTGCGCGCCTTGCTGCAGAAGCGCTTCGGAAAATCCAGACAGGACCTGCTTGATGAAGCCAAGCTGCATTAAACGTGCTTGACAGGCTCCAATTTAAGCACTGCGAACAACATCAACACAAACAGAATGGTGAGATAGTAGGGATAAAAACCATAGCCGACGAGCTTGGTCAACCAGCCAAAAAGAGGCGGCATGACGGTGATGCCCACGTAGGCTGACGCCATTTGGATGCCCATCATTGACTGAGAGCGCGCAGCCCCGAAATTCTCCGGGGTTTCCTGCAGCAGTCCCGGGAAGACCGGCGCGCAGCCCAAACCCAGGCTGAAAAACGCGATCTGTAAGAAAATCGGGCTAAGTGGCAGGACGGTCAAAAGAATACTCACAAAAATAAAGCTCAAGCCCAGGCGAATCATATGCTTGTTACTGAATTTGAAGGTCAAGAAGCCCCCCAGGAAGCGGCCCAGCGTGATGCCGAAATAATAGAGAGCCACCCATTGCGCCGCCTGGATTTCATTGACACCGCGCACCAGCACCATATAGGTCGTTCCCCAGAGACCGGCCATGCTTTCCAGCCCGCAATAAGCGAAAAACGACAGCATCGCGGCCTTGGCGCCGGGGATGTGAAAGCGCTCACGCACCGAAAGCACTTCTTGCTCAACAGACGAGATGGCGTTGTCACTTTGCCCTACTTTATCCCAGAGATTGCGTGAAAAAAACAAAATAACCACAAGGACGGCCTGAATCACACCCACCATACGATAGCCCATGCGCCAGGACTGCATCCTTTCCAGGGCAAAAGACATCAGCAGCGGACTGGCGGAAGCCCCCACGCCCCAAAAACAGTGCAGCCAGTTCATATGTCTGGCTTTGTAATGGAGGGCGACGTAATTATTGAGCGAAGCATCCACCGCGCCGGCCCCGAGACCCATGGGGACAGCCATGAGGCAGAGAAAGAACAAGTTTGGGGAAAAAGAGTTGCCGAGCAGCGCGATCGCGGTCAAGGCAACTGAAAAGGTGGTCACGAAGGCGGTGCCGAAACGGCGCACCACCCGGTCTGTCATCAAGCTGGAGATAATGGTCCCGGCCGAAACAATGAGCGAAATCAAACCCGCCATCGAAGCATCGACGCTCAGGTCAAGGTACATCGTGGGCCAGGCTGAACCGAGCAGGGCGTCAGGTAAACCCAGGCTGATAAAGCTCAGATAAATGATGATAAGCAGCAGAGTTCTAATCACAGGCACTCTTTCTATTTATATGTCAAGCGGTGTCAAGCCGTACCGCTTACTGCCCCTGATGATCCAATGCAGCTTTAACGAAATCTCTGAACAGCGGGTGCGGATTGTTGGGGCGGGACAAGAATTCCGGATGGAATTGAACACCGACAAACCAGGGATGGTCTTTCAGTTCAATGGCTTCCACCAGTCCCGATTCCGGGTTGTGCCCGGTAAAACGCAGGCCGGCCGCTTCAAGTTGAGGCACAAAATCATTGTTGACTTCGTAGCGATGGCGATGGCGCTCTCTGATCTCCTTTTTTTGATAAGCCTCTGCGAGCTTGCTGTCCGGCATGACCGTACAAGCATATCCGCCCAGACGCATCGTACCGCCAAGGATGACAGACGTTTGATCAGGCATACGATCCACCACCGGGAAAGGCGTTTCTGAGTCCACTTCAGTGGAATTGGCTTCCGGTAAACCCGCCATGTGGCGCGCGTATTCGATTACCGCCATCTGCAGACCGAGGCAGATTCCGAAAAAGGGCAGATCGTGGGTACGAGCATACTGCACAGCCAGAATTTTTCCTTCGATCCCGCGCGTGCCGAAGCCGCCCGGCACAAGGATCCCGTGCACATCACTGAGCTCTTGCTCGATGTTTTCAGGGGTCAAAGTATCGGACGAGACCCATTTAATATCTACGCCGGCATTGTTGGAGATGCCCCCGTGGGTCAATGATTCCACCACGCTTAAAAACGAGTCATGCAAAAGCACATATTTTCCGACCAGCGCGATTTTTACCCTGCGCTCAGGATGGATGTGACGCTGCACCATTTCTTTCCAGCTGCTTAAATCCGGTGTTTTCGTCGTCAGTTTGAGATCTTTGCAGACCAGATCGGCCAATCTGGCCTCTTCCAGCATCAAGGGAACTTCATAAAGCGAATCGCAGTTGGTATTTTCGATGACATGGTCGATGGCCACATTGCAGAAAAGCGCGATTTTTTCACGCATACCCATCGGCACGTGAAAATCACTGCGGCAGATCAGAAAATCAGGCTGAATCCCCGATTTTTGGAGCTCTTTTACAGAATGTTGTGTCGGCTTGGTCTTTAACTCACCTGTCGCGGAAATGTAGGGCAAAAGTGTCACATGGATATAAAGGCAATCCTCTTGAGCGAGTTGAAAATGCAGTTGGCGAATGGCTTCGAGAAAGGGTTGGCCTTCGATGTCACCCACGGTGCCGCCGATTTCAGAGATGACCACATCCACGTCTTCGCCGGCGGCCATACAGCGGCTCTTGATTTCATTGGTGATGTGCGGGATGACTTGCACGGTATTGCCGTTGTAATCGCCGCGGCGCTCTTTGTTTATTACGGATTGATAAATCTGTCCGGAGGAAACGCTGGACTTGCGGCTGAGCGGCTGGTCAAGAAATCTTTCGTAATGTCCCAAATCAAGGTCGGTTTCTGCCCCGTCTTCGGTGACAAACACTTCGCCGTGCTGATAAGGATTCATGGTGCCGGGATCAACGTTCAGATAGGGGTCGAATTTTTGTAGGACCACCTTGAGACCTCTTGCTTTCAGGAGTTTTCCCAAAGAAGCCGCTGTGATGCCCTTACCCAATGAAGAGACCACGCCACCGGTCACAAAAATATACTTCGCCATATCTACCTCTTATTTCTCGACCAAAAGAAATGGCCGACCCTGCTGAAATTTTTCATAAACACAAATAATCTAACGCACCTACGCCCTTTTTTCAAGGGCAACTCAACCGATATGCGTCAAGCGGTTGACGACTGCACGGTCAAAATATATTCTGAACTAATCAAGCAATATATATTTACTTATTTAATTGGGATTTAGAAAGGGGAAATTTATGTCTGCACTGCATCTCGTCATCATCGGTTCATCTATTGCAGGTTTATCTGCGGCTGAAGCAGCCCGTTCCAAAGACGCGGAGTGTAAAATCACCATTCTTTCAGAAGATCACTATCCCCCTTACTACCGTCAGCGCCTCTGCGAAGTTCTGATGGATCCCGCCAAAGCAGACAGTTTGTTCCTTCACCCCTCTGAATGGTACCGTGAACAAGGTTTTGACTTGAAACTGGATACCAAAGTGACGGCTGTCAAGCCTGAAGACAAAGCGCTGCTGCTTGCGGACACTTCGGTTTTAAACTACGACAAATTGATCATTGCTTCGGGCAGCTATTCCTTTGTCCCACCCACCAAAGGCTCCGACCTTGAAGGAGTGGAAACGCTCTGGACCATGAGCGATGCTTTGCGTATCGAAAATAAATTGGCGCAGATCAAATCGGCGGTCGTGGTTGGTGGAGGGCTTTTAGGTTTGGAAGCGGCTTTCGCAATCAGTAAAAGAGGCATTCGGACGACGGTTCTGGAACGTTTTCCGCGTTTGATGATGCGCCAGCTGGATGAGCGGGCCGCTCAAATCTTTACGGATCAGGTCAAAAAAGAAGGCTCGGAGGTGACCACCAATGCCTTTATCTCTGAAATTTACGCTTCAGAAGAGGGTAAAGTCGGCGGCGTCAGGCTCGAGGACGGCCATGAATACCCCGCTGATCTGGTGCTTATTTCAACAGGGGTCCGCCCGCGTCTGGAAATGCTGGATAACACGGGTATCAAGATCAACCGCTGCATCGTGGTGGACAATCAAATGCGCAGCAATCTGCCGGACATTTTTGCCGTGGGAGACTGCGCGATCATGGACAATCGTTGGTACGGTCTGTGGATGATTTCCAAGCAGCAGGGCGAGGTCGCGGGTGAGAACGCGGTCGGTGGCTCGGTCGAATATGACATGCCCATCCCTCCGTACATGGTCAACACCATGGGCACACGCATTGCTTCAGCCGGTTTGATTGAAGAAAACAACCTGGACCCGGAAGCGCTGGCTAAAGTGCACGCGATGATCGACATGAATTTTCAGCTCTTTCAATATGCCAAAAAAGTATTTGTGGGTGATAAACTGAGCGGTTTTGTTTTACTGGGCGACACGAAAGCATTTGCCAGCCTCAATAAGGAGCTGAGCAGCCGCGAGGCCCTCTGAAAGGCTCGTCCGGGCTCCTCCGCAGCCGGCTTATTTAGCTGATTCCACCTTCGCGAAAAGCTTTTTCAGCTTGGCCGGATAGCTGTTTTTGTCTTTGCCGATTTCACGATAGACCACGTAAGGTTTAGTCCCCGCGTTGAACAAAAGCTGACCTTTGTAGTCGGCCAGATTGATCAGCTTCGAAAGTTGCTCCATGTCAGGCCGGACGGCCGTGCTGTAGATAAAAACAGCACTTTCTTTCACGATGGAAATTTTGGCAAAACCCATCCCGGCTGCGCGCGCCCGCACGTAAGCGACATCCATCAGCGTGGTGACACTGACGGGCGGGTCACCGTAGCGGTCCAGCAGTTCGTCGACGACGTCGCGGTAGATTTCCAGATCGTTGATCTGGGCGATACGCCGGTAGATATCCATGCGTTCCCCGTCGTCTTCAATATAATCGGGACTGATGTAGGAATCGAGGCTCAATTCGATCACGCAATCAACCGTCTGTACCGGTCCGGCGCCTGACACAAGGCCCTGCTCAACGTCAGCCTCGGCTTTGGCCAACTTGATTTCCTCGTCCAGCATGCGCGTGTACAGATCGTAGCCAATGGCGTTGAGCTGTCCGTGTTGTTCCGCGCCCAGAAGGTTACCGGCTCCACGCACCTCAAGATCGCGCAAGGCAATCTTGAAGCCGGCTCCGAGTTCGGTAAAATCACGGATGGTCGACAAGCGCTTTTCCGCGATTTCGGTAAGTACTTTGTCCCGTTGATAAGTAATGTACGCGTAAGCTTGCCGTTCTGAGCGTCCCACCCTGCCCCTCAGCTGGTAGAGCTGGGCCAGACCCATGCGATCCGCATGTTCGACGATCAGGGTATTGACGTGCGGCATGTCAATGCCGGATTCGATGATCGTGGTGCAGACCAAAATGTCCGCCTCCCCCTGGATAAAGGCCATGATCACATCTTCCAGTTCACGCTCGGACATTTGTCCGTGCGCGACCAGTATGCGTGCCCCGGGTAAAAGCCGCTCCAGTTCCGCCGCTTTCTCTAAAATCGTGTGGGTATTGTTGTGCAGATAAAAGACTTGTCCCCGTCGAGAGATTTCACGCAGGATGGCATCCTGAATCAGAGCCTCATCGAATTCGATCACATAGGTCTGGACCGGCCGCCTGTCTTCCGGGGCTTCGTCGATGACCGAAATGTCGCGGATGCCCGACATCGACATGTGCAAGGTACGGGGAATCGGCGTCGCCGACATGCTGAGCACATCCACCGTGGGCGTCAGCGCTTTGAGTTTTTCTTTGTGGTCCACACCGAAACGCTGTTCTTCGTCCACCACCAGCAGGCCCAGATTTTTGAAGCCCACATCTTTGGAGAGGATGCGGTGCGTTCCGATGACCACGTCAATTGCCCCGGATTTTAAACCGCGCACGGCCTTGGCCCTTTGCGTCGGTGTGGCAAAACGAGACAAAAGCCCTACTTTGAGGGGAAAATCGCCAATCCGCTCGCGAAAATTCTGGTAATGCTGCTGGGCGAGCACCGTAGTCGGGGCCAGGAGCGCGGCCTGCATGCCGTCTTGCACGCATTTGAACAGCGCGCGAAAAGCGACTTCTGTTTTGCCAAAACCCACGTCCCCGCAGAGCAGGCGGTCCATGACTTTCGTACTCTCCATGTCCGCATTGATTTCCCGGATGCAGCGCAGCTGGTCATCGGTTTCTTCAAAAGGAAATGAATCAGCGAACTCCCGGTCCCATGGCGTTTCGGGAGGAAAAGCGTGGCCTTTCTGGTTTTGGCGCAGACTGTAGAGCTTGACCAGATCGGTGGCCAGCTGCTTGATGGAATTTCTGGCTTTTTCTTTCTGACGATTCCATTCCGTACCGCCGATGCGCGACAGGCGCACATCCCGACCGTCACTGCCGACGTACTTCTGGAGCAGACCGAGCTGTTCCATGGGTAAATACAGGCGCTCATCGTTCGCGTACGTGACCGTCAGATAATCACGCATGGTGCCCGCGGCGTCCGTGGTGTTGGTGATTCCTTCATACAGGCCGATGCCGTAGCTTTCGTGGACGACCTTTTCACCGACTTGCAGATCCGCGAAAAAGTTGATCCGCAAAGCATTGTTTTCTTTGCGTTTCCTGCTTTTACGCTGCACACCGAAAAGATCTTGTGAGCCACAGACGATCACCTTGGCCGCAGGATATAAAAAGCCTTCTTTTAATTCGCGCCGGATGACCCGGACTGCCAGGCCATGTTTGGCGACAAAGGCGCGCGTGGCTTCCAGACGGTCATGACTGTGGACCATCAGGTGGATGTGTTCACCGGCAGCAGCCATGGTCCTGAGCCATGACATGAGCTTCTCGTCCTGCCCATGGAAGTGTTCCGCGTCACGCCCCTGAATGGTCTGGTCCTGCGCGCGGGGAAAACCGTTCCCGCTGCTGCGCATGGTGGCCAGCGAAATGATTTGTTTTCGGCTGTCCAGGGCTTTCATGACATTGACGCCGGCAATTTGAGCATCAAGCGCTTGAGGGACCGTCTGGCCCTTCATGAGCAGGGCGCCGAAACGTTGTTGAAAGTCGGACTGCGCACCATCCAGGCGATGCTTCATCTGCAGCGGTTCGTCCACCGCCAGGAGGGCTTCTTTGTAGTCAACGTAATCCAGCAAGGTGCTGATCTCATCACCCAGAATCAGGCCGATCCAACGTTCCAGACTAGGGCAGTCCAGCCCGTTGCGCAGCTCATCCACCTCTTTATCCAGACCACTTTTAAAAGCATGCAGAACTTCCGTTGAGGCGGCCTGTTTACGCAGTTTGACCAAAGCTTCTTCAGCGAAGGTTTCAATCTCATCCGCCAGTTTTTCCGCATCATAGGCAAAAGGCGGCAGTTCACGGACCGGCGCGAAATAAGCCGTGTCTATACTGTCCACGCTGCGCTGCGAATCGGGGTCGAAGGCTCTGAGGTCATCGATTTCATCATCAAAAAATGAAATGCGGTAGCCGAAATTGACCGTCTCTGTCACCGCCCCGTCTTTTATAGACTGTGCAAGATTTTTGGCCTCGCGGTAAGTATCCAGAGAAATGACATCGATGATATCACCGCGCCTGGCGAATTCTCCCGGCGCTTCAGCGCGTTTGACGCGTTCATAGCCCAGACGCATAAGTTGTTTTTCCAGATGTTCAGGCGCGTATTGCTGGCCCTTCTTGAGTTTTAACATGCCTCCGATAAACTCACCGGGCGGGAGCATCCTTTGCAGCAGCGCCGGTGCCACGATCAGCAAAACACGCACTTCTCCCCTGATCCAGGCTTGAAGCACACCGAGGCGGGCTCGTTCAAGCTCGTGTGAGGCTGCATCCGCGGTGCTCAGGGACAGTTCGCGGGGCCGGAGCACGGCCACCGAATCGGGATCCACTACGAAGGCTTTCAGGGCCGCTTCAAGGCTGCGCGCGCGCAGTTCATCAGATATCAGCATGGCCAGCGGGCGAGCATTGAGCTCGGCCAGGGCCGCCATCAAATAGGCCTTTTGACTGTCTTGCGGACCGAAGAGGTTGACCCGCTGCTCCGGTTTTTCCAGCAGTCCGGCAAACGCTTCATCCGCCCGGGCGAGCTGCAATAATGCGCGGCTCGCGGCGTCATTCTCGCTCATCGTATTTTCTTTCATTTAATTTACCTGACGCATGGCCGCTTCCACGCCGCTGTCCACGAGCACCAGGGCTCCTTCGACAGCGCGCTTGAGGCTTTCAAGCAAGACAGCCTGCTGCTCTTTGGGTACATTGTCCAGGACATGGTCGATCAGCTCTCGTCCCTTGGGAACGGGGCCTGTGCCGATGCGCATCCGCCCGAACTGATCACTGCCCAGATGCTGCAGCAGGGATTTCATGCCGTTATGCGTCCCCGCGCCGCCCTGCCCGCGCAAGCGCAGCTGCCCCAGCTGCAGGTCGATGTCATCATATAAAATCAGCACGTGCGCGAGATCAATTTTAAAATAATCCAGCGCGGCCCGTACGCTCTCACCACTTAAATTCATGTAGGTTTCGGGCTTCAGTAAAATCAGACGTTTTCCATGATAGTCCGCTTGACCGTAAGCCCCTTTAAAGCGCGCTTTATTGATCTTGACATGCAGGTGGTCGGCCAGAAGATCAAGGGCCATGTATCCGCAATTGTGCCAGCTTCGTTCATAGCGGGGACCCGGATTTCCGAGGCCTACAATAAGCCAGCTCTCACGTTCATGCAGCTGCGCCTTTTTTTTAAATAACACCGTTTATTTTTCTCCGCTTAATGCTTCACCCATGGCAAAATCGAACGTTTACTTTGTTTGACAATGCTGCCGGGTGGAAGATCTGATTTCTCCGCGATCACAAAGGGCTTGAACAGCCTGCTCAATGCCCCGATTTCGGCACCGCTGCCGATTTTCGAATAAATTTTCATTTCCGGTTCCATCGCCACTCCGGCCGCCCCGACCAGTAAAGGATCGACGGTGATCACACCGCGTCCGATAAAGCTGCTGTCCCCGATCTCGCACGAGCTCAGGAAGCTCTGGCTGTCAATTTCGCATAACTTGCCTACATGGCTGTCGCAGAGTTCAACATTGTCTTTGATTTTCGCGCCGCGGGCAATACGTACATCTTCGTGCAAATTAGCATTATAGCCGATACTGACCTCATCTTGAATCTCACAATTGAAAAAATTTCCACTCCCCAAACGGCAGTCCTCATGGATGACCGCATTGTGCAGATAGCAGCGCGGACCCAGGAAACTTCGTGCTTTGACCACGGTATGCCCGCTCAGACGGCAGCCGGACGAAATGTGGACATCTTTTTCCAACACGACATCCGCCTCAATGTAGCAGGCATCCGGGTTTTCAATGGTGACCCCGTTCATCATGTGCTGCTCGCAAATACGGCGGTTCATGCGCCGTCGCACGGTTTCAAGTTGTACGCGGTTGTCCACGCCGATGGCCTCTTCGTGGGGCACTTTGTAAGTCAACAATTTGGCACCGCTCGCGATCATTTTATTGACGATCGAGGTGATGCGTTTGTGGCTGCCATTCGCCCAATCCAATTGACCCATGAAAGAAAGTAATAGTGAGGTGTCGAAGCAATAGATGCCTGTCTCGACTTCATGGACGCTCGCTTGAGAAAATTCATCAGGATCGGGTTCACTCAAAAAGTCGATGTCACCTTCCACGGTTCGCACAACTTCACCGGCCAAACCGGGCTTCCTGGTTTCAGCGGTCACGATTAGGGCTGCCGGATGTGTTTTTTCAAAATATCGCACAACGTCCTCAATCGTGCGGCTCGTGAGCAGCGGAGCATCCCCGGGCAAAACCAGCGTGCATCCCCCGCGCGATTCCAAAAAACTGCTGCCCATCAAGACTGCATGGGCTGTGCCGAGTTGATTTTCCTGTAAAACGTATATCTTATCTTCGCCCAGCGAGTGCCTTACCTGCTCCTGCTGGTAACCTACCACATAGAGCTGTTCCTTCGCTCCGGCATTCTCCAGCGCGAGACTGAGCCATTGGATCATTGGTTTTCCACAAACGTCGTGCACAAAACGCGTCCGTTCGGAATGCATTGCTTTATCTTCACCTGCTGCCAATATTAGCGCGCATACATCCATTTCCGCCTCCATCGTTGCTTATTTCGTCAGAATCGTCGTGTTCAGTATAGCATTGCGCCGGCGGAAAACTGTGTCCATCTTGTGAAATATGCTCGGTCATTCGCGTTGTCTTACCGCTCTTTTTGCCGCGCAGACTCACTCAATGTGCATGAATAAATTTGTGGATAATGTGTATAAGTTTGTGCTTAAGTATTTATCGATGTTTCACGGGTTACGATCTTGTAAAGGCTATATTTCATTAATGTTTCACGGTTTTTTCATTTTGTAATCCAAGGCCGTTTTTCGGCTTTGCTTTGCATTGTCTTTACATTCTGAATTTGAGGTCAAAGGCCTATTCTTCAGTAGTTTTATCAAAATTTGCTTCTTGTTCAACTGTCATTTTATGACGTGAATAGTAATGTGGATAAGTGGCATAAGTCAGACACATCGCTTGCTGCGACAAACTATTTGATCGTCCAAGCATCCCTGGCCAAGTTGAATTTCTCACAGAGCGGGTCATTGTTTGACCACGACTGTTTAAAGCAGCATGGAGCGAAAACACGTAAAAATACGAATTTTGGCGAAAGAAATTCGTTCCTGTGCTGCTGACCGCTTGTTATCCTTGCCTCAACCTCAGGAAAAGGAGCGTATGGCCTTGTGGATTAAAGCTTTGTTGCTTGCCTTAATCGTTTTAGTGAGTGAAATGCTCATCCGGGAAGATTATTTCCATTGCCGGGTACCGAAATGGGGCCTTCGCTCTTTGCTCATTTTGGCGGCCTTGCTGCGCTCTGTCGCGCTGCTTGAAAATGGATCTGATCCGCTGTCGTTCATGTACAGTCTTACCGCTTCAGTGGTACGCGCTTCATTATTCATCTTGCCGCTCCTGCTGCTTTACGCACTCAAACGCTCACCCGGTCCCGCGGACATCAAGTATGTGTTTTTCGTGAGCTTCTTGTTGGAGTCCCGGACTGCTTATGCCTTGATCATCGGCAGCTGCATCTGGGGCGTACTGGCAGAGCGGCAGAGGATAGTGCTGGCCTCGCGCGATCGACTTCGTTTTGCCTTTTTACCCTATCTGATCTTAACAACGTTACCCTTTATTTTTCTTGAATATTGGGCTTAGGGAGAGTGTATATGAATAGAGCAGCTAAAATAAACTTTCGCTTTCGCATCTATCTCGCGGTGATGGGGGCCATGGCCTTTGCCCTTTTGTTTTTTTTATTGAAAGACAGTCTAACGATCCAAAATTCTGAAGCGACGGAATCGGTCGATACCATTGCTTATACGGAGGGAACCGCGCCCGCAGCCCTGAATACCGCAGCAGCTCAAAAATTGCTGCCTTTCCGTTGGGCAAGAACGGTCAGAGCGGGAGAACGGCTCAGTACCGACATGTTTATCCTGATGGAAGGCGCGGTGAACGGGGAATCTGCCGAACCTTCCGAAGTCGAATTGAATGAGCAGCTGCTCATGCTGAGCGGGCGCTATCTCATAAAGGATCAATTGGCGGGCATGCAGATCGACCGCAGCTTGCTGTCCGATGATATTCCGCTCAAAGCGAGCAAGGGCTCCCTTTCGACCTGGATCAAAATGAGTGAAAAACATA
>CAYNZF010000016.1:0-31333 GCA_964401615.1 uncultured Oscillospiraceae bacterium
CCCTGGAGTGAAGCCTCTATAAAACGTCTGGCCTATCAGCTCGCTTACCAATTGGGGTATTGAGCTTTGGCGACTAGATTACCGGCAGCTTTTCTTGAATCCATGCACGCGCTCTTCAGTGAGCACGGGATGCTGATGGAGTGGCCCGCTTTTTTGGCTTCTTTTTCCGCGTCACCGGCTCGCGCCTATCGCTTCAACGGCCTCAAGCTGGCTGATTTCGAGACTTTCGAACAGCTCCACGAACGACTCTTGCAGGAGCAGGGCCTCGCTGCCGCTCCAATCAAACGCGTTCCCTGGTCAAGCGATGGCATCTATCTGCCCAACGATTATCAACCCGGAAAAACACAGGCCTACCGCGCGGGCCTCTTCTACATCCAGGAATCCTCCGCGATGCTGCCGGCGGAAGCGCTCGCAGTTCGGGCCGGTGAATCGGTCCTGGATATGTGCGCTGCTCCCGGAGGCAAGTCCGCCCGGCTCGCCGCGGCTCTGGGCGGCCGGGGTTTGCTCTGGTCCAACGACATCAATGCGCAGCGGGCCAAGGTCCTTTTACGAAATCTGGAACATCTGGGTGTCAAAAACGCCGTCGTCACAGTGGCAGAGCCCGCAGCCCTGGCAGCTTCCTTACCCGGGCGCTTTGACCGCGTCCTTATTGACGCACCCTGCTCCGGTGAGGGCATGTTCAGGCGGGATCCACAGGCCATCAGCGCATGGGAGGCCTACAGCAATGAGGGACTCCTTGAGATCCAGGCTGATCTGCTGCGCTCGGCTCAGCGCCTGGTCAAAGCAGGCGGATCGATCGTTTATTCTACCTGCACATTCAACCGCGCTGAAAATGAGGAACAAATCGAGCGTTTTTTGGCAAAATTTCCAAACTTCACCACAGTAGACATCAGGCCCGGCCTGCGGGACAGCGGCGGCTTGTGTGAAGCCCTCTTTGAACATCGAGCCCTGCGTGTCTGGCCACACCGGGCCGGGGGTGATGGCCATTTTTGCTGCTTGCTTCAAAGTACGGCCTTTGATGCAAAATCAACAGAAGATCCGTATTACGCGCTCGCCCATAGCATAGGATCGGACAAGACTTTAAAAGAGGCCAGAGAGGCCTTCCTGGCCCTGGCCGCCGACTTTCTCACTGAGGCCGCTGCGGCGGACCTTCGCAGTCTGCCGTTGTGGCGCTGGCGCTTTGAAAACATGCGCCTGCACCTTTTGCCCGAAAACGCGGTCGAAATGAAATTGCCCGCTGTGAAATTCCTCAAAACCGGCAGTTTTCTGGCCGAGCTGAAAAGCACGGTCAAAGGCTGGATTGTAAAACCGAGCCACTCGTTTTTATTGACTTTACGGGCCGAGGAACTGGCTTACGCAATGGATCTGGCAGCAGACGATCACAGACTGAGTGCTTACCTGAAAGGCGAGACCTTGTCCGTCAGTGAACAGGAACGAACGGCGTGGCCGAGCTCTAAAACAGAGCTGTGGCTGCCTATCCTTCTGGAAAATCAGCCATTGGGCTGGGCCAAGCTGCAGGGGACGACGGCCAAGAATCTTTACCCACCCGGCTGGCGCAGCCAAGTTTGACGAAGGAGACCTGCCCATGCGTTTTATCGTAGCGACTCAAAATCAGGACAAATCCGCTGAAATCAAGGCCATTCTGGCTGATTTCCCCTTGGAAGTGACGGACCTCAAAGCCTTGGGCTATGACCAAGACATCGTCGAGGACGGGGACAGTTTTGCCGCCAACGCCTGCCTCAAGGTGGAGGCCATCGCCGCGCTTTACCCGGATGATTACGTCATGGCGGACGATTCAGGGCTTTGTGTCGACTGCCTGGATGGCCGTCCGGGTATTTACTCAGCTCGCTACATGGGTGAAAAGACGCCTTACAGCGAAAAAATCGCCGCGCTGCAGGCAGAAGTGGATGCCAAAGCTCCCGCTTCCAGGGCTGCTCAGTTTGTCTGCGCGATCTGCTGCCGCAGACCGGATGGTTCGCAATTTGTAGTCGAAGGGGTCATGCACGGTGAGATTGCCCACCAAGTCAAGGGCGAACACGGCTTCGGCTATGATCCGGTATTTTTCTTACCCGAATACGGCAAAAATTCGGCGGAACTCGAACCCCACGAAAAAAATCGCATTTCTCATCGTGGACAAGCGCTCAGAAAGATGCGGGAACAGCTTTTGCAGGCCGGAGATTAACCGGAAAACACACGTTTTTCTGTCACCTGTTTGAGCATCTGTCAAAAAACAATCAAGAATTCGCATAAAGGATCACTTTTTAACCTTGACCCGTGAAATTCAGTAAGGTATATTCTTCAAGCGCACAATTGTGCGCACTGCGAGGACGGGGAGAGCAATGGACAAGGATCTATACTATCTGGTCAAGGCCAGCGTGCTGCCGGATGTTTTTATCAAAGTCATGCGTGTTAAAGAATTACTCAGCTCAGGCAAGGCCAAATCGATCAATGAGGCTGTGCGAAGAGTTGAGCTCTCACGCAGCGCCTTTTACAAATATCGCGACGCCATTTTGCCATTTTACGAAAGCTCCGCGGGCCAGGTCCTATCCCTGGTTTTTTTGACCGAGGATTTTCCCGGCGTCCTGTCCGGCATCATCGAGTGCCTGGCCAAGGCGAAAGTCAATATCCTCACTATCAACCAAAACTATCCCATCAACGGGTTGGCGGATATATCCATCGTCGCGGACACCAGCGCCTGCACGATCGAAATCGCCCAGCTTATGCAGCAATTGGGCCGCATTCGTGGGGTTCGTTCTCAGAACGTGCTCGCTCGGGGCAATCACTCGAAAAATTGACAGTTGTCAGTCCACACAACATAGAAATACATCATTCGGAAGGTTAGGAAGAGTTATGAAAGTCGCAATATTGGGTTACGGTACAGTCGGTTCAGGAGTCGCGAAGGTGCTCGCGGATTTGCCACGAGCCAATAAAAAACTCCGGGTCGTCCCGCAATTGAAGTACATCGTGGAGCTGCGCGAGGTCCCTGAAACGGATCCTTTTGCCGCTTATGTGATCAAAGACAGCGAAGTCGCTTTCTCGGATCCCGAAGTGACGGTCGTCGTGGAAACCATCGGCGGCTGTGGTATTGCGTACAAACTCACGAAGGCGGCGCTTCAAGCGGGCAAAAGTGTGGTCACGTCCAACAAGGCCCTGGTGGCGGATCATGGCCCGGAACTTTTGGCTCTGGCGAGCGAAATGGGTGTGCGCTATCTCTTTGAGGCCAGTGTGGGTGGGGGCATTCCGATTCTCAGACCGCTCAAGTCCTGTCTGGCGGCCAACGAAATCACCTGCATCGCCGGTATTCTCAATGGCACGACCAACTACGTTTTGATGCGTATGGAAACTGAAGGTGTTGAATTCGAAGACGCGCTCGCGGAGGCTTCGGCCAAAGGCTATGCCGAGCTTGATCCGACGGCGGATATCGAAGGGCACGACACCGCGCGAAAAATCGCCATCCTCTGTTCGGTGGCTTACGGATACGCCATTCCTTACACCGCGGGCTTTGTGCGCGGCATCACCATGATTACGCCGCACGCTTTCCGTCTGGCTGAACAGGCCGGTTATGTGATCAAGCTCCTTGCGGTAGCCAACAGAGACGAAGAGGGGCGCATCGGCATGAAAACAGCCATGCACCTTGTACCGAAAGATGACCTTTTGTCTGCTGTCCATGGTGTCACAAACGCGATTCAGGTGACCGGGTCTGCTGTGGGAGATGCCATGTTTTCCGGACCGGGAGCGGGCTCCGTACCGACGGCATCCGCTGTGGTCGCCGACATCATTGACATACTCAATACGGCCTGTGCCGAAAATCATGTCGAAAACTGGGAAGAATTCCCCCCCGAGCTGCTTATTCCGGAAGCAGACTTGCCGGTCAAAGCATTGCTCGTTCCCTTGACCATCGAAGCCAGCGCGGCACAACAAAAACGTCTGGAAGAGCTCGGAACGAGTTTTTATCCCAAAATCGGCGCATACGGCGCTTTTGAAATCGGCGTGAAGCAAGCCCTGACGGAAGGGGAGCTGGCCAGACTCAAGCAGGAATTGACCGAAACAGGAAAGTGGCTGACCATGCGCATTTTCCGTACCCCGGCGTGAACTTGACTGAACCGGATTGAACTGAAAATTGATCAAAACAAAGAGGGCTTGCTTTCGGTGAGAAAATCGCCGATGCGAGCCTTCTTGCTATTGAATAAGCGGCTGGCAATAAGCCCGGACATAAACAGACATAAAAAAACCGTCCCACCTAAGTGAGACGGTCTCTTGAATTTTTACAATGTCAACGGATTAGCGTGCATCATAAGAATTTTGGCGGCGTTGCATTTTTCTTGAACGACGGCAGTCGGGGCAACGTACAGGTTCGTTTTCAAAGCCTTTTTCTTGATAAAAAGCTTGCTCACCTTCGGTGAACACGAACTCTGACTTGCAATCTTTACAAACAAGTGTTTTGTCAGGCATCAGTTTTTTCCTCCTAGTAGATTCGGATAGTTTAAGGGTTGTTGCGAATCTAGAGGACTCGAGGAACCATTCAAAGCTTAATCCGTTGACTGCATCATAGCACAGCCAAAAACATAAAACAAGGAACAATTTGGTAAATAAGAACAAAATGTGTCATATTTGAGGAGGAATTTTACAATTATCTTCACATTTTGACTTTAAAGGAACTCTTTTCAGAATGTTATAATAAAGGTTATTGTTTACAAGGAGCGCCGATGAGTTTTATTTTTACACTTGAATCCTTCAAATTTTATAAGATCAAAGAAGAAAACGTGCTGCGCGCTTTATTTTTGTTTGCTTTTCTGCTCAACGCCCTGATTATGGTTTTTCCACCCGGCGACCCTAACCTTTGGCCGGTTTTGGAAAGAGTTCAAGCGGGCGTGGAAGCCGCGAATCCCGTTACGATAATCGAAGGCTTTAATCTGCTGAGCCGCGGTCATTTCCTTTTCTTCGGCAGCCAGCTGGCGCTCATGTTGGCCAATGTGTTCATCAGTTACCTCTATGCGTCGGTTTACATCGCGGAACGTCGCCATGAAGGCGGTGTTACAGGTCTGGTCTCAATGTTGAAGGCTTTGCCCAAGCTGCTGTTGATGATGCTCATTTTCTTACTGCCTGCTTTCTTCAGCAGTATGTTTTTCTTCATCCCCCTCCTGTTTATCGTATTCACGTTCATTTTTACCCCGCTTTTTGCCGGTACTGAAAAACATGGGGTGATCGAATCCCTGGAAGACTCACGCAAGCTCAGTCGTGGCAATCGCCTCGCCATGGGTATCACTTTTGTCGTGCAATATTTTGTTTTTAGTCTGCCTGCCAACATTATTTTGACCTTGTTTCCGCAGGGAAACGTGACGGGTCTTGTCTTGCAAGCTTTTGCCAATGCTTTGTTTATCTTGATGCGCGGGCGCTTGATCGGCATATTTTATTATTTTTTTCGTGTACAATTGGTTAATAAAAAACTCGAAGACTTTACCGCAGTCGATTCGGCCACCCTCTTTCCCGAGCAGGAAGCCGAGCAGCCCGATGATAATTAAAAAGTGCCTTGGGAGGTGCGTAAAATGAGCCATTTCAGAAATAATTTATTGCATTTGCTGGAAACTCAAGCGAATTTGAAGCCGGAAGTTCTGGCCGTGATGCTTGGCGTGGAAGTCGAGGCGGTTGTCGCGGAGCTGCAGGCTTTGGAAGATGAGAAAGTCATCATGGGCTACGGTGCCTTGATCGACTGGCAAAAAATAGATGATGAGCGTGTCACCGCGCTGATCGAAGTCAGTATCACGCCGCAGCGCGGTCAGGGCTTTGACCAGATTGCCAAACGCATTTACAGCTTCAAGCAAGTGACGTCCTGTTACCTGATGTCGGGTGGTTATGATCTGATGGTCATCATCGAAGATCGCTCCTTGATGGCCGTGGCCAAATTCGTGGCCGAAAAGATCGCTCCTTTGGAATCGGTCTTGTCGACACGGACGCATTTTATTTTACGCAAGTATAAAATGAACGGCCATCAGCTGTTCGCGACACCTCAAGATGAGAGGGAGGCCGTTGTGCTATGAGCGAGACGGTAAAACGTTTCCTGTCCGACCGGGTCATCAATCTCAAACCCTCGGGCATCAGACGATTTTTTGACATGGCCAATGAACTCAAAGGACAGGTTTTGTCGCTTTCCATCGGTGAACCGGATTTTGTGACGCCCTGGGCCATTCGCGAAGCGGGTATTTATTCCCTGGAGCAAGGTCACACGCACTACACAGCCAATCAGGGCATGGTGGAACTCCGGCAGGCGATTTCAGAATATATGCGCGGCCGTTTTAAAATGATTTATGAACCGCGGACTGAAATCGTGGTGACGGTGGGCGGATCGGAAGCGATTGACGCTGCGATCAGAGCCTGCGTCAATCCGGGTGAAGAGGTCATCGTACCTGAACCCAGTTTCGTAGCCTACAAAGCCTGCGTGGAGCTGGCCGGCGCTGTACCGGTGCCTCTGTCGCTGCGTGCGGAAGATGCGTTTAAATTAACACCTGAGCTGCTGCGATCGGCCTTGAGCCCAAAAACCAAGATGCTCATCATGGCCTATCCCAACAATCCCACCGGTGCCGTCATGGATAAGGCGGATCTGGATGCGATTTTGCCCATATTGAGAGAATATCCTGGCCTGGTCATCCTGAGTGATGAGATCTATGCAGAACTGACTTATGAGCCGGCGGAGTTTTATTCTTTGGGAAACTACCCGGAACTGCGTGAGCGAACCATTATTGTGAGTGGATTTTCCAAGGCTTTTGCCATGACAGGCTGGCGTATCGGCTATGTTTGTGCCAGTCATGAAATTGCGGAAGCCATCAACAAGATCCATCAATACGGCATCATGAGTGCGCCGACCACGGCGCAATACGCAGCCATTGAGGCGATTTCCCACGGGGGAGACGCGGTGCGGGAAATGCATGATTCATATAACATGCGCAGGCGGCTCTTGTACAATGGCTTGCTCGATCTGGGTGTCAAAGTGTTTGAACCGCTGGGCGCGTTTTACATGTTTCCGTATGTCGGTGAATTCGGAATCCGTTCGATGGAGTTTTGTGAACGCTTCTTGAAAGAACACAAAGTAGCCATTGTGCCGGGTGATGCTTTTGGAGATTGTGGTGAAGGTTTTGTGCGGATTTCGTATGCATCCTCGATCGAAATCTTGCAGGAAGCACTTGAAAGGCTGGGCGACTTTTTGACCGTCCTGAGAAATACTGAAAAATAAGCACAAGCCGGGACCGGCGAATGCAATGAAAACCGTAATTTAATCCAATAGCCTTGAGTCCCAAAAAAAACTATAATAAGACGGTATTGAAACAAATTGCAGGACCAAATGACCTGCGATTTGATTTCTTGTTTATTTTTATCTGAAACGAGGAGCGAAATGCTGGAATTTGATGAACTGAAGATGCGCGCGGAGGCTTTGGAAGAGCCTTTTGCATTACTTAAAGACGCCCTGCACATCGAATCGACGCGGGATCAGGCTTCTGAACTTGAAGCCAGAGCCCAGGAACCGGGTTTTTGGGATGACAGCGAGCGAGCCCAAACCATTCAAACCCAACTCAGACATTTCCAGATGAAAATCGAGCATTTCGAAAAATTGGAAGCAGGTCGCGAGAATCTGCTGCTGCTCTGTGAGCTGGGCGATGAGGCGGAAGACCTGGAAATTTTGGCCGAAGCGAAAGCAGAGTACAGCTCCCTCCAAAGTCAATATGAAAAGCTGCGGCTTGAGACCCTTTTCACCGGTGAATATGATGACATGGTCGCCATTTTAACGATTCATGCGGGTGCGGGCGGGACTGAGGCGCAGGACTGGTCGGAGATGCTTTACCGCATGTACACACGCTGGGCAGAACAAAACGATTTCGAAGTGAAACTGATCGACATTCTGGACGGGGATGAAGCGGGCATCAAATCCGTTTCCATCATGGTCAGCGGAGACAACGCCTATGGCTACCTGCGTTCTGAAATCGGTGTGCACCGTCTGGTGCGCATTTCTCCCTTTGACTCATCCGGCCGCCGCCATACTTCTTTTGCCTCGGTCGAGGTGCTCCCCAAATTGGACGACACCATCAAAATCGACATCCGACCAGATGATTTAAAACTGGATGTGTTCCGTGCTTCGGGCGCCGGTGGGCAGCACGTCAACAAAACCTCATCAGCCGTTCGCTTGACCCATCTGCCGACCGGCGTTGTGGTGACCTGCCAGGCTGAGCGCTCACAGACACAGAACCGTGAAACAGCTCTGGGCATGCTCAAGTCGCGCTTGATCGCGATGCAGCAGGCTGCCCATCTGGAAAAAATTGAAGATTTGAAGGGCAATCAGATGGACATCGCCTGGGGAAGTCAGATCCGTTCTTATGTGTTCTGTCCGTATACAATGGTTAAAGACCATCGCAGCGGATATGAAGAGGGCGATGTGGAAGCCGTCATGGACGGCCATCTGGACGGATTTATCAACGCCTACCTTTCCATGAAATCATGATTCAGTGCACAACAGCCAAGCAGCGGAGGAGAATCAAATGAAAAAAGTATTAGTCATCATGGGCAGTGATTCGGATTATGAAATCATGACCGCTTGTTTTAAAAACCTGAAAAAATTTGGAGTCGCCTTCGATGCGACCGTTTGCTCCGCGCACCGCAGCCCCGACCGAGCCGCTGAATTGGCTAAAACCGCGGCCTCAAACGGTTATGGTGTCATTATCGCCGGGGCTGGATTAGCCGCCCATTTACCGGGCGTTTTAGCGGCTTTCACAACACTGCCGGTCATCGGGGTGCCGCTCAGCTCCGGGGCTCTGAACGGGGTGGACGCGCTATTGGCGGAAGTACAAATGCCCCCCGGGATTCCGGTCGCTACGGTAGCCATCAACGGTTCCGCCAATGCCGCCATCCTCGCGGTGCAGATTTTGGCTGTGTCAGATGATACGCTCGCCGCCGGACTTGTGGCCTTCAAAGCCGAACTGAGCGAACAGGTCAGCGCTAAAGCTAAGAAATTGGAAGAAAAAGTGCGTAATGCGGATTTCTGAGTGAAATCCAGCAATTTTAGACCGTGGAAACGAGATACTTGGCAAACAAATAAGGGCCGACCATTTACACTTAATGGCGGCAGGTTTAAACGGAAGGATTTTATGGCAAAACTTCAAGAAGCATGTGGTGTTTTCGGTGTCTTCGATACGACAGGGCAGTCCCTGGATGCGGCGCGGTCGGCCTACTTTGGCCTTTTTGCCTTACAACATCGCGGTCAGCAAAGCGCGGGTATCGCGGTCAATTACAATGGCACGATTTTTTCACATCGGGCAGAGGGACTGGTTGTTGAAGTTTTCGACGAAATGACGCTCAACGTCCTCAAGGGCTCTTTTGCCATCGGGCACGTGCGCTACCCAACCCAGGGAGGGGAGGGACTCAGCTGTGCTCAGCCGATGCTGATCAAGTCGCGCAGCGGACAAGTGGCCCTCGCACACAACGGGACCATTACGAATGCCACGGAAATCCGTGCGGCCATGGAAGAAAAAGGCGCCATTTTTCAGACCACTTCAGACTCGGAAGTTATGCTGGCCATGATTGGGCGAAACAGGATTCTGACTGAACGCATCGAGGACGCCATTTTCTTGATGATGTCGGAACTCAAGGGCTCCTACGCTTTGACGATTATGAACAACGAGAAACTCATCGGGGTCAGAGATCCATGGGGCATCCGCCCGCTCTGCCTTGGGCAAGTCGGTGACAAGTACATATTGGCCTCTGAAAGCTGCGCGATTGACGCGGTGGGCGGCGTATTCATCCGCGATGTGGATCCGGGTGAAGTCATCAGCATATCCAGAGACGGCATCAAGAGCGAATTCATCAGCGAGCAACAACGCGTGCATACCCGCAGTGACGGGACCCTCTGCCTTTTTGAATTTGTGTACTTTGCCAGACCGGACAGTGTCATTGATGGTTGTAATGTTTATGATTCCCGTCTCGCAGCCGGACATGAACTGGCCAGACAACATCCGGTGGAAGCCGATATTGTCATCGGGGCGCCGGATTCAGGGCTGATGGCGGCTTTGGGTTACGCTGAAGAAAGCGGCATACCTTACAAACAAGGCATTTTGAAAAACCGCTACGTGGGCCGCACCTTTATTCAGCCCACGCAACTGCAACGTGAGTTCGCGGTTGCACTGAAGTTTTCGGCCTTACGTTCCACCGTCAAAGGAAAAAGATTGATCATGGTAGATGATTCGATCGTGCGCGGCACCACCACACGCCACGTCGTTAACATGCTGCGGGAGGCCGGGGCCACGGAGGTGCATCTGCGCGTCGCTTCGCCACCGGTTTGCTACCCCTGTTTTTACGGTGTGGATACGCCCATGCAAGCTGAGCTTTCAGCAGCCAACATGACCAAGGCAGAAGTAGCCGAAATGATCGGAGCGGACAGCGTGGAATTTATTTCGCTGGACGGTTTGATGAACTCTTTGCCGGGTGCGACCATGGGACATTGCCAATCCTGCTTTACCGGAGACTACAGAGCCGGTATCCCCAGCTCACAGATAAACGTACTGCACAAAGTGGACCTTAAAGCCATGGGTTATACCGAATGAAACTGGTGGTTTGCGTATCGGGCGGGGGTACCAACCTCCAAAGCCTCATCGATGCCAAGGCGGAGGGCCGTTTGGCCAATGCCGAACCGGTCTTGGTGATTGCTTCCAGACCGGGCATTTTCGCGCTGGAACGGGCCGAAGCAGCCGGTATTCCCAGCACGGTCATCAGACGCAAGGACTTTTCTGATCAAGCGGACTACGACCGGGCGATGATCACGGCGATTGAACGTGCCTGCGATCACGATCGTGATATCCTTATCGTTTTGGCCGGTTTTCTCACCAAACTGGGTCCCGGCTTTATTCGCCGATATCAAGGAAAAATCATGAATATCCATCCGTCCTTGCTTCCTTCTTTTGGCGGCAGCGGCTTTTACGGCATCAAACCACATGAAGCCGTGCTTGATTACGGCTGTAAAGTAAGCGGCGCGACCGTGCACATGGTGGACGAAGCCTATGATCACGGGCCGATCGTGGCCCAGAAAGTTGTTCAGGTCAAAGCCGATGACACGGCAGAAATACTGCAAAAACGCGTCATGGATGAAGCCGAAAAGGTACTGATGCCACAATGTGTTGACCTCTTCACAAGAGGGAAAATCATCATAGAAGGCAATAAGGCCAGGATCGTTGATTGAAGTGAAATTCGCGTGATAAACGCATGAGAGTTCAGAACGGCAAAATGATTTTGAGGAGAATGAGATGATAAAAAGGGCGTTGTTGAGTGTTTCGGATAAAAGCGGACTGGCGGCTTTTGCCAAAGCTTTGAGTGAGCTTGGCGTAGAACTGATTTCGACCGGCGGGACAGCAGAACTGCTGCGCCGGGAAGGGCTCGAGGCCACCGATATTTCGGATGTCACCGGTTTTCCGGAATGTCTGGACGGACGGGTCAAAACACTGGATCCACATGTGCACGGCGGAATTCTGGCCAGGCGAGACTTGCCCGAGCACATGGATTTCATAGAATCTCTGGGTATCGCGCCCATCGATCTGATCGTAGTGAACCTTTACCCCTTTAAGGCTACGATCATGCAGCCAGATAAATCGTACGCGGAATGTGTGGAACAAATCGATATCGGCGGTCCGACCATGCTGCGCTCCGGTGCGAAAAATCATGCCGCCGTAACGGTGGTCGTGGATGCGGCCGATTACGAGCAGGTGCTGGCAGAAATCAAAACGAGCGGTGACACCTCGCTGCTCACCCGAAAAAAATTGGCCCAAAAGGTCTTCGCCCACACCGCTGCATATGACGCCCTCGTTTCAGACTACCTGTCCGCTCAGCTCGGGCAGCTGGTCGAAGTGACCGCGGCCGAAAAAGAAGCGCTCCGCTTTCCTGAAAAGCTTACTTTAAGCTTTGAAAAAGTACAAAGCTTGAGATACGGTGAAAACGGCCACCAGCAGGCCAGTTTTTATCGCGATGCTCTCCCTAAAACCGCAGCGATTTCAGAAGCTCTTCAGCTGCAAGGCAAAGAACTTTCGTACAACAACATTTCTGATACCTCCGCCGCGATGGAGGCCCTCCAGGGTTTCTCCGACCCAACGGTGGTCTGTGTCAAACATGCCAATCCCTGTGGCGTAGCTTCAGCTGCGGACATCGACAGTGCATGGGACTTGGCCTACGCGGCCGACCCTGTTTCCGTTTTCGGCGGTATCGTCGCCCTCAATCGCGAAGTCACTGAAACAGCAGCGACTAAAATGGCGGAAATATTTCTGGAAGTCATCATCGCTCCCTCATACAGCGAGGCAGCCAAAGCCGTCTTCGCTCGTAAAAAGAATCTGCGGCTGCTGGAATTGTCTGAACTGAATAAAGCCTACCCGGCAGGCCTGCTTGCGTACAAAGCCGTTTACGGTGGACTCTTAGTGCAGGATGCCGACCTCGATGTCTACGCCGAGGATGAAATCAAAATAGTCACCAAAGCCCAGCCGACTTCCGCGCAGCTTGACGATGCCTACTTTGGCATGCAGGTCGTGAAAATGGTCAAGTCCAACGGCATCGCGCTGGTGAAAAACCGCCAGACCATAGGCATCGGCCCCGGACAAGTCAATCGCGTCGGTGCAGTGGAAATTGCCGGGAAAATGGCCGGTGAAAAAGCCGTGGGCGCCCTTTTGGCTTCCGACGCTTTCTTCCCCTTTGATGATTGCGTCCGCCTGGCCCACGAATATGGCATCCGCTGCATCGTCCAACCCGGTGGTTCTGTGCGTGACCAGGATTCTATCGCGGCCTGCGATGAACTGGGTATTGCCATGATTTTCACCGGAAAAAGACATTTCCGCCACTGATCAAGCCGCTTTGCTCGAGTTTGTGCTCGAGCGACGAACTTAGCCTTAAAGTGAGGAGACCCTGATGAAAATACTTGTCATTGGCGGTGGCGGCCGGGAAGCTGTGATCTGCCGAAAACTTAAAGAGAGTCCCCGGGTAAGCGCCCTTTTTTGCGCACCCGGAAACGCAGGCATTGCGGCCTACGCGACACTCGTGCCGCTCGCGGCGACCGATCTCGACGGGATCTGTGCCTATGTGGAGAAGGAAGCCTTCGACATGGTGGTGGTCGCCCCCGACGACCCTCTGGCCTTGGGTTTGGTGGACCGGCTGGTAGCGATGGGCGTACGCGCTTTCGGACCGAGTCGCGCCGCCGCCCGCATCGAGAGCAGCAAGGCTTTTGCCAAGGAGCTGATGCGAAAACGCGGTATCCCCACTGCGGCCTACGCTTTGTTTGACGACTACGCGCAGGCCGCTCATTACATCGAATCCGCACCGATACCCACAGTTATCAAAGCCGATGGTCTGGCCCTTGGTAAAGGGGTTTTCGTCTGTCACAGCCGACCGGAGGCGCAGCAGGCGTTGAAAAGCCTCATGCAGGACAACGCGTTCGGTCAGGCAGGCGCGCAAGTGCTTGTGGAAGAATTTTTGAGCGGGCCGGAGTTGACCGTTATGGCTTTCACCGATGGAAAAAGCTACCGCCTCTTACCCAATTCGCGTGACCACAAACGCGCTTACGACGGAGACCTTGGTCCGAACACCGGAGGCATGGGTGTCATCAGCCCCGGAGCTGTTTTCACCGAGCAGCAGCTCGCTGAATTGGACGGGCGAATTTTCAAACCTACTTTGGATCAGATGGCGGAAGAAGGATATCCTTTTAAAGGGGTCATTTATTTCGGACTAATGCTCACTGAAGCAGGGCCGAAAGTCATAGAATATAACGCGCGCTTCGGGGATCCTGAAGCGGAGACCGTTTTGCCCTTGTTGAAAACCGAACTGCTCGACATTTTCGAAGCCGTGATCGACGAAAAACTGGCTGAGCTTCCCATTCATTGGTCAGATGAGGCCTCTTGTTGTGTGGTGCTCGCTTCGGAGGGTTACCCGGGATCTTATCCCAAAGGCTTGCCTATTCAAGGGATAGAGGAAGCAGAGTCGGGCGGTGCCATGGTTTTTCACGCGGGTACGAAATGGTCCGATACGCAGCAGTGTTTTGTTACCGCGGGAGGACGCGTTCTGGCCGTTGTCGCACAAGGTGAAAGCATTGCGGCGGCGCAGCGAAAAACCTACGCGGCCGTGGATCACATCGAGTTTAAGGGTATGCAGTATCGTCGCGACATCGGCGGAAAAAATTAAGGAAAACACCATGAAAGTAGGCTTACTGGGTGGGACTTTTGACCCCATGCATAAAGGACATTTGACACTTCTGGACAGCGCGATGCGACGTGCCGGTCTCGATGCGACGGTTGTCATGCCCGCCGGTTCTCCGTATCACAAAAAAAATCAGATTGTTTCTCCGGCTATCTATCGCTATGAATTATGCAAAAAAAACCTGAAAACCCAAGTTCACACCATGCTCTCTGACATGGAGATTCAGCGGGATGAGGCCAGTTACACGATTGATACGGTCAATGCTCTGGGCGATGTCCAGGGCGGTGAGGACCGCATTGCGCTGATTTACGGCTCTGACATCTTATTTACAATCCTGGATTGGAAAGAACCTGAAGAATTGCTCCGGAAAACAAGTCTGGTTGTCGCCGTACGCCCTGAAGACAAGATGGAAGACATCAATCGCCAGGCCGCGATTTTACAGGAAAAATTCGGTGCACAGATCGTAGTCATCACGGAACCACAGCTGCCGGTCTCTTCCACGCGCATCCGTCGGGCCGTGCGTTTGGAGAAGCGCGCTGTTTACGAGGAACGCTGCCAGCTGGTCTTCAATTATCTCGCCTCAGAACCCGGGAGAGAGTTGAAATACATTGAATTTTTGGACACGACCATCCCCGATAAAGCGCTCGGTCAATGGGATAAATGGATGGAACCCAAAGCGGCTGAATTCATCCGCAATAACGAACTGTACCTGAAAGAAGTCCTGCTGAGCGCCCTTAAACCTGAAACGCAGGACCGTTTGGTCGACATCGAGCGAAAATTGTTCAGTCTCATCAGCAGAAAGCGTCTCATTCATTCCTGGAATACGGTCTTCACAGCGGTCGAGATGGCTTTGCGCTTTTCGGTTGACCCCGACAAAGCAGCCCTTGCTGCCCTGACGCACGACGCAGCCAAAGAGTTGAGCCGTGAAGACTTGCTGTTCCTCGTTCCCAAAAGTCAACGAGCCACGTACGGCAAGCTCAACCCTGCCATTTTGCACGGTCCGGCCGGGGCGGGTTTCGTCGAAAAAATCTTCGGTCTCAGCGATCCGGATATTAAATCAGCAATCAAGTACCACACTACTTTGCATGACAACCCAACTCAACTCGAGAAGATCATATTTTTGGCGGATAAAATTGAACCCGGCCGTAATTTCCGGGATCTTGAGCCCATCCGCAAACTCAGCCGCAAGCATCTCAACGCAGCGACACTGGCTTGCCTGAAAGACGTTGAACGCTTTCTTTTGCGCGAAAATTTAAAACCACATCCGCTCTCCAAAGCAGCCCTGCATTCTTTGGTCAGCGAAGTCAGAGACGATCCCAGTGTGCCGGCGGACAGCGCCCTCGTTTTCAAAGCCAAAAAAATAAAAAAAGAAAAAAAGTGAAGCCCGGTTTGTCGGCTCCACAAGCCGATTCTGTTATAATGAGATAAATTCACATGCGCGTTCTAACGCCGGAAGGGACATACACTTGCTTCAAACACAAATCGAAGAGTTCGTAAATTTTATTGTCAAACAATTAGAGGAAAAAAAGGGTATCAACATTCTCAGCATACCCGTCGCGGAAAAAACCGTTCTGGCCGACTATTTTATCATCGCCAGCGGATCTTCAGTCCCTCAAGTGAGAGCTCTGGCCGATCAAATCGATGAGCAGATGAAATTAAAGTACAACATCGAAGCCGCTCATATTGAAGGCTACGACAGCGGACGCTGGATCCTCATGGATTATCTCGATATCGTGGTTCACATCTTCCATGAAGAAGAACGCAGTTTTTACAGCCTGGAAAAGCTTTGGTCCAAGTCCCCGCAGAAAGCCGCTCACAAGGTCATCCGCTAGACGATTTACGAAATTTACACTCAAAATCAGCCATTTCAAGGAAAACGTCCTGCCCAGGGACGTTTTTTTATTGACAAAATAAAGCCATGAGTATCTACGAAATCAGAAAATGGCGAAAGCTTCTCATGTTTTTGTTCGGTATAGGCCTGTTCACCTTACTTGCCCTGGTCTGGACCGAATGGGAGCAAATCACGGCGGCCAATCGCATGACGATCAGCCTCCCCTCGGCGAGCCCTGCCGGCGCTGAAACAAGCGCGGACCGTAATGCTGCAGTGAGTGAGATGCTGATGAACGCGACGTCTGAACTGACCCCCGTTTCGACTGCGGTCAGCACCGAAACGATGTCTGAGCCAGTCACGGAGTCCGTTACGGTGGACCTGTGGCCGGTTTATGTCACTGGGGCGGTCGAGAGACCCTCACTGTGCTATTTACCCGAGCATGCCCTCTGGCAGGACGCGGTCAACGCAGCCGGTGGTTTCAGGGAAGACGCCGCAGCCTTATACATCAATCTGGCCGCTCCGATTGCGTCTCATCAGATGATTTACATACCCAGTCTGTCCGAGTGGGAAGAAGGACAGACTGCTCCACCTCTTTATCCCAGTGCAGCCAAGCCGTCCACGGGTGGATCAGGCGCTGCTCAGGAAGGCAGCGGTGCATCTGTGAAAATTTCCATCAATCACGGTGACGCTTCAGCCTTGACTGAAATTCCCGGTGTCGGCGAAAAAACAGCCGCACTCATCATCAGCTTTAGAGAAGACAACGGACCCTTCGAAAGTATCGAAGACCTCATGAAGATCCCGGGCATCAAAGAAGCCAAATTCGCCCAGATGAAAGACTATATCGAGCCATAGAATCCGGTCGAGCGGTCAAGCGGCCGGTGCGAAAAAACGAGCAGACATCAAATTTCGGCAAGGGAATCAAATCAGTTTAACTGCTGCCGCAAGGCCTGCACGGCCCGATCACCGCGGTCACCGGCGCTGACGACCGGATTGTAGAGCATCCGCATAAGCGCGAAATCCAGGGCACTCGGATGCTGCACAACGCTGTAATCTTGTTGGAATATGCTGTTCTGGTACTGGTAAGAATCATTCATCAAACCCAGGCACTGACTCAATTCTTCCCATATCAGGTGATTGCGGTCGAGCAGACCCGTCCGATCACTGGAAATGGTAATCGTGGCTGCGTAGATTTCGAAACCGCCATTCCAGAAAACCTCGAAAAAGCCTAGATTGCCTTGAACGTAATCTTGGATGTATTGCTTCATTTCCTTGCTGGGTACGAAATACAAATTTACGTTGGGCTGACTTTCGACCAGATCCAGCCTGGGCATCCCGTCAATCTGATTGTAAAAAGTCAGTAAGTCATTAAGCGTGGCACGGTCTGAATCGGTCAGCTCTCCGTGGACCTGGATACGGACGTCTTTAGTCCATTTCGTGATGGGCTTGGCACCTTTGAACTCCGAAAAGGCAGCGATTTCCTGAAAATAGGTCAGCGCTTCATCAAACTTTTGGCCGGATAAATAGGCCGAAGAATCCATAAAGGCCCGGGCAGCCGGACTTGGCTCGCTTGCGGTCGTGGTCACAGCAGGAGTCTGCGAAGCGGTCGTTGGTGTGGACGTGCTGACCTCAGTTTCCTGAGTGCTCGTGACATGGCTTTGGGTGATGTTGGGCGCGACGGTTTCAGAAGCCAGCGTCGTCAAGCGGCTTTCGCTTGTCGTCTGTATGACGTCAAACCAGTCTTCGACAGCACGCCCCACGCCACAGGAACTCAAATTGACGAGCAGCAGAATCACAAGCGCGAAACCAAGCCCATTAGCTTGAAAATTTTTTCCGGGGCCCCTCATAAATCCACCTTAATCCGTTAAAATATGCAAAACCGTTCCCTTAATTTTAACAGATAGCACCCGAAAATTTGAAATAAATGCAGAAAAAACATAAGATAAAGGATAATAATATTATGAAGACGATGCTTTTGATCATTTTACTGACCAAAGCAGCACAACGCCTTCTTTTGAGGAGACAACAATGGCTAAACTCGATTTCAACGATGCCGAACAAAGGCACGCATTTTGGCATAGCAGCGCGCATCTCATGGCCCAGGCCGTGAAGCGTTTATACCCTGAAGTACAACTCGCGACCGGTCCGGCCAAGGAAAACGGCTTCTTCTACGACTTCAAACACAGCAGATCTTTTACCGCCGAGGACCTCGAGGCCATCGAAATTGAGATGGTCAAGATCGTCAGAGAGCATCTGCCTATCGAGCGCTTTGAACTCGGCAGGGAAGATGCGAAGCAGCTCATGAAAGATCGGGGCGAAGCTTTTAAAATCGAACTGATTGACCTCATTCCGGAAAACGAAACCATCAGCTTTTATAAACAAGGCGAGTTCATCGACCTCTGCGCCGGCCCGCATCTGGAAAACACCCAGCAAATTCAAGCTTTCAAGCTTTTACAAACCGGCGGCGCTTACTGGCACAACGACGCGAGCCAGCCCATGCTGCAGCGTATTTTCGGTATCGCCTACCCGGACAAAAAGATGCTGAAAGCTCACCTCGATGAGCTGGAAGAGGCAAAAAAACGTGACCACAACAAAATTGGCCGTGAACTTGAATACTTCACCACGGTAGACTACATCGGCCAGGGCCTGCCGATTCTTTTGCCCAAGGGCTATAAATTATTCCAGATCCTGCAGCGTTTCGTGGAAGACGAAGAAGAGCGCCGCGGTTACCAGCATACCCGCACTCCGCTGATGGCTAAATCGGACCTTTATAAAATTTCCGGCCATTGGTACCACTATCGCGACGGCATGTTCGAGATCGGTGATGAAGAAAAGGGCGAGGAAGTGCTCGCGCTGCGTCCAATGACCTGTCCCTTTCAGTTTCAGGCGTATTTGACCAGGACTCGCAGCTACCGCGATCTGCCGCTGCGTTATGGTGAGACATCGACCCTTTTCCGAAACGAAAGTTCCGGCGAAATGCACGGCCTCATCCGCCTGCGTCAATTCACGATTTCCGAAGGTCACCTGATCGTCACCCCGGAGCAGCTGGAGGCTGAATTCAGTGGCAGCGTAGAGCTGGCCCAATACATGCTTAAGACCCTGGGTCTGGCGGACGATGTCAGCTATCGTTTCTCTAAATGGGATGTCAATGACCGCGCCAAGTACATCGGTTCTCCCGATGAGTGGGAACGCGTGCAGGATGAAATGCACCGCATTTTGACTCACATGGGCATTCCCTTTACCGAGGCCGATGGAGAAGCCGCCTTCTATGGTCCCAAGCTCGACATTCAGATCAAGAATGTTTTTGGCAAAGAAGATACCCTCATCACGGTGCAGATCGACTTCCAGCTGGCTAAAAAATTCGAAATGGAGTACATCGACCGCGAAGGCAACAAACAAAATCCCTACATCATCCACCGCACCAGCATCGGCTGTTATGAGCGGACCATGGCCCTCTTACTCGAAAAATATGCCGGAGCGCTGCCCTTGTGGATGGCGCCGGAACAGGCGCGGGTTTTGCCCATCTCCGACAAGCATCTGGAAGCCGCTGAAGAACTGACTGCTAAGCTGAAGTTGGCCGGCCTGCGTGCCACAGTGGACAGCCGTAACGAAAAAGTGGGTAAGAAAATCAAAGATGCCCAGAACGACAAGATCCCCTATATGCTGGTCATCGGCGACCAGGAGATCGAACAGGGTACCGTCGCGCTGCGTTCACGAAAAGAGGGACAGCTCGGTGCGCTGCCGCTTGCAGAAGTGCTTGATAAATTACTGACCGAGGACAAGGAGAAACGTTTATGAGTCTTGCCGACCTGCTCTTTGATGAAAACTGCAGGGCCATTTTGAGCACGGGATCATCGAATGAAAATCAGGCCGTCAGACCGAAATGGGACGATGGCAGTTCTGCTTACACGCTGAAAAAGTTCGGTATCGTGAATCGCTATGATTTACGGGAAGAGTTTCCCATCGTGACGCAACGTTACTTGAATTTCAGGGCCGCGGTGGATGAGATGCTCTGGATATGGCAGCACAAGTCCAATAACGTCAAGGATTTGAATTCCAAAATCTGGGACCAGTGGGCCGATGCAGACGGAAGTATCGGTAAAGCCTACGGGTACCAGCTGGGTGTGAAACATAAGTACAAAGAGGGGGAATTCGACCAGGTTGAGCGAGTGCTTTTTGATTTGAAAAATAATCCATACAGCCGCCGCATCATGACGAATTTGTATACTTTTGCCGATTTACATGAGATGAACCTTTATCCTTGCGCCTACTCGATGACCTTCAATGTCAGTGACGGGGTGCTGAACGCCATTTTGAACCAGCGCTCGCAGGACATGCTGGTCGCCAACGCCTGGAATGTCACGCAATACGCGGTTCTGCTGCATATGCTGGCGCAGGTGAGCGGCTTGGTGGCGGGTGAGCTGGTGCATGTCATCGCGGATGCGCACATTTATGATAAACACATCCCCATCGTCAAGGAGCTCATTGAACGTCCCGTATTCCCGGCGCCGATTTTTCAAATCGATGAGTCCGTTACGAATTTCGCGGATTTTACGCTGGATAGTTTTACTTTGGGAAATTACCAACATGGTCCGGCCATAAGAAAAATTCCGGTGGCGGTGTGAGCAGCCAATTCTTTTAACAAGGGGGACAAACCCTATGAGCAATTGCGCGAATTGTGGATCTCAGAATCCTGACGGAGTGAAATTTTGTAACCGCTGCGGTACCCCCATGTCAGTCGCGTCTCCACCGGCTGCACCCTTTCCGGTCGAGGCGCCGAGGATTCCGCTGGCTCATCCCAGGCGGCACGGCCAAACGGCGGGCGTCGTGGCCATCATTGCCGCTGGCCTATCTGTCATCTTACTATTTGAGTTTTTGATCGGGCCCTTGATTTCGGGTCGAACACTCCTCGGGAAGCCCTTTCGTCCGGGTCAAAACGCCGCCGCAGCCACTGCCGTGGTTATACCCGAGGCAGCTGTGACAGAAATCAACGGTGTGAGGATCGATTTTGGTGACAATCTCAGCGCGGAAGTCGAAATTAGTCTGAGCAGGAGCAGCGAGGCACCTGAAAATGATTTGTATAGCGGAATCGACACTTACGATTTTGCCCTTGAAGGCCAAAATGAGTTTGACGGCTTGATTGAACTGACGATTCCCAACACAGCCACAGCGGATGAAGCCGTTCAGGTTGCCTATTACAACGAAGACCTGGCAATTTGGGAAAAACTCCCTTTCGAGCTCGTCGGCAATCAAGTGCGATTTTACACCACTCATTTTTCGCGTTATGGCCTCATCAAGTACCACCGTGACCGCTACACCGGTCCCCTGACACCGCTGGTCGTCAATTACGAGCAGCTGCGCCTGGCCCTGGCAAAAATTGAGGCCGATGGTCTGCTGGAGCAATTCATTGAACAAAAGGGCCAGACCGGTTCCGATCCCTGGATCAATAAAGGCATGGCCGTGTTCAACGACACGGTCGGTGGTGTTTCATTACCGTTTACCGCGGTAGCGCTCTCCTCCGTGCAGGATGAGACCACTGCGGCTGCGCGCGAGTTATCTGACAAGCTGACCAAAGTAGGCGGAGCCATTACCTTTTTGAAGGTCGCTTATCAATGGCAGACAGGCGATGCGCCCGCGAAGATCGTGCAAGACAATATTTTTGATCTCTGTGAGCTGGCCCTTGGCGGCGCAGCTCTGGCTATCCCCGGTTCAGTAATTCTGCCGGTGGCCGGCATGTTCGTGTTCCTGGGCGGGGCTTTCTACGATTATGCTTACGTACCCGTAAATCAGGATGATTCTTTGCAGTATGCTTATAAAGCCTATAGTGACTTTTGTAAATTGCCTTATATCGCGTACGACAAAAACCTCGCTCAAGCTCTGGCTGAAAATACGAGTGAAGTATCACCATGGGTCATCGGGCAAAACTACAACAAAAAAACAAAGAAATGGGTATCCGCTCAAAGCGGCCCGGCGCTCGCTTCTTTAGAGCTAAGCTCCAACAACAAGTGGCGAAAAGCGCTCATGGACATCTACACACTCTACCTGAAAGATCCCAGAGCCATGCAAGAACGTGTCACTCAACTCATCGATGAATATCTCGAGGTGTTCTGGACTTTGGACGACCGGGAACAACTGCAATTTGCCGCGGACTTCAGCGGGATCAAAGAAGAAGACTGGCGCTGGCCGACTGAAAACGAAATCAGCCAGATGAAAGAAGCCATGAAAGCAGAGTTGATGGAGGAACTAAAGCCGGTTTTTGAGGATATCCGGAACACGATTTTAGAAGACATGAAGAAAAACCTGATTCGGGACACCGATGCGCTGGTTGAATACCTGAATCAGGAGATTTCCTTTGAAGTCATCGACCCTGAGGCGAAAGAACCGGGTTTTAAAAACACCCGTGTGGCCCAGGACATCATCCGCTTTGAAACCGTATCAAACATGACTCATCAAAACGACTGGCTGGGTCAAGCGGGCAAAGGTCCGGGAGACGCCATTTTTGCCGCTACACTTTACAACTACCTGAGAGAAGGCAGTCCCGGTGAGGCGTGTTTTTACAAGACCGAGGCGGACCTGAAAGCCGGCCAGGCCTACCTGAAGGCCCCCATTTCCATTACCCTTCCGCGTGCCACGATCAATTTGGGACAAGAGGCTGACATGACAGGGAAATACACACTGGATTTATCCCTCTTTAAAGGTCCTTGGCAAAGCGATGCCACACTCGTGCGGGTTTTAGCAGACATGCTTCATCAGGTCAAAGATCTGGAAGTGAAGAAGGACGGCAGTTTTTCAGTGACCGCTCCGGCGCAATCCCTCAATTTAAAGACGCTGGCGACAGGGTCCAAGACCGATACGGAAGTGACCTTTGGATCAATTTCATTCATCGGTCAAATCGATCCCAAGACCGGTTCAGGTCGAGCTGAATTCTCCGGTTCGGCGAATGGTTCATGGGCCGCCCCCGACACAACAGAGTATAACGTGATGATATCCGGCAGCTTTACGGTTGGATATGAAGGCGACCTCAAGGGTTTAATCTTCAGCAGCAGCCCTGAATCGACAGAGTTCCTGCAGTTAACGGGAACAGATGTGTGGACCATTTCAGGGGAAAAGTTTGAAACACAAGTCCTTGATGAAAAAATAAGGTTTTCATGTCACTTCATCAGGCCTTGACTGAGGCTGACATGAAGTTCTGCTGCATAGCTTTCTGGAAAAAAGCATCCATCAGCAAAATCCAATCTCAAGATGAAATAAAAAGGAGGCAGCCATGTATTGTCAAAACTGTGGAAGCCAAGCCGCGGATGATCAAGCCTTTTGTCAGAACTGCGGGACTTCGCTGCTGGAGCAGGGGCGACCGACCACGCAGGTACGACCTGCTCCTCAAGCACCTCCGTACGTCATGCAAGCACCGCCTTATTATCCACAAACAAGCGCGCCAAAACCCGTTTTAGGACCGGTCACCCTACACAGTGCCGCACAGGTTCGAAGAAAACCCAAATCCCAAACGCCGGCTGTCGCAGCGATCATTGCGGCCGGGCTTGCCGTCATCTTGCTGTTCGAGTTCCTGATAGGACCGCTGATTTCCGGTCGAACGATTTGGGGCGAGCCTTTTCGGCTTGGAAAAAGCCCCGCAGCTTCTTCTTCGACTGTCATGGTCTCACCCGATGAGCCCGTCGCTGAAATTGAGGGCGTGAGGGTTGATTTCGGTGATAACCTTGCTGGCGAAGTGGAGTTTAGTCTGACAAAAAGCAGCGCAATTTCAGAAAGTGCGCTGTATACCGGCATCGACAATTACGATTTTTCGCTCTCCGGTCAAAGCGAATTTTCCACTCTCGTGGACATCACGATTCCCAACACGGCCACTGCAGAAGAGGCGGTCAAGGTCGCTTACTACAACGAAGACCTCGCCGTGTGGGAAGGTTTACCCTTTGAAATCGCCGATGATGAGATCAAATTTTCCACGACCCATTTTTCGCGTTTCGGCCTCATCAAGTATCACCAAAACAGATACCGAGGCCCCCTGACTCCGCTGGTTGTGAATTTCACCCAATTGCGCAAGGCCATGGCCGGCCTCGAAGAAGACGGCTTGTTTGAGCAATTCATTGCGCAAAAGGGCCAGACCGGCTCCGATCCCTGGATCAACAAAGGCTTATCGGTTTTCAATGACGCGGTGGGTACCGTATCTGTGCCTGTGACCTACGAAGCGATGGTTGCCGGAGCAGGTGACACGGCTGCACGCGAGCTGTCCGACAAATTGACAAAGGTCGGTGGCGCCGTAACTTTTCTGAAGATTGCCTATCAATGGCAGGCCGGCGATCAACCCACGAAGATCCTGCAAGACAACGTCTTTGACCTCTGCGAACTGATCTTGGGCGGAGCGGCATTGGCCATGCCGGGCTCTGTGGTACTGCCCGTAGCCGGAGTGTTGGTTTTTTTATCGGGTGCATTTTACGAGTATATTTTTGTTCCGGCTTATCAAGATGACTCTCTGCAATACGCGTTCAAGGCGTATAGTGACTTTTGCAATTTACCCCTCATTGCCTACGACTCTAAACTCGCCCAAGCTCTGGCCGAAGGGAATTCTGAAGAATCGCCCTGGGTCGTAGCGGAAAAATACGATGCAAAAACAAAAAAATGGGAATCTTCCAGAAGAGGACTGGCAATCACCGAACTTGAACTGGGCACAAATAAAAAATGGCAAGATGCGCTGATGGATATCTACAAGCTATATCAGAAAGATCCCAAAGCCATGCAAGAGCGTGTGGATGCACTCATAGAGGAATATCTGGACGCCTTTTGGTTCCTGGATGGGCCGGAGCAGATCCAATTCGCCAAAGACTATTCCGGAATCAGCGAAGCAGACTGGCGCTGGCCGACGGAGAGTGAGATCAGTCAGATGAAAGAGTCGATGAAGGCTGAGTTGATGCGGAACTTGAAACCGGTATTCGAAGAGGTTCAACGCACCATCATAGAAGAAATGAAAAATTCGCTGCAAAAGGATACCGAAGATCTGGTCTTATACCTGAATCAAGAGCTTACATTTGAGGTGCTCGATCCTGATGCAGAAGAACCCGGTATCAAAAATTCGCGCGTAGCCGATGATTTTATTCGTTTTGAAAGCGTGGCTAATCCGGCGCACAAGGATGACTGGATCAGCCAGCCGGAAAAGAGATCGGGTGAGACTGTTTTTGCGACGACCTTGTATAATTATCTCAAGGAAGGCAGTCCGGACAAAGTCAGTTTTTACAAGACCGAGGCGGATTTAAACAGCGAAAATGCGTACATGACGATTGATCTGCAAGTAGAGCTGCCGCTAACCACCATCTTGCTTGCCCAGAAGGACGGTATCCCGGGAACTTATACCACTACCTGGGACCGTGCTGTAGGAATGGATTCCGATACTATGGCACTTTGGCAGTGTCTATTGACCCAGTTTAAAGACATCACGGTGGCCAAGGACGGACGAATCGATGCCCGTGCTCCGGCACAGGCCATAACGTTCATGGCTGCTTTACCGCACGACGAGTTTGCAGTAAACGCGAGCTTTGGCGCAGCAGAGATGAACGGACAAATCGACCTGGTGACAGGCAAAGGCCGCGTTTATGTTTCCGGCTCCATGGAAGCACAAAGTCAGATGGGTGAAGCGTTACGAACATGGAGCATATCTTTTTCCGGAGACATGTCGGTCAATTGTTCTAATGGCACTCTGATGTTGTACAGCAGCCCGGACAATTTGTCTGTGCATGTGACAGGTAGGGATATTACAAAGGACTCCGACGGATCGACTCTGGCCGATTTCAATGTTGATACCCTGCTTAAGGATCAATTTGTTTTTAGAAAAGCGCAGTGAATATAGTCAAGCAGTTTGTAGAGGAGATGCCTATGTATTGTAAGTATTGCGGAAATCAAGCAGCGGAAGATCAAGCTTTTTGTCAGTCTTGTGGAGCTTCACTTCGGACAAATGGGCCTGCAGCCACGCAAGCGCCACAGCCAGCCCCTTACACTGCGCAAGCGCCACAAATACCGCAAGCACCCGCGAATATCCCGCAGGCAAGACAAATGCCCCCCTACGATGTTCGTGCCGCTGCGCCCAAATCCGTTTTGGGACCGGTTGCTGCCATTACGGCTCTTGTGGTACTTGCCGTCTGCGCGGCCTCCTACTTTTTGTTTTTTGCACCACCCAAAGCAAACGAAAATACAAAGCTCAAGCCTAAAATCAGCCAGCCGGAACTTGCTGCCACCAGCAATCCGTATAGTACAACAGCGGGTTCAGCACAACAAAGCAGCAGTACGAACACTGAGACTCAAACTGAAAGCGGCACGGAAACTGAAGCCCCGGCTACGACGGCAGCCCCGACCGACGCAATTTCCGGTGCGCAAAATCTGCCGCTAAACGTCAGACTGGCCGGTGCGGAGAGAACAGGGCTATATACGGGTGAAGTCAACGCAGCAGGGCTGCCTCACGGACAAGGGCTTTTTGTTGAAGGAAACAACGCTGAACGCAGCTATGAGGGCAGCTGGGTCAACGGAGAGGCGAGCGGCACGGGCATATTGTTTGAGGGCCGCTATATTTTCGAGGGGACTTTTGCCAATGGCTCGACCAATGGGTACTGTAAAATAAGTGTGGACGGAATCACGCGCTATGAAGGAAATTGCCAAAACGGGCAGCTGCATGGTCAAGGCACGCTCTATACCAAAACCGGGACGTTGATCTATCAAGGTGAATTTTCCGGGGACATGCTGCTTGAGACGGCCGCAGCCAGAGAGGCCCGTGGTCTGGCCTTCGCAGAGCAATGTGCCGGTATGGATGAAAGCCTGTACGAAACCGCCATGTCGGGTGAAGACTTGTTTGGCCAGGCCGTGGTGGTGTGGGGTGATGTGCTCGGTCTGAGTGAACAAAACGCCAATGGCACCATCATCATCGGCCACATGGGTGAAGAGACTTATCCGGTGAGCCTGCTTTACCGCTACGGTACTGATGAAGCCAAGGTGAACAGCGACCAGTATCTCAATGCCTGGGGTGTCATGATCGGTCACTTCGAATACGAAGACGCAGACGGCCTGATGACCAGCTGCCCGCTCGTGGAAGTAATCTATTTAAGACCCGATCCTGCGGAATAGGCGAAAGGACATGCGCGCAAGCCAGACTTGTCGGGCGCCAACAAAGGTGTTAAGTTTAAGCCGAATTCTCCTCGCAGGCACGAGAATTATTGGAATCAAAAATCTCTTACGGAGGGAATTAAGCATGGAAGCGATTGTCGCTGTAGACAAAAATTGGGCGATCGGTAACGCAGGCCGACTCCTGCAGCCTATCCGCGAAGACTTGAAGCGCTTCAAGCAGCTGACCACCGGCAAGCTCTTGATTTACGGTCGAAAAACCCTGGATACCTTTCCCGGTCAAAAACCACTTCCCAAACGACGTAATCTTGTTTTGACCAGACATCCGGAAAATTTTGTCAATATTGAGATTGAAACCTTCAGCAACATCAATGATCTGCTGAAAAACCTAAGTATGGCTGAACGTGAAAACAGTTTTGTTATCGGCGGGAGCTCCATCTACTTACAGCTTTTGCCTTTTTGTGACCGCGTCTATGTGACAGAAATCGATCATGCCTTTGCCGAGGCGGACAGTTATTTTCCCAATCTTCTCGAAGACAGTAATTGGCGTTTAAAAGAGCAGGGGCCCTGGCTGATTGATGGGGAGAGTCAAATGCGTTTTCGTTATTTACTCTTCGAACGGGTACGAGACGATGGGGAATAGGCGAAAACTTAAAGAACGTCTTGATCTCAGAAAATCCGTGGTCAAAGATACCTGGCAAAGGCGTTTGCTCAGCTTCAGTAAATTGGTTCAGTACTGGGATGATCGCACCAAAGTCGGAAAAGCCCGCCATCTGCGACGTGCCCTGGAACGCTATTCTGCGCTGGGCATCAGTAATATGGCCGCCACCCTCTCTTATTACATTATCTTCGCGCTTTTTCCCTTCGCGATTTTCATCACCTGGTTCATCGCCCGCTTTGGCGGCAGCCTGGTGACCCCTGAAATGCTCGCGAATTTTCGCAATTTCGTACCTGAGCAAGTGCGTCAGATTCTCTCCGGCCTACTCGACAGTGTGAGCACCAGGGCCACCGTTGCGATGGCTTCACTCGGTATCATCGCCCTGCTCTGGTCTTCGTCCCGCGGCTTTTCGGTTTTGGTCTACACTATGGACCTGGTCTATGAAAATCCTCGCAATACCGCCACCTATTTTATCCAGCAGTTTTTGAGCTTGCTGACCACCTTGCTGGCCGGCATCGCCATTCTTTTAATGCTGATATCCATGGCTTTCGGCAGTTATGTCATTGCCTTTATCAATAACCTTTTTAATATCAGTTTGCTCGAGGGTACCGGAGCGACCTACCTAAACTACATGATTTCTTTCCTGCTGCTTTCCAGCATCTTTTCATTGGTCTATTTCTTTACCTCCAAACGCAAAAAAAAGTTCCGTTTTGCCTTCTACTGCGGCCTGGGCTGCGGACTCAGCTGGGTCGTGATCACATTTCTGTTTTCCCTGTATCTTCGTTCATCGACGCGCTACTCCATCCTTTACGGCAGCTTGACCGCCAGTATTGTCTTGATGCTCTGGCTCTACCTTTGCTCTACGACGCTTTTGATATTCGGCTTTGTTCACAGCGAGATTCTCTTGGTTCATGAACGTAAAGTTGTCACCATGAAGCCCGGTATTTTTTCAAAACTGCAAAGCACGAAAATCGGCCCTGCCCCCATCGGCATCAACGCGTCGCCGCACCACAACCCCAATTCTCGCATAGCCAAAAGGCGTAAACGAGGTTGACAGTCCGGCTTACTGTGATAAAATGTCATAGTTACGGGGCGTAGCTCAGGTGGTAGAGCGCTTGGTTCGGGACCAAGAGGCCGCAAGTTCAAGTCCTGTCGCTCCGACCAAACTTCGGTGAAAACCGGAGTTTTTCTTTTGCCCAAATTCTTTAAATGTTTTAAATCGCAAGAAATATATCGTTAAAAAAATTGACATTATCTCACAAGGTAAATACAATTGGTATTATATTCTAGAGCATCAGAATCACGGGGGTTAGAATTTTGAGCTGCGCGATTGAAATAAGTACGACACAAGTTCATCTGATAGATGATGAAACCAAGTTAAAAGCGGTCGTCTCGGTGGTTATCATGGACTGCTTCGCGATCCATGGAATCAAGATAATCGATGGTCCTAATGGCTTGTTTGTCGCTATGCCCAACCGCCGCAATAAGAACGGCAGCTTCAGCGACATCGCTCATCCCATCAATCAAAGCTGCCGCCAGCATTTTTCAGATAAAATTTTGGCCGCATACAGAGAAGCGCTCGCCACGACAGAAGACCAGACATATGTGTCCGTTGACATTGACTTTGATCAGCTCAAGCAGTGCACTTGACAGTAAGCAAAGACTTCTTTAACCTTTGCTTTGCGAATAATTCGCAATTGACGGAGGTTTTCACATGCATTTATTTAACCAAAGCAAAACTTTTCTGCCCGGACTCATGACGCCGGGCATCAAGATAAACTTGATCGGCAAGTTCGTCCTTTTGATTCTCGCGTCCGCTTTACTGTTCACGGGCTGCCAAACGAAATCGCCCTCAACTGAATCTGCTTCTTCAGCGGAGAAAAAAACAGTCTACACCTCGATTTATTCCGTTTACGATTTCACGAAAAAAATGGCCGGCTCTGATTTTGAAGTGCTTCTACTAATGCCCCCGGGCACCGAAGCGCATGATTGGGAACCCGGTCCTCAGGACATGGCCCGAATCAGTAAAGCCGATGCCTTTGTTTTTTCTGGCGTTGGCATTGAACCCTGGGTCTCGCAGGTCTCCTCAGTGGGCGGTGATCAACTGCTGATCGTCGACAGCTCCAAGGATGTGCCACTCATTGAGGCCGTTTCTGAAGCCGACCGCCAAGCCGATCTTGAAAATGAAGCGGCTCAGGAAAGTGCAGCGGCAGATCTCGAAGACGACCACGGCCAATACGATCCACATATCTGGCTCGATCCCAAAAACGTCAGTATCCAAATGAAAAACATCGCGGACGCCCTGATTCAACTTGAACCCGCCAAAGAGACCGAAATTGAAGCTCGCCTACAGCTGGAACAAAGCAAGTTGAACGCACTCGACCAAAAGTTTTCCGAATCACTTAAGGCCTATGCCGGACGAAAAATCATCGTCGGCCACGAAGCCTTTGCCTATCTTTTGAAAGCCTACAACATCGTTCAATTGGGGATAGAAGGCCTGCTCTCATCGAGCGAACCCAGCCCCGGCCACATGGCCGATTTGATCCAAATCGCCAAAACAGAGCATATCAAAGTGGTTTTCGTCGAGCCCCTCCGCAGCTCCAAAACAGCCGAAAGTCTGGCTAATGAGATTGGAGGGAAGGTCTCAAGCCTCGATCCCTACGAAGGACTCAGCGAAGCTGAAGAACAGGCCGGTATGGACTACTACAGCGTTATGGAGAAAAATTTGACGAGCCTGGTGGATGGCTTTAACGTCGACTGAGGCTTTGGCCATATCCAACTGTTATTCACCCACTTAGCAGAAAAACTTTTAATATTTGGTGCTTGCGATTTTCATTTGAAAGTCTCATACTATTCAAGCGAACCATGCAAATGGGTGCTGCCCTGTGCAAAAATTAAAAAATGGCGCAAGCCATAAGATTGGAGCCTCCTATGTACGACATCCTTGGCAATCTAAAAAAAGGTCTGACACAATTGGTTGTTTTGAAGCTGTTATCTGAAAATGAAGAGCTTTATGGTTTTCAAATCATCCACGCAATCGAAGAAAACGGTACCAAAGCTTTTCGCTTGACAGAAGGTGCACTCTATCCCACCCTGCACCGCATGGAGGTCAAAGGCCTGGTCAGCTCCCGTGTAGAATCTTCCGGCGCGCGAATTTTAAGGCGCTACTACTCAATAAGCGACAAGGGACGTACCTTACTGGCAGGTGACCTCAAGAAGTACAAAAACCTTTCACACGATATGGCCAAATTATTGGACCTCTGAGAGCAATTTCAGCTTCACCCGCAAGCCGCCGGGGTCAAGCCAAACATGATGAATTGCAGCTTCGCAGATTCAAAAAATCATCTTGACCTAATTATAAAAAACAAAATTTATCCAAAAGTTTTGGGCAAAACGGTTGACATCGGCGCGACTTTCTTTTATATTAGACCTTGCTGCTGAGAAGCAGCAGCTATGGGAGCTTAGCTCAGCTGGTAGAGCACCTGCCTTACAAGCAGGGGGTCACAGGTTCGAGCCCTGTAGTTCCCACC
>CAYNZF010000017.1:0-4210 GCA_964401615.1 uncultured Oscillospiraceae bacterium
TTGCAAGTATGAAAAAATAAGGGCTACTACCGTACAATCTTTACAAAATTCAGAAGAGCCGCAAACCGCTGCTACACAGCGCTTTTTGGCTCTTTTTCACTCTTTTTACTGCAAAAGTCAGGAATCCATTGTCAATACGGAATTTTTCCGTCAATATTATCGCAAAATAACCAAATATTTTTGTAATGCAGTCTTCGATTAAGAGATAAATATAACATATTCTCTAATTATGCTTTACAGCCAGTCAACCGTCATTTTCAATCGCGCATTGCTTGCACAAGCCATAAATTTCCACCCGGTGCGAGGCGATGCGAAAGCCTTGCTTGTCAAGCGCTGCTTCGATTTCCGCCAGCGGACACTCGTTCAGGTTCAGCATGGCGTTGCAGCGCGTACAAACTGCGTAATGCCGATGCGCATGCGTATTCAAAAAATAGGCCAGAGCCTCACCTTGAGGCAGTCTAAATTCGGTAAGCAGCCCCTTCTCCCGAAACAATTCCAGGCAGCGATATACGGTCGACAACCAGGGCTTGTCGCTCGACTTCACGACCGCTTTGCTATGCGCTGCTTCTCGCTCCAGTCCCTGCGCGATCTGGGCCGCGGTCTGCGGCAGTTCGACCCGCTCCAGGTAATCGTAGACGGCCGCTCTTTGCCGCGTGTAGATGACGCCCTTGAGCTTGAACAGCGCTTTGATTTTGGCTTGGTCCATGCTCAATCACCCACTGCGCTTTTGCCGGAAACGCAGACTGAAATGCTTGTAAATAAAAGTCAGGAGCAGACCGAAGACGCTGATCAGCACGATGGTCCCGCCCGGCTTGAGATTCATGGCAAAAGACAGATACAGCCCTACGAAGGTGTAGACGACCGAAAAGACCAGGGCGGCGTTTTGCGTGCCGCGATAACCGAAGTCCAGCTGCATGGCGGAGGCGGCCGGGATGACCAGAAGCGAGGACACGACCAGGGCACCGACACTGCGGGAGGCCAGTGAAATGGTCAGGGCGGTCATCACGGTGAACAGAATGTTGAAAACATGCGTTGGAATCGCGCTCAAAGCGGCGGCTTCTTCGTTGAAGCTGATGTAACACAGGGCCCAGCGAAAAACCATGCTTAAAATAAAGACCGTCAGGGCTACCGCGGTGACAATGAGCGCTTCACCATCCGAAACGGCCACGATCGAGCCAAACAGAAAGCTGTTGAAATTACCCGTCTGCGTGAAACCGGACAAAATACCCGCCAGACCGATGCCGGTCGAGAAAACGATGGCGATGGCGATTTCAGAGTACTTGGGAAAATACTTGCGTAAAACCTCGATCGCGAAGGCCGCCAGCAGCGCGGCGACGCCCGCCGTAAGCACAGGGTTCAAACCGAAAATCAAGCCGACCGCCACCCCGGCCAGCGAGGAATGCGATAAAGCATCGCCCAGCTGCGAGAGGCGCCGCAGCACGATGACCAGGCCGATCGAAGCGGTGGCCAGGGCGAGCGAGAGACCCACCAGGACGGCCTTTTGCATGAATGCGTATTGAAACATTTCAAACATCGGACTCGCTCCTTTCGGGATGAAAATGACCACTGTGATGGCCGCTGTGGGAATGCTCCTTGATATCAAAGCCGTAGAGTTTCTGGAGATTGACTTCCTCGCCTTCAGTCGCGTACTGATGCTCGTAGAAACCATCCGTACTGACACAAAGCAAGCGATTGGTCAGAGCCGAGACCGCCGCCACATCATGGCTGACCCACAGAATCGTCATGTTCTGTTCGCGGTTAAGCTTACCCAGCAGCTGATAAATATCATGTTCGGCTTCCTGATCCACGCCCACGGTGGGTTCATCCAGGAGCAGCAATTCCGGCTTGGTGACCAGCGCTTTCGCGATAAAGACCCGCTGCTGCTGACCGCCCGAGAGCGAACCGATGCGCCGCTTCCGAAAGTCATTCATGCCGACGGTTTCCAGGGCGTTCGTGACGCGCTCCGCCCGGCTCTGCTTGTCTTTAGTGCAGCTCACGCAATTTCGGGTCAAGGGCAGAGCGACCAGCTCTTCGACATAGATGGGGAAACCGGTATTGAAACTGGTCACCTTTTGGGGGACATAACCGATTTTGTACCAGTCTTTAAAACTGTTGACGTTTTTCCCGAACAGTTCAACGCTGCCGCTCAAGGCCGGCAGACGGCCCAAAATCAACTTGATCAAGGTGGATTTTCCCGAACCGTTTCCACCAATCAAACCCGCGAAATCCGCTTTTTGTATGGCAAAATTGAGCTTGTTCAAAACCGCCCCGTTGCCGTAGTTAAAACTCAAATCTTTTACTGCAATAATTTTCTCTTTTTCCATGTTGCTTACTATATTACTTTTGCGAATGATTCGCAATCCTCACTTATCGCGCCATGCTTGGAAATACGGGCTCTCAAGGCTATAATCAATTGACTTGCTTATGGGGGTATTATGTTTAAAATCTTTAAACAATTGAATTGGTTTTTCAGTAAAAACAAACGCAGCTATTTTTTAGCTTTCGGTCTTTTGATCATCACCGACCTGTTCGCCTTGATCATTCCATGGACGGTCGGTTTTATTACGGATGGCATTGCCGCCAATACCCTGACCATGGAAATTCTCGTTCCCTTGGCGATTGCTCTTTTACTTATAGTGGTGATCTATTATTTCGCGAATTATTTCTGGACCTACGTCATTTTCACGGGTTCAGACCGCATCGTGCGGGAGAGCCGCTCGAACCTGATGCATAAGTTTTTCCTGCAGAGTCCTCGTTTTTTTGAGGAGAACACAGCGGGCACTCTGCTTTCTAAAACCATGAACGATACCGAATCGCTCGAAAACATGGCCGGCTGGGGTGTCATGGTCCTGGCAGACGGCACGCTTTATCCGCTTGCCCTGCTGGGCTTCATGGCGATCGGCATTTCCTGGCAGATGACCCTGGTCGCGATCATCCCATTACTATTTATATACCCTTATTATCGCAAAATCGGCGCCAAACTCTTCGATTTGTATAATGATGTGCAGCAGAGTTACGAGGATCTCTACAATCAGGTGCTCGAAAACATCGCCGGCATCCGTCTCACCCGCGCCTATCGCATGGAACCTCAAGTGGAAGCCCAATTCAACAAAGCGGTCCAGCGCACATATGAAAAAACCGTCGTCTATAATCGATTTGAAGCGAAAATCGTTCCGTTCAACCGCATTTGTTCGGGTTTTTCCGTGATCCTCGCGCTGAGCGTGGGGGCTTATCTGATTTCGAATCGTGTCATCACGCTGGGGCAGCTGATATCCTTCAATATCTACCTCGGGATGCTGATCTGGCCCATGATGTCCATCGGTGAGTTCATCAACATTTCACAGCAGGCCTCTGCCTCCATGGAGCGCATTCAGGAGCTGCTGGACTATAAAGAAGAATACGAGGACAAGCCAAACGCGGTCATTTACAAGGGTGGCGGTGACTTCCAGTTCAGGCATTTCAACTTTCAATACCCCGGCAGCACCTCCCCTGTTTTGGAAGACATCAGTTTTACTTTGAAGAGCGGCGAAACGCTTGGCATCGTTGGTAAAACCGGCAGTGGAAAGACGACGCTGGTGAAACAATTTCTACACCTCTACCCGCTTCAGGGTGAACAGCTGACGATTTCAGGTCTACCGATCTGGGCCTATCAACTGGGGAGCCTGCGAGCACACTGTTCCTACGTTCCCCAGGAACACAGCCTCTTTTCCATGAGCATCAGAGACAATGTCCGGCTGGTGGACGACACCATCAGCGACGAAATTGTTGACCGGGCCCTGGCGCAAGCTGAGTTGGCCAATGACATCAAACAATTCCCTGACGCCGCCGAAACCATGGTGGGCGAACGCGGCATCACCTTGTCCGGCGGCCAGAAGCAGCGCCTGGCCATCGCCCGGGCCCTCATCATGCAGGCAGACTTACTGATTCTGGATGACAGTCTGTCTGCAGTTGACAGTCAAACAGAAATGAGAATTCTGGAAACCCTGAAACAAGAACGTCAAGGGAAAACCACGATCATCACCGCCCATCGCCTGTCTGCCATCACGCACGCCGACCTTATTCTGGTCCTGGATAACGGAAAAATCGCACAGCAAGGCACGCATGAAGAACTCCTCCGGCAAGACGGTTGGTACAGAGTGCAATATTTACATCAACAAATGGAAGGAGGTCACGAACATGGATGATGAAGTTATAAAGCCACACAAGCTCA
>CAYNZF010000017.1:4220-30898 GCA_964401615.1 uncultured Oscillospiraceae bacterium
TTTGTTAAGGTATGCGGTCAAAGAAAGAAAACTGCTCAGTATCAGCTTCTTCTTCACTTTCTTAGCCGTCGTCAGTGATCTCTTCGCCCCTTACCTGGTCTCGCGCATCATGGACCGCGAAATCATCAACGGGATCGGTGTGCGCTCCATCAGCGTTTTTGCCGGTCTGCTCGCCCTCTACCTGCTGATTAACACACTGAGCGCTCTGACGCGCTACAAAGCGGATCTGAGCGGCCAGAACGCAGCCACCCAAATCAGCGCGCATGTACGTGACGATGTGTTCAAACATATCCAGCGGATGCCCATCAGCTATTTTGACAATCTTCCGGCAGGCAAAGTGGTCTCGCGCATCACCAACGACACCAAAACCCTGCAAACGCTCTACAACATTATTATTTCCGATTTGAGCATGGCCGCCGCCTACATCATTTTCGTTTACTTTTCGCTGCTGGCCCTGGAGTGGTATCTGGCTCTCATCATGCTCCTGCCCATGGGCATCCTGGTCTTCATCATCTCCGATTTCAGAAAAAAGTCAGCCAAATTCAGCGCCGCCTTCAGAAAGTCGCTGGGTGAACTGAATGCCAACGTCAATGAAAATATCAGTAACATGGAGTTGGTCAGAGCCCTGGGTGCTGAAAAATCAACAGCCATACGTTTTAAAAAAATTATCGACAAGCACTTCAACAATTCGCAGAATTTGACAAAGCTCTTTTCTTACAGCGCCTACAATGCGGTGGGAACCTTGCGTTTTGTGACGATCGTCGGAATCTTGATCGTATTGGGCTATACCTCGATTCAAGGCCGGGCCCTGATGACACCGGGCATGCTCTTCCTTTTCATCGATTACGCCACCAAAATATTCACTAAAAGTCTGGATGTCAGCATGCAGCTGGGCCAGCTTGAACGCGCCTACGCGGCGGCCGATCATATTTTTGAACTCCTGGATTTACCGGAAGAGCAGGAAACCACAGCTGAAAACGCCGACGAACTTCCCTCTTTGGGCGATGCTGAATCCGAAATCCCGATCGTCTCGTTCAAAAACGTGTCCTTCAGCTATGTCGAAGCCTCACCGGTACTTAAAAATATCAGTTTTGACGTGTATAAAGGTCAAACAATTGCGGTCGTCGGCAGCACGGGTTCCGGGAAATCCACCATCATGAACTTACTGCTGCGCTTTTATGATGTGCAGGCCGGGAGCGTTGAAGTATTCGGCAAAGATCTACGTCATCTCAATCGCAGTCTCGTGAGAAAACCGGTGGCTATTGTCCAGCAAGACAGTTTCCTCTTTACCGGTACCGTTCTGGAAAACATCACGTTGAACAAGCCTGACTTAGGGGCGGATGACGCCCTGCATGCCCTGCGCGAAGTGGGCGGTCAATTCTTTCTGGACCGCCATGAAGAAGGCCTGCAGACCCCGGTGGTCCAAAACGGCGCGACTTTCTCGTCAGGTGAACGGCAGTTGATCACTTTTGCCAGAGCACTGGCGCAGGACCCGGTGATTTTGATTCTCGATGAGGCCACATCGCACGTCGACACGGAGACCGAACACATCATCCAGCAAGGCACCTTGCGCTTGATGGAAGGCAGGACGACGCTGATTATCGCGCACCGGCTTTCGACCATCAAACACGCCGACCTGATTTTGGTGCTTGAAGACGGTGAAATCGTGGAACGTGGTTCTCACAACGACTTGCTCTTGAAGGCAGGAGTCTATGCGGACATGGTCAAAAATCAACGTTTGTCCGGCACGGCTGATGAGCTTTGATCTCGCCGTTTTCTAGCGGTAATGTAACATAATCTTCATCATTAAGACTCTCACTACGAGAGCTAAATCCTTTATGATATTTATGCGGTTTGAATCCTGGAGGTAGTTGTATGTTTGTTTCGGTGTATCCACTTTCCTTGTCGATTGTGCAAGTGAGTGCAGACTTTTCTTTGTATATTCTTATTTTCAGTCTGGCGGTCCTGCTGATTTCTTTTGCCATCAGTTATCTGGCTAACCGTAAGTTTATCGCGGCGAAACGCGCTGCGCTGGATCAGGTCCGGGAATGTGCTGAGGGCATGGAAAGCTGCAGTATTGAGAATTTGAGCCTGCTAAAAGCGGCCGCGGAAAAAACCGGCGACGAGGGTTTGCACCAGGCTTTCAAGCGAATAGAAAAAGAGAGCGAACGGCTCTACTTCGGGAAATGGGTCCCTGAATCCAAACATTATTTGAGTTTTCAGAACTTGCTGCCTTTGGCCAAACGGCGGGGTCTTCGTCCTGAAATCGCGCTGAATTTAGTGATCATCGGTGTCCTTGCTACTCTGGTCCTGATCCTTATCCCCCTGGTCAGCAACACTCCGGGCAATCCGGCTCTCGTGATCATACCGCTGCTCGTGTCGTTTTTTTTAGCAGTTTTTATTTATCTTAGTAACCGAAAATCCTCGCAGATGCTGAACGACAGTATTTTGGAGATGAAGCGGGCCTATACGCGCACTTTGCCTGAATACAGCGAACACAGCGGCACGGCTCTGCTCATCGATGAATTCAAGCAATATGATCGGCGTATGGCGGATTCGACTACTTTACTGAGCAGCAAAGTTGAACAACTAAGTGACCAGAATCTGGTTGACGCGGTTTCTGGCAGCATAGAAAAAATCCTGGAGCGCCACATTGCCCCCGCCTTGGCAGAAAGCAACCAGGCACTCTCCAGGCTCTGCGTCGAATTGACCGACAAGCAAAGTTCGGGCATAGAAACGCTGTCCCGAGATTTCTCCGCTTCTCTGGCGACCACCATCACCGAATCTTTAAGACCTCTGGAAGGCCAGGTGAAAGCATACACGGATGAAGTCGGACATGCGAAAAATTCACTCACCATGGCTTTTGAACAGTTCGATAATTACCGCAAGCAGGCTGACGCTCTGGATAGTCAAATTTTGTCTCACATCGCTTTGCTGGATGACCAATCCAAACAATGGAACGAGGGGCTGTCCGGTTTAAGGACTGTATCCGAAAGCATCAGTGCCAATAATCAGGAAATGACCAAATTACAAGGCGGCAGCGAAGAAACCCTCGCCGGTAAATTAGCCATGATGGCAGAAGCGATCGAAAATTTCGGTCAAATGAACCACGACACCATGCAAGGTCTGCGTGAAGAAAACGCCCTGCTGAACAAACTGCTCATTGATACTCAGGCAGAAAGCAGTAAAGTGCTTAGCGAATATCGTCACCTCACACAACGGATCACCATTTCTGCCATGGACATCGAAAAACACAACGGTGAAATCAGTGAGAACATCGTTAAACTCAGCACCGGACTCGACGATTCAGTCAAACACTTCACTTCGCAACTCCAAAGTGGTGTTGATGTGACTCTGAGTGATTTTGACAGCGGCCTGGCTGAACTGACCGAGCGGCTTTCTCACAGCGCGACCGCCATCCGCGACAGCGTCGCCAGACTGGTCGATGCCGTTTCCAATGGTACAGAGGGATGACACCCAAAGCTCTGCCTCCAAGACTTTCAGAAACGCTGAAGCAAGTTCGGCAAGCCCATCCCCTGCCCGGGGAATTTTTACCTGCCGATGAACGTACGATCAACGATCTGCTTACACCACTCAAGAAATTGGACTCCGCCGAATGGAGCAGGTTTTGCCGCCATTTGGATGTCCGTCTTGAGCGCTTGATTTTCCCTACGTTCAAGCAGGTCACTGAAGCAGATGAGCTAAAACGCCTCCAGCAATTGTGCCGGGAGCGCTGCAGCTGGTCACTTTACGAGCAAGGCTGGCAGGCCTTTCAAGAATACTTCCCCAACCGGCCGGTACAGCTCGCTTTTGCCGAAGTTTACGCGACCTTGCGCAGAGACGTCCGCCGCTTTGGCGCTCCTCCCAGCTATATCAAAGACTTTTTACCCGCCCGCGTTGACTTCAGCCTGGCTCCCGACCAACTTCTGCAAAACACTTTCATACTGTTTAATGAACACATGCACGAACACAAGTCGGAATTGACCAAGCTTGTGGGGAACTCTGACAAGAATTCTTATGAGCGTGTGATGCAGCTTTTTTATAAAAATTACGGTCTGAACCACAAGACGCAATTTGGCGCGGCCTTATTAGGAAAATATCTCTTGAGCTGTGATGACAGCCAGCTCTACGACCAACGCAGCATCATTTCTGAAATCAGCCTGAAGCTGCCCCAAGATCAGTTTATGAGTTTTTTGACTCGTGTCAGTCAGAGTCCGGTTTACAGCGAAGAACAGCGCAACCCGCTCTACGAAATTATTTTTCACACGCTGGAGCAAAGTAAAAACGGTACTGAGCTGTGGCTGCAGATGCCCAAGCGGACCCGTCAAAATCTCCTGCGCTGGCATATATGGACCACCATGCAGGAGCATTACGCCATGAATCCCCGAAAAGAGCGCATTATGATGCACTTCAGCCGTTCCATTATCGACGTGCTCGAGCTGGACAGCCAGACGGTGGCCTGGCGCTTTAAAAATTTCACGATTCTCGACAGCTGGGTAGATATGGATTACAGCTATTATTACCCTCAAACGCTCTTTGATGAATACCTCAAGCACCGCCGCAGCGGCCGCAGTTTCATCGACAGCGACATACGTTACAGAGTCCTTAGCGCAGACAATCACAAGCTCGCCATGACCGGAGCGGTGCGTCTGGGTTTCATTGTTCCACACCTCGATCACACGATCGATTTCATCTCCAAGATGTCCGGCCAAAAGGGTCCTTCAACAGCCAACTATTGAATAATTCCTTTTTTCTGCTAAATTTGTACTTGACTGCTAAATGGGGTATTGTTGTTTATGCATGCTCTTCAAAGCTTGTCATATCGTTTGAAAGGTTGTGATGATCGGGTTGGAAAATAAATTAGCCTTATACGGCTTCAACAATTTAACAAAAACTTTGAGCTTTAACATTTATGACGTCTGTTACGCGAATACAGAACGGGAGCGAATGGACTACATTTCTTACATAGATGAACAATATAATTCGGAGCGGCTCACCAAGATTCTCTGTGATGTCACAGAAATTATCGGAGCGAAAATTCTCAATATTTCTTGTCAGGACTATGATCCGCAGGGTGCTTCTGTTAACGTACTGATTGCGGAGCAGGAAGTCGCCCCCGACATGATTGACGAGACCTGTAATCAGGGCGAGTGGTTCTTCGGTCCCGAACGTGAAAAGAAAGCCGCTGAGCTGATTCATGCCCACCTTGATAAGAGTCACGTCACCGTGCATACTTTCCCCGAATATCACCCCGCCAATTCCATTTCGACCTTCCGCGTGGACATCGATGTTTCCACCTGCGGCATGGTTTCTCCTTTAAACACACTGGATTACCTTATTTCCAGCTTCGACTCTGACATCATTACAATTGATTACCGTGTACGCGGCTTCACCCGCGATGTCAACGGAAAAAAATATTTCAACGATCACCCCATCAACTCCATTCAGAATTTTATAGACAAGAAAACTTTGCGGGCTTACGATGCGATCGACGTCAACGTTTACCAGAGCAATATTTTTCATACCAAAATGCTGATCAAAGAAATCGAATTACAAAATTACCTCTTCAATTCAGATGTATACGAGCTCCCGCCCAGCACCCGCCTCGAAATTACCAACAATCTGCGCAGAGAAATGATTGAAATATTCTCCGGCATGAACGTTTACTGAGTCGAGCGGCGTATGCAGGAGCTGTCACAGCGCAGAGCCCCGCTCTTCGAAGCACTTAAAAACTACCGTTCAAATCGCATCGTGCGTTTCGATGTGCCGGGCCACAAAGGCCGCGGCACCCCTGAGCTGACCAGTTTTTTAAGTCAGGATTGTCTTTCCGCAGATGTCAATTCATCCAAACCCCTGGACAACCTGATCCATCCCAGCTCAGTGATCGCGGAAGCGCAAGCCCTTGCGGCTGATGCCTTCGGAGCGGCTCACGCCTTTTTCATGGTCAGCGGGACCACCGGTTCTGTTCAGGCCATGATCTGGTCAGTTGTCAAAGCCGGTGAAAAGCTTATTTTGCCCCGCAATGTCCATCGCAGCGCCATCAATGCTCTGGTCGTGTCCGGAGCTGTCCCCATTTACGTCAATCCGGGCTTAAATGCCAAGCTGGGCATTCCCCTGGGTATGCGAGTCGAAGACGTCGCTGCCGCTATTAAAGCCCATCCTGACGCCAAAGCGGTCCTGGTCAACAATCCCACCTACTATGGCGTCTGCTCAAATTTACGCGCCATCACGGATCTCGCTCATCGCCACGGTATGAAAGTCCTGGTGGACGAAGCCCACGGCACACATTTTTATTTCGGGGATAATCTGCCCATTTCAGCCATGGCCTGTGGATGTGACATGGCCGCTGTGTCTATGCATAAAACAGGCGGATCCCTGACTCAAAGCTCCATACTGCTGGCCGGCCCCTCGATGAACATCGGCTACATCCATCAGGTGATCAATCTGACTCAGACCACTTCTGCTTCTTATTTGTTGATGTCTTCACTCGATATTGCGCGCAAAAATCTAGCCCTTAACGGAAAAAAGATCTATCGCCAAACCGTCGCTTTCGCGAATTACGCGCGTCAGGAAATCAACCGCATCGGCTCATACATTGCTTTTGGCGACGATTTTCGCGATGGTGAGGCGTTCTTCGATTTTGACCGCACCAAACTTTCCGTGCACACACGTGACATTGGCCTAGCCGGTGTGGAAGTTTACGATATACTTAGAGATGAATATGACATCCAAATCGAGTTCGGTGACATAGGCAATATTTTGGCCATCATCTCAGCCGGTGACCGCGCATTGGAATTGGAACGCCTGATCACCGCATTGGCTGAGATCAAACGGCTTCACTCCGGTCCTAAAACCGGCATGCTGACCCAGGAATACATCAGCCCCGATGTGGTCATGGCGCCGCAGCAGGCTTTCTTTTGCCAAACGAAGAGTCTGAAGCGTGAACTCAGTCTTGGTGAAATATCCGCTGAATTCGTGATGTGCTACCCGCCCGGTATCCCGATCCTGGCGCCCGGTGAGCGGATCAGCCAGGATGTTTTGGACTACATCACTTACGCCAAGGAAAAAGGTTCTTTCATGACAGGTACACAGGACATGAACATGGACTACATCAATGTGGTCGATTTATTGGACCGGACATCGCCGGGAGGATTACGATGAAGGCAGATCTTTGGTTTACCGAAGCACATACCCCAACGACTCGCTTTTCGATGAAAGTGCTGCGCGAGCTGTACAACATCAAGAGCGATTTTCAGGAAATTGCGATTTACGACACAGAGGAATTCGGAAAGATCCTTGTACTTGACGGTTATCTGATGTGTACCGAAAAAGACGAGTTCATTTACCACGAGATGATCACGCATGTGCCGATGGCTGTTAACCCGGATGTGCGTAAAGTCCTGGTGATCGGCGCCGGTGACGGCGGTACGATCCGCGAATTGACCCGCTACCCTCATATTGAGCATATTGATATGGTGGAGATCGACGAAGAAGTGGTGTCGGCTTGTCAACTCTACATGCCCCAGCTTGCCTCAAAACTCGATGACCCGCGTGTACATATTCACTTCGAGGACGGGGTGCGCTATGTCCGGAGTAAAAAGGAAGAATACCAGCTCATTATTGTCGACTCGACCGATCCTTTCGGACCAGGCGAGGGTTTGTTCACCAATGAATTTTACGGGAGTTGTTTCAATGCTTTGCAAGAGGGCGGCATGCTCATCAACCAGCATGAAAGCACCTTCTACGATGAATACGTCAAAGCCATGCACCGTGCGCATCGCATCTTGAAGAAACTTTTTCCTGTTTGTGAGGTTTATCAGGCGCATATTCCCACCTACCCTTCCGGACACTGGTTATTTGGCTTCGCCTCCAAAGGGCCTCACCCCTTACATGACTTGCAGGAGGAGCGTTGGTTGGAATTGGGACTTAAAACACGTTATTACAACACCACCCTGCACAGGGGCGCTTTTGCCTTGCCTAACTATGTAAAGGAGCAGCTGGAAAATGCGTAAAGCACCCAATCAATCCACTTTTATTGCCTGTGATGCACCCTATGAGGACGCCGAGCTGATCATCTTCGGCGCGCCTTACGATGGCACGACTTCGTTTCGTCCGGGAGCTCGCTTCGGTCCCAACGCCATTCGTCAGGAAAGTTTTGGTATCGAGACCTATTCACCCTATCAGGATCTTGATTTGGCCGATTACCCGATCTGCGATATCGGGGATCTGGAACTCCCCTTCGGTCACAGCGAACGGGCCCTGGAGATGATTGCGGACTGCAGTACTGAGATCTTCGCGGACAATAAAAAACCTTTAATGCTGGGCGGTGAACATTTGGTGACCCTGCCCGCCTTTCAGGCCGCGCTGGCCAAGTACCCTGATCTTGTCGTGCTGCATTTCGACGCTCACACGGATTTACGTGATGACTATCTGGGTGAAAAGCTGTCCCACGCGGCAGTCATTCGTCGCTGCTGGGACTCAGTCGGTGATGCGCGCATTTTTTCCTTTGGCATTCGTTCAGGTGACAAAGTGGAATGGGACTGGGCCAAAGTACACATATTTTTGTGCCCCTTCAACTTTCAGCGCCTGGAAGAAGCCTTAGAGATCATCGGTGAGCGCCCCATCTACCTCACCTTTGATCTGGATGTACTGGACCCCGCGGAACTGCCCGGCACAGGCACGCAGGAAGCAGGCGGCATGCATTTCAACGAAATTATCGATATGCTGAAAAAACTCCCCGGCGACCAGATCGTCGCGGCGGATATCAATGAACTGGCCCCGGGCCTGGACACGAGCGGCCGCTCGACCGCACTGGCCATCAAACTTGTCAGAGAATTCATTTTGCTGATGCTTAAGGACACGAAAGGACATCGTTATGAGTAAAGTATTGTTAATCGGAGCAGGCGGAGTCGCGGGTGTGGCAGCCCATAAAATTGTGCAGAACAAAGCAAGTTTTGACGGCTTGATGATCGCATCACGCACGAAATCCAAATGCGACGCGTTAAAAGCGACCCTGGACAAGCAGAACGCGATGCCCATCGAGACCGCGCAGCTCGACGCGGACAAGGTGGCGGAGACCGTCGCTCTGATTCGTGCCTACAAACCGGATGTGGTTCTGAATCTGGCCCTTCCGTATCAAGATTTGACCATAATGGATGCCTGCCTGGAAACTAAGACTCATTACGTCGATACAGCCAACTATGAACCCCTGGACAATGCCAAATTCGAATATAAATGGCAGTGGGCTTATCAAGAACGCTTTCGCGAAGCCGGCATCACCGCCTTGCTCGGTTCGGGTTTTGATCCCGGCGTGACAGGCGTGTTTTCAGCCTATGCCCAGAAACATTACTTCGACCGCATCCGCCAGATCGATATTTTGGATTGCAACGGCGGCGACCACGGTTATCATTTTGCCACCAATTTTAATCCGGAAATCAACATTCGTGAGATCACCGCGCCCGGCAGCTATTTCGAGAACGGTGAATTCATCGAAACAGAAGCGCTCTCCATCAGCAGGAGCTATGATTTTGACCAGGTCGGCGTCAAGGACATGTACCTGCTCCATCACGAGGAATTGGAATCTCTCGCGAAAAACATCAAAGGCATCGAAAGGATTCGTTTTTGGATGACTTTTTCCCAGAAATATCTGACTCATCTCAAAGTATTGGAAAACGTCGGTATGACCTCGATTGAACCCATTATGTACGAAGGTCGTCCCATCGTGCCGGTACAATTTTTGAAAGCGCTCTTACCCGATCCTGCTTCTCTGGGACCTCGCACCGTTGGAAAAACCAATATTGGCTGCATTTTCCAAGGCACAAAAGACGGACAGCTCAGAAATTACTATGTCTACAATGTCTGTGACCATCAGGAGAGCTACCGCGAAGTCGGCTCGCAGGCCATCTCCTACACGACCGGTGTTCCCGCAATGATTGGTACGATGCTGGTCGCGAATGGTCTCTGGCAAAAGCCGGGTGTTTTCAATGTGGAAGAATTCGATCCGGATCCGTTCATGGACGCATTAAACAAATTCGGTTTACCGTGGCAGGAAGACTTCAACCCTGTCCTCGTCGACTAAACAGCTGCTGCAGGAGTGAACATGACAACAGATTCCAGCCTTTATGAGCATCTCCCCCATCTGCCCAGCCCTTGCTACGTCATTGATGAAGCAGCGATCATCAGGAACCTGGAAATACTGCGCGAGGTCTCGGAGCGTTCGGGAGCTAAAATTCTGCTGGCCCAGAAAGCTTTTTCTGCCTACCCTCTTTACCCCTTGATCGGACAATATCTGGCCGGAACCACAGCCAGTTCTTTAAACGAGGCCAGGCTTGGTTTTGAGCACATGCCGGGTGGCGAAACACACATATTTTCACCCGCCTTTCGTGAGGACGAGTTCGAGCAGATACTGAATTGTACGGACCACATCGTTTTCAACTCATTCTCGCAGTTGAAAAAGTACCGGGCCGCTGTTCTGGCGCACCCTTCCAGACCTTCGATCGGATTGCGCCTCAATCCTGAATGTCAGACCCAATCAAGCACCCCGCTCTACGACCCCTGCGCACCCTACTCCCGCCTGGGCGTGGTGAAGTCCGCCTTTGAAGCCGATGAGCTGGAGGGTATCGATGGTTTTCACATCCACACCCTCTGCGAACAAAACAGCGATGCTTTGGCCACGACGGTCGAAGCGCTTGAGGCCAGGTTCGGTCCCTTTCTCAGCCGGGTCAAGTGGCTTAATCTGGGTGGCGGACATCACATCACCCGAGCTGATTACAAAATCGATGTACTGATCGATGTCATTAAACATTTGCAAAACAAGTATGGGCTGGAAATTTACCTTGAACCCGGTGAAGCCATCGCTTTGAATGCAGGTTACCTCGTCACCGAAGTACTGGATTTTGTTGAAAACGGGATGCACATCGCCATCCTGGACAGTTCCGCAGAATGTCACATGCCTGATGTCCTGGCCATGCCCTACCGCCCTGTGGTCATCGGCGCGTCCGGCCCCGGTGATTTGGCGCATACCTACAGACTTTCCAGCGCAACCTGCCTCGCCGGAGACATCATCGGCGATTATAGGCAGCCGCGTCGTCTTCGCCGACATGGCCATCTACACGATGGTCAAGAACAATACCTTCAACGGCATCAATCTGCCTGCCATCGTCCTTTTAAAAACTGACGGTGAAGCAGTCGAACTCAAACGCTTCGGCTACAACGATTTTAAATCTCGGCTATAATAAATAGAAACATGCAGCTTTTCCAAGCGACACTTAAGGAGGTTTCATCATGCAAAACCAAGCCCGAAAACCGGCCTATGTTTTATTGGCAGAAGGCTTTGAGACGCTTGAGGCTCTCACCATCGTAGACGTCTTGAGACGCGCGAACTGGCCCGTTTACACCGTAAGCATCACCAGCAGCACCATGGTGACATCCGGCCAGAAGATCCCTGTTCAAGCGGACATGCTGCTAAAAAATCTTCCCTGGGCTAACGAGCTTTCTCTCTTGTACATACCCGGAGGCATGCCTGCGGCTAAAACACTCAGCGACAACATCAAAGTCACGGCCTACATTCAAGAATGTGAAAAAGCGGATGTGTTGATTGCATCGATTTGTGCCGGCCCCCTTTCTCTCGAAAACTCCGGCCTGGCCAAACGATATCGCGGCACCTGTTATCCGGGTATCGAAGAAAAAGTTCATTATAAGGAATTCGTGGATGATCTGGTGGTCGACGATGGCCAGGTCATCACTTCAAGAGGCCCAGCGACCTCGCTTTATTTTGCCCTTCATCTTCTGGAAAGACTGGCCGGCACTGCAGAAATGCAAAAAATCAAAGAGGGGATGCTGCTGGAATACGTTGAAGGTAAAATGTTCGGAAAATGAGCCTCACATTTTAAAATTCCACGCTCACTACCTAATATAAAACAGTGAATTGACGGATGCATAGCCTGATTTTATGCTTTTTTGGTTTTCACCTTTTGATAGGCACGGTCAAAATCGATCAGCAATTCCAGCGTGGGAGCGTAAACATGAATTTTATCTTGAATGCTGCGATTCAGCTCTTCATTTGACGTTTTTTCGTTATCAGGCACGACGATGTCAAAAGACACCCTGAAATGACCTTGATCTGACCTATTCAGAAATTGAAAGTCATGGATGCTTAATTGTGTGCTAATTTCATTTACACTGTTCTGAATCAGCCTGATGATTCGTTGTTCTTCAACGGTCCTGGGTCTCTCCGGATCGACATGAATCAGGAGCTTAACTCCGTATTCCCCGGCCACTTCCCGCTCGATTTCATCGATGATGTTGTGGATCACTACGAGTGCTGTCTGAGCGTCCATTGAGACATGAATCGAGGCGTAAATATTGGCGTGACCGTATTCATGAATCAGCAAGTCATGGGTGGACAGGATTTCGGGATGCAGATTTACCATCCTGACGATCCCCTTGAACATTTCCGGATCCGGTCTTGAACCCATCAGGCGATTCACCATGTCTATCAAAATTTGAATGCCGGTTTTCAGTACAAAAGCCGCGACCACGGCGCCAACGTATGAATCGATATTGATTTTAAACAGCAGACCCATAAAAGCCGAAAACAAAACCGCGCCGGTAGCGAGCACATCGTTACGGCTGTCTTTGGCCGTGGCCATGAGCAGATCTGAATTGAGCTTCAAGCTTAGTTTTCGATTGTAAAAAAACATCCATAATTTGATGAAAATTGATATGACGATCATGATGAGTGTTGGCAGAGTCGTTTTCGGAAGCTCCTGGCTGCCAAAGCTTTCGTAGGCCGACCTTAACAATTCCAATCCCATTAAAATGATGAGCACCGCTACACCGGTGGTCGCCAGATACTCTGCGCGGGCATGGCCATAGGGGTGATTCTTATCCGCCGGTTTGGCTGATATTTTGAAGCTCAGCAAGGTTACAGCTTGTGAAATCAAGTCAGAGAGGTTATTCAAGCCATCTGCGATCAAAGCCACGGAACCGCTCAAGTAACCAAACAATAATTTTCCGGTGAACAGAAAAATATTGCACACACTGCCGACCAGGGCACTTAGTATGCCGTAGTCTTCCCTATTTTCCATGCGCACCTCATGGCGCAGTGACTCAAAAAACAGCTTCCGGTATTTATTCATGATCTCTTTCCGTGGTGATTCGCCTTGAAAATTGTCCTAGGCTAATTCCCGATAAATTAAAACAATCCACAGCCCGAAAGCCATGGATTGATTGCTGCGATGTGGATGAGGCGTAAACCTTGCTTGACCCTATTAACGGGAGTAGAATTCGACCACGAGGGACTCATCAAGATCTTCATTGAGTTCCGTGCGATCCGGGTAGCGGACATAGACGCCTTTACGTGCATCTTTGTCAACGGATACGAATTCCGGTGAAGAAATGGACGCATCGAGGGAATCACTGACGACAGAGAATCCACGGGATTTTTCGCGCAGTTCAATCGTTTGACCCGGCTTGACTTGGAAAGAGGGGATATCCACTTTCTTGCCGTCTACCAGGATATGACCATGGTTGACCAATTGACGTGTAGCTCTGCGTGTGCGGCCAAAATTCATGCGATAGCAGATGTTGTCCAAACGGGACTCCAACATTACGAGAAAATTGGTGCCGTGGACGCCGGGCAGCTTACCGGCTTTGATATAGGTGTTATAAAATTGGCGTTCGCTTAAGCCGTAGAGATTACGGATGCGTTGTTTTTCACGCAGCTGTAAAGCATATTCCGACATCTTGGAACGACGACCCTGGCCGTGTTGACCCGGAGCGTACGCTCTCCTCTGAAGTTCTTTACCTGTTTCTAAGATGGAGAAGCCCAAGCGGCGGGATTTTTTCCAAACAGGACCTGTGTAACGTGCCATGTGTATCCTCCTTTGTGTTTCTAAGTTAAACAGCAAATGAAACAAATCATTCCGTAGGGGTGTTTGACTAAAATGTTTCAGCCTTGCAGCCTGCTTACTTCATTCCCACTGTGTCAAACGCCATTTCTGCGGCCTTTGTTTGCTGCCTTTAAGCACCAGGGAATTCTAACACCATCGCTTAATTAAGTCAAATGCTTCTACAAAGCCAAAACTGCATTTTTAAAGGCGTTTCCGCGCTCTTCGAAATTCTTGAAACGATGATAACTCGAAGCAGCCGGTGAGAGTAAAACAGCTGTTCCCGGCCCGGCCAGCTGACTTGCCTTCTGCACCGCTTCTTCAATCGTCTCGGCCGTATAGGCGCGCCCGGCTGCTCCGTTTGTGGCAAAATATTCAAAAACCTGCGCCCCCGTATCGGGCAGACAAATCACCTTGAGTGCCGGGTACATCAACAAGCGGCTCAAAAATTCGGCATAGTCGAGCCCTCTGTCCATTCCTCCGACCAGGAGGCAGGACACATTTCCCAGAGTTTCCAAAGCCAGTAAAGTTGACTGGGGTATGGTCGCAATCGAGTCGTTGTAGTAATCCACCTCAGCGACGCTGCGAACCCATTCGTTGCGATGCGCCAGGCCTTGATATCCTTCTATCCCCTGTCTGATCGACTCTGTGTCAGCACCCAGATAATACGCAGCCGCTGCAGCCACCGCCGCGTCAAAATGCTGATGCTTTCCGAGGAGATGTTTATTCAAAGCGAGCAGCGTCATGGAAAATTCAGTCCCGTCGCGCAAGTCATTTAAGGTAAAACCACTTTGATTTAAGATTAAGCGGCCTACGCAGTGCTCGTCTTCGCCAAGATTGCTTTCGGGAGACGCGTCCCCTGCTTCTTCGTGCGTCAGCAGACAATATTTACCTTTGAGGAGCGGCAGACTACGCCGTAGTAAATCCCGGTCCAGCGAATTCAGAATAAAAAGATCCTCTTGGCTTTGAAACCTCAGAATATTCAGTTTGGCCTCCAAATACTCGTCGTAATCACGATAATGATCGAGGTGTTCCGGATAAAAATTCGTGAGGGCCGCGACATGCGGAGAAGCCTGCACATATTCGAGTTGATGTGAAGAAAGTTCCAGGCAAAGGCAAGCCCCTGCAGCCATCGCTTCAATTTCATCCAGGACCGGAATCCCGATGTTTCCCCTCAAATATGACGGGGTCGTAGTTCGGGACATGATCGAGTAAAGTAGACTCGTTGTCGTGGATTTACCCTTGGTGCCACTGACCGCGGCTGTTTTCAAATCATGCATAAAACGCAGGACCAGATCGATTTGACTTGTGATCTCCGTTTGTGGAAATTCTAGTGTGTAAGCTGAATGATCAGGTTTACGGTGAAAATCCTTAAAAGAAATTCCGGGCGATTTGAATACTAAATCAAAGTCTGCCATGGCGGCCAAATAATTTTCACCACTATAGCAAAGATATGAATTTTTAAATTCGTCGGACAAGTCCACCCGGTCCGCGATGCCCAATTTCGCCCAGTGAACTTCCTCGCGATGGCGTTCCAAAAAGGCCAGCGTGGATTTACCCTCACGACCGAAACCAAGGATGAGGATCCTTTTGCCCGCCAAATGATCCAGCAGGGCCATTAATCCACTCTCAATATGCTGCACTCAATCCACCGCCTTTTGATCGGAATCGAGAAAACCCTCCAGGAACGGCAAGTAGTCCTCAGGGACTGCATGATCAGCAAAGCGCTTTTTCAGGGGATGAGGATCATAGGTGACCAGAACCAGATCCCGCCCACTATCGTTCCAATGAAGCTCACCGAATTCTGCGCGATACGCACGCTGAGCAAAGTTTTTCAAAAGAGCGGGCAGTTCATTAAACTCAGGGGCAAAACAACGTCCGGCCTGCAATTCTTGATTGATATACATCACCAGAGCCAAAAGGACCTCCTGGACCGTGCCTACGCACTCAAATGGCTTTTCTGCGCTGAAACCGCAGAGTTCGTCCAGGATCGGGGACAGACTCCGGTCGTCAAATATTTCTCGGCCGATTATTTCATCCACTTTCTCTCTTCCCAAGAATGGCAAAAGCATGACCGCGACAAACAGGCACTTGGCACACTGTCCACACCAGCTATTGTTCTTTGACCCTGTGTTGCACGAACGAAAGACCTGAAAATACTGCGGATAGCGCGAGAACTGACGCGCGATGGCCAATTCACTGAATGGCCGTAAAAGGCTGAAATAACGCTGTTTAGGGTTGATGTATTTCTGCAGATAGTGCGCGAACATCCGCTCAAAATCGCTGCTCTTGGAATATTGATGGTTGACTTCACTGTCTTTCACGGTGGATTCATTCGCGGACGATTCGTTGGAAAGTACGATATCATCGATCTTGTACATAAACGCCGCGAAGGCTGCGCTGAAGGCTACAAGGGCTGAGAATGGCGTGTGACCGTTCATATAACCGGCCGCGTTCAGTTTTAGCAAAGCGGGATCCAAACTGCGGCGGGGCAGAATTTGTCGCTCGGGGTCGATTCCGGCGAGCTGCATCGATGCCAGGGCAGCCGGAGTTGCGTTGATGGAATATGCGAAGCGCTTATCGCCCATTGAGCTTAGTCTTTCCAGGCTGACCAGAGAATCTTTTCCGCCGCCCACAGGAATCAGTGCTCTTCGCGGCGCAATGACTGCTTCTGCTGGCTCCGCCTTCAAGCTTTGGTCGGTCGAACTGTGCGAGGATTCAGTAAAATCGAGAAATTCAGCCTCTGATATCAAAATACCATTGCGGTATCTGAACTCACCAAGACCCGATCCATAAAGCTGTTTCCAGAAAACCCGCTGCTCTTCATCCAACTGAGCACATCTGATCTCGATCAAAGGCGGACAAGCACACTTCCAGTAGGAGATCAGCTCCACCATGCCAAGGTTGAAGGCGTAGCGCTCTGCCAGAGACGCGTCCAGGTCTTGTGAGGCCAATGCGGTTTTTGGAAATACCCAGCTCGGCTTGAATTCGGCCAAATCCGGTATTTCAAAATGATAAGACAAACGGAGCTGATCAGCCGTTTCATCGAGCGTATAGCTGTGGTAAACAAAGCGCGGAAAATCCCGCCGTAATTTATATATATCCATGCTCAATTTCTTTCAAAGTATTGGTAAAATGAACCTCGATGCACTGCTTGTGCGATTCTAATCATAGAGCGCAAAGTGTTATAATCAAGCAATAATTAGTCAATTCACTTACAAGGGGTCTTTTGCTGGTACTATTATAGCATTCCTCTTATTCCCGTAGGTTGAAGACACACGAGGTAAAGAATGAATTTTGCAAAAGTATGTGAACGAAGTGGCTTGGATCAAGAAGCAATTAAATTTTACGTCAGCGAAAAGCTGATTACCCCTCTCTTTCCGGAAAAACAAAGCGCGGAAGCCGCTGAATACGCGGAAGATGACTTGATGCGTCTGGACGCGATCGCCAACTTGCGCAAGCTGCGTTTTTCTACGGAAGATATCAGAAAAATTCTTTACAATCCTACGAAAGCCGCCGGTTTGACGCTCAATCAATTTTCTCGTCTGGAAAACAAATACACAGAATTGTCGACTTGCATCAAGCAATTGGAAAATATTGACCTGGCCAGCTTCAACAATCCGGATGAAGTCATCGCTTTTTTAGCCAATCTGGATATAGATATCAGCTTGCCGAGACGTGATTTGAACCGCGACGATGAAGCGCGCATGCGTGCCGCCATGGACGAGAAAAGCAGGCAAAACGAAGCGATGCATGAGCAGCTTTTGCAGTTGGAAAAAAACAATAAAAAACATCTGATTTTTTCGCTCATTTGTCTTTTTCTTTTCATCCTTTGTCTTGGCTTTATTCTTGGCCCATACATTTTTTGGTAATTCAGAAGGCGGGAGAAAGATAGATTATGAATTTGGATAAGCAAAACCGACGCAGCATCATGATACTGATCAGCTTTACGATCCTGCTCTATCTGGGTGTTTCGAATATCGGCATGCTCCCCAAGTATTTCTCTTCGCTGCTGGATTTTCTGACGCCGATCATGATTGCTTTGGTGGTCGCTTTGATTCTCAACGCAATCATGAGCAAACTGGAAAGCAGATTTTTCGGCAGTCCCTGGAAAAAGCATAATCGTTTCCGTGTCAAAGCGGCCAGGCCGCTCAGTATATTGATGACCCTGGTTTTGGCTTTTGGTTTGGTGCTCGGTGTTATGTTCATTGTCATCCCGGAGCTGGTCAAAACCATCAGCAGCTTGGTCAACCAGATTCCTCAATTCTTTATGAATATCGAAAAACTGATCAGCGAATGGTCCATGGAAATTCCTGAACTGCAGGATCTGATCAATCGCTATAATCTCAACCTAACCACTGTGGGTCAAAGAATTATCGTTTGGCTCCAATCAGTGGGCAGTTCTTTACTGAACAACACCGTGACCTTTTCCATGAATGTGATTTCTGCAGTATTCAATTTTCTGCTCGGCTTCATCCTTGCTATCTACATGCTTGCACAGAAAGAGAAACTGGGGCGGCAAGGTCGTTCACTGCTCTATTCCTTGTTTAAAGAGGCAAAAGTTGACCGTGTTCTGGAAATTCTGCATCTGGCCAACAACACGTTTTCATCTTTCCTTACCGGTCAAATGCTGGAATGTGTCATTCTCGGTTTGATGTGTCTGGTCGCAATGAGCATCTTCGGCTTCCCTTACGCACTGATGATCAGCGTTCTGATCATGGTGACCGCCATGGTTCCGATGGTAGGAAGCTTTGTAGCAGGTTTTGTCGGTTTCTTGTTGATCCTCACCAGCAATCCGATCCAGGCCGTATGGTTTGTGGTCATGTTCCTTGTCATCCAGCAGATCGAAGGCAATTTGATATATCCCCACGTCGTCGGAAAATCTGTGGGACTCAGTCCTATCTGGATTCTCATATCCATCACCATCGGAGGTTCCTTGGCAGGTGTGATGGGGATGGTACTCAGTATTCCCGTCGCTTCGGTTTTGTACAGCCTGACGAGTGATTTCATCAACAAGCGTCTTATAACTAAGCGCATTCCCTTTTACAAGACCAATCATAGCTGAGTAACTATCGAAATAATTAAACAGGGATCATCTCAGCCTGAGACAATCCCTGTTTTTAATGATGCCAATATTCGCGTACCTGACGATCTGCAGAACTTGTTTTTAGCCCAGCATGTAACGTTGAAAATTCACGGCCTGGCGAGCATCTTCGTCCATCTGGCCGGCCGGAGCACCCGGATTCATTTCCCGCCATATTTTGATGTCCGAACCCACTTGTCCTCCCATGCTTACAAATGGCTCCATGACCACCGCTCCATCGTAGGAGATGTCGTGCAAAGCTTCGGCGATTTCTCTCCATGGAGTACGGCCCTTACCCGGGACGCGCCGGTTGCATTCACCCGTATGGAAATGTCCTAAATGCGAGCCCGCAAGGCGAATCGCACCACCAATGCTGTCCTCTTCTATGTTCATATGAAAGGTATCCAGCATGATCTTGACACGGGCTTCGCCGACTTCAGTCACAAAGCGCACGGCTTCTTCCGCAGTATTTAGGAGATAACCCTCAAAGCGGTTCAAGACTTCCAGACAGTAGTCAACGCCGCGATCGGAGGCGATTTTTCCCATTTCTGCGACGGATTCGACGCTGCGGCCCCAATCCCCCGGTTTGTCGATGGGCTGACTATAGTCAACCGGCCAGTAGGAGTAAATTCCACCGCCCAAAGTGTGAATATCCATGATTTCCAATCGTTCCAATAAGTCAACATAAAATGCTTTGCCATTGGCGCGCACCTGGGCATCAGGAGAAGCAAGGTTCTGTGAAGGGTTTGGTCCATGACCGCAGGTCAGAATGATACCGTTCGCCTTGGCCTCCGCCTTTAATTCCAACATTTGCTCTCTTGAATAATTGGGTATGGGGGTGGCGGCGATTTCCAGCACATCGAAGCCCAATGACGCGACTTTTTCAATGTAAGGCAAAAAATCGGCTGCCCACTGATGTTCCCAATAAGCATAATAGATTCCGTGTTTCATGTCCTTTTCTCCTATATAAACATGCTTAAAATAAAAGCAGACCCCACTAAAGCTTTTTCGAATTAGCGGGATCTGCGGTTCAGTTAGTCACAATTGTTTTGATTTCTTATCGATTAGAACGGGAAATCGGCTGCGTTATCTTTGGTAAACACGGTCGGAGGTCCCATGACAACGTCTTTGCCTGAAACAGCGATCTTGCCGACGTTCGGTACATCCATGCCGTCAGTGACAGGGGTGCCGTCCAGAAGAGCTTTGGCCAGGTAGACCGTCAGATAGCCGAGGGTAGCAGGATCCCAGAGGAAAGCTGCGTCAAGTGAACCATCGGTAAGGTACGGAGTGGAGTCGGTGGGCAAAGCCGAACCAACAACAACGATTTTGTCCTGCAAACCTTTTTCCTGAATAGCCTTGGCTGCGCCGAGCGGAGCAGGAGTTGAATATCCAAGAATTCCGATGATATCAGGATAAGTCTTGATCAGGTCGAGGGTCTTCTGGTAAGCAACGTCAGCGGATTCATCGGTGCCGATTTTTTCTGTGACCAGCTTCAAGTTAGGATACTTGGTCGCAGCATATTCAGCGCCTTTGTCGATCCAGCCATTAAGGTTGGCGGCTGAAAGACCACCGGTCACAACAGCGAATTCACCGGTATCGGTGCCTGCAAGCTCAACCAGCTGATCAAAATAGAGCTCAGCGAATTGGGTATCATCAATTTGATGCACGGAGAGTTCAACAACGGACTTTTCAGCCGGGGTATCCCAGTCCAGCACAACGATGCCGGCATCTTTGGCTTTTTTCAGAACAGGGGTCAAGGCTGCAGCATCATTCGGAGCAACGCAAATCGCGTCGACACCCTGGGTGATGTAGTCTTCGATCATGGTAACTTGTTGGGCTGCGTCACCAACGGACGGACCGTTGTAAATGACGTTGACGCCCAGATCCTTACCGGCCTGTTCGGCACCGGTTTGGGAACGGTTGAAATAAGGAATTCCGATCAGTTTAGGCATCACGACAACGGTGTATTCCTCAGCGGCCGGGGCTGCTGTGGTTTCGCCAGCTGCAGTTGTGGTAGCAGCAGGAGCGGCCGTTGTTGTTTCAGCGGCTTTGGTGGTTTCACCGGCAGCAGCCGTTGTTGTGGCGCCGCCTCCGCATGCGACCAGGGTCAGCATGGAGAATGCGACTGCAAGAGCAATGATTTTCTTTAGCATTAATTTCTTTCCTCCTTGTTTTTTTGCACCGTTAAGTGCGGTTTTTTGTGACTATCTACTTAAGCAGATTTCGCTGCTGTAAGTTTCTTTTTACGGTCCTCAGAGACTTTGCCCATGACAAAGTTGATGACCAATACGAGGATGAGCAGTATGCCCATTATAACATCCGTCAGGAAACGGTTGATGTTGATTAGATTGAGTCCGGATGAAATGGCTTGAATAATCAGGACAGCCACTACGGTACCCACCACTTTTCCGTAACCGCCGGTTATGTCTGTTCCTCCAAGGACGACGGCCAGGATGGACTTCATCATATAAGATGAGCCATAGTCGACTTTAGCGGAGTTGTAACGTGACGAAATCAGCAAGGCGGCAAATAGGCCGCAGGCAGCTGAAAGCAAATATACTTTCATCAAAACTGATTTATTGTTAACACCCGAGAAATGAGTGGCCACAGGATTGCAGCCGACCATGTACACGCGTTTTCCCCAGGCCGTGTGTTCCAGCAGGAGCACAAAGGCAACTATCGCGATTGTAAATAGAATTATGGGAAAGGGTATTCCCATTATATCAGCCATTCCAACCCACATGTAGTTCTCAGGGAACCCAGAGACAGCGCCGCCTTTGGTAAGTAGTAAGCCAACTCCTTCAAAGATCATGGAAGTGGCTAACGTGACCAGCCAGGGGCCCGCACCTATGTAAGCAATGAAATATCCGTTGATTCCGCCGGCCAATAGAGCGACCACAGCCATTACAGCGATACCTACTGCCATGGCGACGGCTGCGTTGCCTTGTCCCTCATTATAGATGTTGGTCATCGCCAGAGCGCCGACGATAGAGGCCATGGCCGCCGTGTTGACAACGCCCAGGTTAATGCCACCTGTTAAAACGACCACCATCATTCCTAAGGCAATAAAGCCAAACTCAGGCAACTGAAAAGCCATCGATGTGAGGTTTTGGGGACTTATGAATTTTCCGCCGGTCACCGTAGTCAGGAACACGACCACCACCAGCAAGATACCTATAAGAGTCAGTTCCTTCGGGCTTTTTTTAAAAAAGTCAGATAAAAAACTGTCTTTCTTTTGAACTGTTTTGTTTTGTCCGCTTTCTGACATATTGCTTCCTCCCCTTACGCCACGTCAACTTTGACGCGTTTGGCTTCCGCGCGCTTGGCACGCACGATATCAACCGTAATAGCCATTAAGATGAACGAACCGATCAGAATCTTTTGCCAGAATGTCGGAATTTTCAAAAGGATCATGCCGTTATCCAACAAGGCCATCAAGGTCACACCGAGAAGCGTACCAAAGACACTGCCGTAGCCGCCGGCCGTACTGGCGCCGCCCACAACCACAGCCGCGATGACTTTTAATTCAAAACCGGTAAACGTTTTGGGGTCCACCTGTCCGAATATGGTCGTACGAACAACTGCCGCGATACCACAAGCGAAACCACTGAAGGCATAGAGTAAAAATTGAATTTTTTTGACATCAAATCCGATGCGTTCAGCTGAAACAACGTTACCGCCGAGAGCAAATACACCGCGCCCGATATAGGTATACTTCAGCAGCCACCAGGTCAGGAGCACCATCGCGATCAGGAAAAAGATTTGCACTGGGACAACACCGAATATGGAGGTTTTGCCAAAGTTGACAAAATTTTCAGGGATGTTGCTGATCCAGTTACCGTTCGTGATGTAGTTCATCAAGCCCATGTAAATGCTCAGCGTGCCCAGTGTGGCCACGATTGGCGGCATTTTCAAATACGCCACAAAGAAGCCGTTGACAGCGCCCAGTAAAATTCCCACAACTGCTCCGATGACAAAAGCAAGAATGATGTTGTCCGTTACATTGATCGTCCAGAAGGCTGACAGAACTGCAGTACAGCCCATCAAAGCGCCCACCGAAACGTCGATGCCTCCCGTCAGAATGACCGGCAGCATTCCCATGGCCACGATAGCGAGAACAAGATTGGATTTGATGATGTCAAAAATATTACCGATAGTCAGGAACGCAGCGGGGTTGCCGATCGAAACTATCAGGAACACCGCAAGGACAATCAGCAGGATCAGAAATTCTTTGGTTTTAGTCCATTGTTTCATGTTCTATTTCCCTCCTCTTCGCTTTCAGCCCACGTTCTCATCAGCCAGGAAAGCCCGGTTCATGATGGATTCGGAATCCGCTTCAGTTCCGATGAATTCTCCGTTGATGCGGCCGCGGCGCATGACCATGATGCGGTCGCTGATGGCCAGGACTTCCGGTAATTCCGACGAAATCATGATGATGGCCATACCCGAGTCGGCCAGTTTTCGCAGCAATTTGTGAATCTCGGATTTAGCACCGACATCGACACCGTTGGTTGGTTCATCAATGATCAGAATTTTGGGCTGAGTGGCCAGCCACTTGCCAATGACAATACGCTGGGCATTACCACCGGAAAATTGACCCGCCAACATTTCAGGAACCGCAGGGATAACGTTGATTTCTTTAATCCATGAATCTGCTTCGGCAGATAATTTCTTAGCATCCACCAGGCCTAAATTATTGACCATCTTGTCAAGCACAGCCAAAGTGATGTTGTCACGCATGTTTTGACGCAGGACCAAACCTTCAAGAGCACGATTTTCCGGGGCAAAAGCAATACCTGCGTCAACCGCGTCTTTTGGAGAATTGATGCTGATTGGCTTGCCTTCCAACAATATCTCACCGGAATCGGGCCTGGTCAATCCGAAAAGTGCATGCATGGTTTCAGTACGTCCTGAGCCGACCAGACCTGTGAAGCCCAGAATTTCACCTTTATGCAGAGTGAAATTGATATCCTTAAAGTTGCCGGCTTTGGTCAGATTTTTCACTTCCAAAATAGGCTCACCGATTTTTTTGGACATCAACTGTTCATAGAATACCGAGCGGCCTACCATCAACGAAATCAATTTGTTGTTGTCCATTTCGGCAGCCGGGTAATCACCAATGTACTTACCATCACGCAAAATCGTAAACGATTCACATACTTGAAAAAGTTCGTCCAGTTTATGACTGACAAAGACGACTGCTATGCCTTCAGCCTGCATGCTGCGGATAATGCCGAAGAGCAGTTCAACTTCACTGCTGGACAGAGCTGATGTCGGTTCGTCCATGATGATCAATTTAGAATTACTGGCGAGGGAACGCGCGATGGCCACTAACTGTTGTTTCGCGATGGAAAGTGAGCCCAATCTGGCATCCAGCGGTATGTCGACACCAAGTTTTTTTACGGCCTTTTCTGCCAACGCTCTCATGTTGGACCAATTTACCAATTTTTCATTGCTCTGCATGGCTGAGCCGAGAGCGATGTTTTCGGTCACAGTCAGATTCGGAAATAGTGAAAAGTCCTGAAAGATAATGGAGATGCCTAGATGCACGGACGATATGGGGGTCAATTTATCGATCTTCTGTCCATCAATCTCGATTTCAGCACCAAGATCGGGTTGATATACTCCGGCCAGAATTTTTATCAATGTTGATTTTCCGGCTCCATTTTCGCCTATCAGCGCATGGATTTTTCCCCTCTTGACATCGAACGTAACATCGTCAAGCGCCTTTACAGCCGGAAAAGTCTTGCTCACATGCCTGGCCCTGAGAAAATACTCACTCTCCATTTAGGTCTCCCTTCATACTTGTGAACTTATGCAGGACTAAATAAACAATATCTTAGTTGTATGGAAAATATAACATACTTTTAATAATTATATAGCAAGTGTTGTTTTCCGTAAATTACTTTTCGATTAAGCCGCTGTATTTGTCAAAATGTCATCTGCACATCATCAACTTGTCCAGAGCCGTCTCAACTGGTCATTGGCCAGGCGATAGCGCTCGAATTTTCGACGATAAATTTCAGCTTTTGACCTGTCCGGTTGAACCGTTTTACTAATTATTACACAGCGTTGAGCAGCTTCAGTGTAGTCTGCATAGATGCCCACAGCGATACCGGCCGCCATGGCTGCACCCTGTGCGCCCAGTTCTTTGTGTGAGACCACCGCGACCGGAATTTGAAATACGTCAGCAAAAATCTGGGTCCATACATCCGAGTTCGCGGCACCACCCGACAGGCGGATCTCGTCGGGACGCGCATGATTCAACAAGAGCTTGTTGACGTGTGTAAGATGTGAAAAAACCACACCCTCGAAAACCGCTCGCGCCATATGCTCTTTGTTGTGGTACGTAGACAGGCCCAAGAAACTGCCGCGCGCACGTGCGTCTTCGTTTGAACCATTTAAATAAGGTAGATAGATAACGTCGCTGTTTTCCGGCGCAATTGCTTCGACCCACTGGTTGATCAACGTATAGGGTGATTGTCCCAAAGCTTTAGACTGGTTTTTTTCAAAAGACATCAGTTCGTTGACAAACCATTCTAAATTTCCGGCTGAAGTCGGTGAACTCTCCTCGACCAAAAAATAGCCGGGGATGCAATACATCGAATTTAAATCAACCGTGCCATTAGTCACGGGAGTTTTACTGATGAATTCGTTGATGGCCCAGGTACCGGCGATCATGCACATGCCTTCTTCATCGACCAGACCGGAAGCGATGCCGCAAGCATCGACGTCAAACATGCCGGCTGCAACGGGTGTGCCCTCAGGTATACCCGATTCCATAGCGGCTTGAGCCGTGACGCTTCCACAGATTTCCGATGAGTATTTAAGCGGAGGCAGCAGATCAAAGTATTCTTCCAAACCGAACAAACTCATAAGTTCACGGTCATATTGACCGGTATTCAGGTTGACCAGATTCGCGCCGGAAAAATCCGTATACTCAGCGTTAGCCTCACCGGTCAATTTAAAACGAATGTAGTCCTTAACGGCAAAAGCATATCGACTGCGCTTGAGCACCTCCGGTTCGTTGTCCCTCAACCAGGCCATGATGGCCACCGGCTGACTGGCCAGCACGGTTTGCATGGTGTATGGATAGATTTTCTCCAGGGTACCGTCTTTCCGCCATTGTTCTACGTATTTCCAGGCGCGAGTGTCCGCTGATGGGATGCCGTTGTATGCCGGTCTGCCCTGCGCGTCAACAAGATAGAGGCCTTTGCCGTGACCCGAGAATGACACCGCCGCGATCGACTTGGGATCGATTCCGCTCTTGGCGATGACCTCTTTTATCACCTGAGCATTGCATGACCACAGTTCATCCATGTCCCGCTCACTGTATCCGGGCTTGGGGGTCAGAGTGTGCGTTGCTCGTGAGGATACCGCCAGCTGATTACCTTCCGTGTCAAAAATAGCCGCTTTGGCAAAAGTACCGCCGTTATCTACGCCAATCAAATATTGCATGATGACCTCCCTTGTTAATTCAAAAATAAATATAAGTTCGAGCAATCACAATACATACAGGAGTAATAGCAATTCTTATTACATATTTTGATATAGTTCAATAAAATAAGCAAGTTCTGCACAATTAGGCAACAGCTTCGCCCTGCGGGCTCGCATCAGCCTTACGCGGCGATTCGAATCCCTCTCATAATCAATCGGGTAGGACCCCGGCCATTAGTTGGCCGGGGGACCTCCCACAGCACCGTACG
>CAYNZF010000018.1:0-7185 GCA_964401615.1 uncultured Oscillospiraceae bacterium
AGCCCAACACCGGAAGCTTCGCTTCAAGCGTGATTTTTTCGACTGCAGAATGTAATATTTTTTAACCATATATCTATATCTAGTTAATGTGATTACAACATTGCCACTGCATAATGTGCTTAATACATTATGGAGGTGCCTATGAAGAAAACATATGTCCTCGATACCAACGTGCTGCTGCAAGCCCCGCACGCGCTCTTGTCCTTTGAGGACAACGACATCGTCATCTCAGTAGTCGTGCTGGAGGAGCTTGATCGACACAAAGTCGACGAGGGTGAAACCGGGAGCAATGCTCGACAAGTCATCCGCTTTTTTGAAACACTGCGCAACCAAGGCAATCTCATCAGCGGGGTTGCCTTGTCTGATGGTGGGACTTTACGACTCGAAACCAATTATCTCGAGATTGAACTGCCAACAGGTTTCAGAGAAAATTCCAATGACAATCGTCTGCTCAAAGTCTGCAAAGGGCTAACGGAAAAGGGCCAGCACGCGATTCTGGTGACCAAGGATATTGTGTTACGGATCAAGGCACAAATCGCCGGCATCACTGCTGAGGACTTTACCACCGATCAAGTACCGGTTTGGTCCAGGCAATACACGGGCCGTCGCGACATTTTCGCAGCCGCGGCTGCAGTCTCTCGTTTCAATAGTGAGGGGCTCGACGTTCAACTGGCTTATACGATGGATGAAGAGGGCCGGAAAACTCCCCTGCTGCCCATCAACAACGAGTTTTACATCATCCACAACGAGTGTTCGCTGCGCGAAACACAATTAGGTCGTTTCAATGGCGAACGTATCGTCCCCTTAGCCTTCCTGCACGCGCAGCCCTATGGGGTCACACCGCGTTCGGTTGGGCAGCGCTTCATGCAGGAAGCTTTGTTGGCGGATGTCGATGAAGTACCTCTGGTTATCATAAAGGGACCTGCCGGCACGGCTAAAACCTTCTACGCTTTAGCGGCCGGACTGGAACAAACCTTCGAACCTGCCAATAAAAAATTCAGAAAAATTTTGATTGTGCGACCAAATAGCCAATTTGACGACGACATTGGTTTTTTGCCCGGAAACGAACAGGAAAAAATCGCGCCTTTAATGCGGCCGATCATCGACAACCTGGAAATTCTGGTCGACCGCAGCGATGATCTTCGCTATAAAAACGAATCGGAATTGAAGTCGAAAATCGACCTGCTTTTTGACAGAGGGGTAATCAACTGCGAAGCCATGAATTTCATGCGCGGCCGCTCCATCACCCAGTCCTGGCTCATCATCGACGAAGCGCAAAACCTCACCCCCAAGCAGGCCAAGGGCATCATCACGCGGGTGGGCAAAGGCAGCAAGCTGATCCTCCTGGGTGACCCCCAGCAGATCGATCATCCCCTGCTCGATGAAAAGACGAACAGGCTTAGTTTTGCCGGTGAAAAAATGAAAGGGAGTCGTCTCTGCTGCCAGTTGACGCTGACCTCAGAGGAATGCGAGCGTTCAGCGCTGGCCCAGGAAGCCGGCTTACTGATGAACATAGGGAAATAGTCCGCCCCAAACGCTGAAATAAGCGGTAGACGCTGAAAGTTCCGGCTGGAATAGTGTTGTCGGGGCTGCTTTATGAATTCAGATACGACGAAAGCCCATCCGGCGATAAAATGCGCAATTTCTTTTTGCCGACCACCTGAATATGTCGTGCAGTCTGTAATTCAGCGAATTTTCGATTGACGGTTTCTTTGGTCAGATTCATGGATGCGGCGATCTCGGCCTGGCTGATTTCAAGTTCCAAACTACCGTTGGTCTCTGCGGTATAGAGCAAGTACATTACCAGCTTACGCAGCGTGTCCTTCGTAGAAATAATTTCCAATAAACGCCGATTCTGAAAAAGCTTCTGGTTAAAATATTCGGCCAGTTTCAAACCTACGTTGGGTCGTTCCAGCGTCAATCGCCTGATATCGGCTTTCGGAATCATACAAACGCCGCAGTCCTCAAGCACAATGCCGCTTTCAGCCAAATCAAGGTCGACAAAGATTTCTTCGCCTCCGTAGATGTCACCTTTGGAAAGAATGTCGACCAAAATCTCTTCGCCATCCAAGCTGTAGCGAACAAGCTTCACCTTACCATGTCGAAAGAGAATCAGCTGCCCGGATTGTTCACCTTCATTGAAGAGGGTTTCCCCCTTCTTGTATTCGCGATGGTGCACCAGTTGAACAATGGCAGTTGCATCTTCTCCGCTGATTTTGGCAAAAGCGGGAATGTTGTAAATGCAGGGTTTATGTACATCGCAGTGCTGGCAAGTGGCCTTTTTTGGTGGCATGAGCGCTCTTTCCTCAATTTAATAAGGCTCCTCCCGGTCGCCTGTCCGCTTATGCGATCAGCTTGTCAGGGAGGAGCCCGGCTTCATTTGTCGTCTGAAAAATTATGCAAGAATCAAATTGTTGATGTCATCTTCAACACTGCCAATGCCGGCAATTCCGAAATTTTCAACCAGGACATTGACAACTGCTGGGCTTAAGAAAGCGGGCAGGGTCGGTCCGAGGTGAATGTTCTTGACGCCCAGGTAGAGGAGAGCCAGCAGGACGATGACCGCTTTTTGTTCATACCAGGCAATGTTGTAAACGATGGGTAAATCGTTGACGTCTTCAAGACCGAACACTTCTTTGAGTTTAAGAGCAATCAGGGCCAATGAATAGGAGTCATTGCATTGACCGGCATCGAGTACACGAGGGATGCCGCCAATATCGCCCAGGCCGAGTTTGTTATAGCGATATTTCGCGCAGCCGGCGGTCAAGATAACGGTCGATTCCGGCAGAGCTTTGGCGAAATCCGTGTAATAGGCACGCTCTTTTTGGCGTCCGTCACAGCCTGCCATCACGATGAATTTGGTAATCGCACCGGATTTGACGGCTTCAACGACTTTATCGGCTACAGCAAAGACCTGCTCATGGGCGAAACCGCCGACGATGGTTCCTGTTTCGATTTCAGTGGGTGCGGCGCAGCCTTGAGCATGGGCAATGATGTCGCTGAAATCTTTGGTTTCCCCGATTTCACCGGCAATGTGTTTACAGCCCGGATATCCTGCAGAACCGGTTGTGTAGAGTCTGTCGATGTATGACGCCTTGGGAGGAACAATACAGTTGGTGGTCATGAGAATCGGACCGTTAAAGCTTTCGAACTCTTCTTTTTGATGCCACCAGGCATTACCGTAGTTTCCGTAAAGATGAGGATATTTCTTCAGTGCGGGATAGTAGTTGGCCGGGAGCATCTCACTGTGGGTGTAAATGTCAATGCCGGCATCCTTGCTCTGTTCCAGGAGCATTTCCAGATCGCGCAGGTCGTGTCCGGAAATCAAAATTCCCGGGCGGCTGCCCACGCCGATTTTTACGGTCGAGATTTCCGGATTGCCATAGGTGCCGCTGTTCGCGCCATCCAATAAAGCCATGCCCGCGACACCGAATTCACCGGTTTTCAAAGTCAATGCGACCAAATCGTCGAGCGTCAGGCTGTCGTCCAGAGTAGCCGCCAGGGCTTCTTGAATAAAGGTATCGATTTTTTCATTTTCAGCCAAAAGCACATTGGCGTGCTTGGTATAGGCCGACATTCCCTTGAGACCGTAAACAATGAGTTCTCTCAGGCTGCGAATGTTCTCGTCTTCCGTGGCCAGAACACCTACCGTGAGTGCTTTTTCGTCCAGCTCTGCTTCATCGGTGGAGGTCCACAGCGCGGCTTCAGGCAGTCCTTCTTTGTTTTTCAGACGTTGAATCTGGGCTTGGGTCGCTGCAATCGTGTCGCGTTGGCGTTTCAGAAATATTTCGCCATCGAAATTGGCATTCGTGATCGTAGTAAAAAGATTAAGCGTCACCAGATGGTTAATCTCTTTATCAATCTCTTGCCCTTCAGCGCGTAAACGTACAGTAACCGCAGACAGACCCTTGGTCAGCCACACCATCATGTCCTGACGATTGGCGATTTCAGGTTTTTTACCGCAGGCACCACCCTTGGTGCAGCCCACGTTTCCGATTGTTTCCTGGCATTGATAACAAAACATTTGACTCATGGAAATCCTCCTGACAATTAGCCTTTGGAAGGTCGAAGCTTCCGGGCATTATTAATACATTTTACACTGAGTTTGAGTTCATAAACATTGATTACAATCAATCATCTTGGGGACATTCACCTTCGGAGACTATGGATGAGTTTCATCGTAAATCGCGATCCACTGCTCAGCATAGTCAAGATCTGAAGGTCCGGCGACCCACTCCGCAGCGATCTTCTGATAACGTTCACCCCCTTTACCAAGAACTAAAATAATCGTATTGGGAAGACTCGTCTTGACAGCATGGGCAATCGCTTCGCCACGGTCTTCAATGTACTCATAGCGGTGGCCTTCTGCAATAATGTGCCTGCCAATTTCGGCTGCAATTGCAGCCGGATCCTCATAACCCGGATCCTCTGAAGTTAAAATAATGCGCTGGGTCATGCGCGCGGCCGCTTTACCCAACTGGGCGCGACGCGGTAAGCCCTTTCCGCCCCCGCAGCCAAAAACCGTACAAATGGAAAATTCAGGGTATTCGCTTTTGATCGATTCAAAAATGCGTTCGAAACTTAATTTATTGTGGGCGTAGTCCACCAAAATGGCCAGTTTCTGGTCTTTGCTGGCAAAATACTCCATCCGTCCGCTCACCCGCGCCCGGGCCAGACCCCGCCGCATAGCCTCCACGGGGATGCCGTAGTGATCCGCGACGGCAATCGCAGCCAGCGCGTTTTCGACGTTGAAAGTCCCGGGCGTCGCCAGCGTGAAGCGTTCTTCTACGCCCCGCAGTTTTAGGGAAAAAGCGAAACCCAGGCCTTCTTTAGCAATCTGATAGGCAAAATAATCCGCGTTTTCGTCCGCGGTCGAAAAACAGGCCTGCGAAGACGCGGCCTGCGCGGCCCGGGCCACCCGCTCGCTCTCCGCCATATCCGCATTATAAATGGCATGCTTTGACCGCTCGAAAAGGCTCAGTTTGGCAGAAAAATAATCCTGGAAATCGCTGTGTTCTTCGGGGCTGATGTGGTCCTCAGAAATATTGATCAAAACCCCCACATCAAAAATAAGACCCTGTACACGTTTGTATTTCAAGGCCTGGCTTGACACTTCCATCGTCAGGTAGCGGAGTCCTGCGGTGCGTGCGTTGGCTAAATGCTTCATCAAGACCAGACTTTCGGGAGTGGTGAGATGCGCCTCTTCATCCAGCAGGCCGTCCTGGATGCGAATCGTGGAAATGAGGCCGCTGGCCTTTTCTCCCTGCGCCGCGAGGGTTTCGTCCAGGATGGCTTTCAGATAGTGCACCACCGTGGACTTGCCCTTTGTGCCGGTAACGCCTGTGAGTTTGAAAGCGCGCCAGGGTTCTTCATAGAACAAATTGGCCAGCACCGCCATGGCTTGACGCACATCATAAACCAGCAGACAGGCCAGGTCTGCCCCGCAGACGGCCTCGCTGACATAGGCCAGGGCGCCTCGGTCCGCGGCTTCGTCCAGATACTCCGGCTTGAAATGGCTGCCTTTGCGAAAAAATAAAGTGTGAGCGGCCACCTCTTTGGAATCGTAGCTTAGAGCCTTCACGGGCGTGGAAAGCTCCTCAAGGGAAGCTGTCGCACTCTGCAAAAGGCCTGCTTCGCGCAGAGCATCGATGTAGGCTGACAAGACTTTGGTTTCCATAAGGCTCCTTTTAAATTATGATGTAATAATCATACCATTCAATTGCAGGGGATTGGAATCGAGTCGATTGACCGCAGCGATAAATCAAGGAGATTTTATGTCAGAACAAATGCCTCTCATTTTCGTCGGCCACGGCAGCCCCATGGTCGCGCTTGAAGATTCACAGATTACCCGGACCTGGAAGGCAATTGCTGAGCGTATACCTCGGCCTAAAGCGATTCTGGCGATTTCCGCTCATTGGTACGGGGATAAATCACGCATTCAAACGGCGGCCCAACCCAAACAGATCTACGACATGTATGGTTTTCCACCGGAGCTTTACCGCTTGAAGTACGAAGCGGCCGGAGATCCGGAACTCTCGGCTTCAGTCCGGACCTTGCTGGGCGACGAGCTGAGCGTCGATGACAGCTGGGGCATTGATCACGGGACCTGGTCTGTTTTAACGCACATGTACCCGAAAGCGGACGTGCCGGTGGTCCAGCTAAGTATCCTGATGCGGGAACCGGGCGAGACGCTTCTGGAAATCGGCCGCAAGCTCAAACCCCTGAGAGAGCAAGGCTGTCTGATTCTGGGAAGCGGCAACATCGTGCACAATCTCAGGCAGGTGGAATGGGATCGCAGCGGAGGCACAGAGGCGGCGGATGCCTTCGACGATTGGGTGACACAGCGGATTCTCTTACAGGATCAGGAGGCTTTGGCCAATTACCTAAGTCACCCCTTAGCCAAATATGCCGCACCGACACCCGATCATTTCATCCCTTTGCTGTATATCCTGGGTGCCCGAGACAAGGCCGATAAAGTTGAGTTGTTTAATCAAATCAGGCAGATGGGGTCTTTGTCGATGACTTCATATCTCTTTGAGTCTTGATATTTCTCTTGACCCTGAATTTACGCCAAAAAATGAGCCGTTTGGCTCATTTTTCTGTGCTTCGACTCCGACATATACTGCCGGGCGTTTTACTTTTCTTCGTTTAGTAAGTCGGCAATGCTTTTAGATTGAAAAACTTTTTCAAGAGCAAGTTGAGCTTCCTTGTACACCTCGTGTACAGGGCAGGTGCCCACACCGTTGCGGCTGCAGAAATGGTCATCTTCCAGGCAGCGGTTCAAGCGGATGCTGCCTTCCATCGTGCCGATCACATCAAGTAAAGTAATTTCTTTGGGATCTTTGGCAAGCCGATAGCCGCCTTTGGGACCAAAAACCGCATCGATAAGATCTTTACTGCGGAGTTTTTTTACAATATTGGGCACGTAGTTCGCAGGGATGCTCATCTCTTCCGCGATTTCAATTGAAGTCGTAATACGTTCGGTCTTCGCGAGGTAGTAGACTATACGGATTGCGTAATCGGTCGTGATATTAATTTGCATATTTCTCTCCGATAATTTCTTAATAAAAGTCTCTGAGCAAAACTGATATTTGTCCAATACTATAAAATATATTTACCAACTCATGATACCTATTTTTTTAAAGAAATGATAGATGTATGATAAATCTTTTTTAATTTAATGAA
>CAYNZF010000018.1:7285-30078 GCA_964401615.1 uncultured Oscillospiraceae bacterium
AAATACTTACTGCATCCGGAACCTTTTGCCAGCGATGAACATGAGAAAGCCTGGTTGATTCGCATCAGCATCAATGCGTGCAAGGATCTCCTTAAAAGCGCTTTCAGGCGCAGCGTACCACTGGACGCGATTGTCGAGCGTGGTGTGCGGATGCGAGATGAACAAAGTGATATGACAGCGGCCGTGTTGGGCTTACCCAAAAAATACAAGGATATCATTTATCTTTTCTATTATGAGGGTTACTCAGCAGTGGAAATCGCGGAAATGGTGGAAAAACCGGTCAATACGGTGTACTCATTGCTCGGAAGAGCGCGGGAGATGCTGAAAAAAACCTTGGGGGGTGAAGCATTTGAAAAACAGATCATTTGAAAACATGGCGGCCAACGAGCTGGAGCTTGATTTTGACCGTAAACTGCGCGATGCGCTCAGACCCTCTTTGGATGAAATCAAAGCAGAGGCCGCTTTAAAAAACAAGACAAAAATGTTTATCGCTGCCGAGTTTGAAAAACGCAGTGCTTCAAGTCAGGTCAAGGCACGCAGCGGGTTCAATTTCAAGCGGGCGGTGATGGCGTCTATGATGGTCGTCGTGCTCCTGGCTGCTGGACTTTTTTACGGGACTTACACGACTCAGGTCGCAGCCATCAGTGTAGACATCAATCCTTCTCTGGAGCTGGGTCTCAATCGCTTTGACAAAGTAATCTCGGTCGAGAGTTTTAACGAGGATGGTGATCTGCTGCTTTCACAAATTTCACTGAAAAATAAAGATATGAGCGAAGCCATTCTCGTCATTCTTGATTTGAAATCAACGTCCGATGAGGTGTCCTTTACCGTGGCCGCAGAAGGAGAAAACGCCAATCGACTCTTAGCGAATCTGGATCAGCTGCGTAAAAATTACGGAAAAAACAACGCAGCCGGAAACAGTCAAGGCACTCAATTACAGATGCAGACTTATGAGACTTCATTTCAAGAATTGAAAGAAGCCCATCGAGTGGATATGTCCATAGGTAAATATCGCGCTTACCGGGATATGCTGGATTGTGGACTTAAGGTAACAAGTGACGAAGCCAAGCAGCTCTCAATTCCCGAGATGCAAAAAATGGTGGACGAACAGAACGGCAAGCAAGGAGCCGGAGCCGGAAACAATAAAGACAGCAGCCCGGGTGAAACTTTGAGTGAAGCGAGCAGTTCAGGAAGCGGCGATGGCAGAGGCGAGGGTACCGGCGATGGCAGCGGCGATGGCAGCGGTTACCAGGGAGGAAAGAATCCTTGATGAATGGGTCGCCGGACCTTCCGACCTGGACTACGCAGCCCGGAACATCGCCGAATACGATGAGACACACAAATAAAGCCGAATAAGCTTTCCATGAAAAGCTAAACGGCTCTACTGTTTTGGTTTTACAGCCCCTTTAAATTTTTTCCACTGAGCCAGTCTATTTGTGCAAAGCGGTCAGAGGATTATCCATGGCGGTTTCATGCGTAGACGCGGCCGCGAAGTCGTGCACCGCTTTGGTGCCCGCCGCCAATGTGGCCAGCGTACCGGCGCCGCCGACACACCCCCCCGGACAAGCCATCCCTTCGATCAAATGCCCATTTAGTTTTCCCACTTTGGCCAACTGCAGCATTTTTTTACATTCCTTCAGCGTGTCTGCATGGGTATAGGGCACCTCTCCCCTTTCGGGATCCAATACTTTAATGCAGGACGCAATCGCTCCTGCGACACCCGACGCCACAGCGTAGTTTCTACCTTCTTTGGAGGTGAAAGGAGAGTCAAACTGATCCGGAAGCTCATTGAGTTCGATTTTCCGGGCCACAAACATGCCCATCAGTTCTTCAAAGGTCAGAACAAAGTCGATGTACGGTTTCACATCTTCTTCAAGTGCCTCGGTTTTTTTAGCCACACAAGGTCCAATAAATACCACCACCGCATCGGGATAGCGTTCTTTGATGATTTCCGCGGTCGCCACCATGGGAGTCGAGGCCGTTGAAATATAGGCTCCCATTTCTCCCGGTAAACTCTTTCTGGCAAAAGCTTCCCAGCTCGTGCAGCAGCTGGTCCCCATAAACGGCTGTTTTCCGGGAACGGAGGCCACGAAATGTTCTGCCTCACGGCGTGACGATACGTCGGCACCCAGGGACACTTCCACCACATCGGTAAAGCCCAGGGCTTTGATACCGTTCAGTACTTTATTGGGCGTCGCCAGAGCACCGAATTGTCCAGCAAAAGCCGGTGCCACAGCGGCAATCATTCGCTTGCCGGCCCGGATTGCGTTGATGACCTGCAGGATCTCAGATTTATCAGCGATTGCGCCGAAAGGGCAATTCGCCATGCATAAGCCGCAGGAGACACATTTTTCCTCATCAATGACTGCGCGGCCTAATTTGTCGCTGCCTATCGCATCCACACCGCAAGCCTGGGCGCAGGGCCGATCAAACAAAAGAATGGAGCCATACGGGCAAGCCTCTTTACAACGACCGCAGCGAATACACACATCCTCGTCAATGATGGCACCTTTGGGTCCGATTTTTATACAGCGCTTGGGACAGGCACTCGTACAGGGGTGAGCGATGCAGCGGCGGCAGTTCGTGCTGACCCGATAGGTTTTGGTCGGGCAGGCCTGGCAGGCAAAACTGATCACGTTGACGACCGGCATGCTTTCGACACAAACATCAAGGTCGATTTCTTCAAAACCATCCGCGTAATCAATGTAAGTGCCGATTGGTCTCAAAGGCAGCCCCATGGCCAGGCGGACGCGATCCCTTGCCACTTCACGCTCGATGAATACACTGTCACGATATTGGGCTGTTTCGCCCGGACTGATGCGGTAGGGGATTTTATAGAGTTCTGATTTATCTTTGCTTTTGAGTTCGCGTTTATAGGCAAAACGCGCCACCTCGGTAAAAATTTCACGACGGATTTTGGTAACCGGCGTAAACACGCCACGCATGCTTTGTTGCATTAAATCATGGTCCTTTCTACATCTTACGCTGTTGAATCCAAGGCAGGATAATCAAGGTAACCCGATATTGTCCTCAATCTACGGAATTCTGCACTTCTTTGTCCCGCACAATCGCGTCCATAATAATTGACGCGTCCGCATTGGTGTAGAGCACACCGTTGACATAGACGACCGGCGCGATGGAGGGATCTTCTTCAGTCAAATCCGGCCGCGAAATGTAAATTAAGTCGATTTGATATTTCAGTTCGTCATTGTCATCCAACATTCTTTGCAGTTCAATCACATGATCAGCAATCTCCATTGAGCCCATCATTGAACAGCGCGTGCAGGCGCATACTTCTATTACGGTCCTTGCCATAAATTCCTCCCAAAATTTCTCAAATCAAGCCACAGAATCGCTTGTTCGAGTTCTTTGTATCCAACTGAGCAGATCAGGCTGCTCTTGCGAGTAATGCAGCAGGTTTTTTCGGGAACAATGCCACGTTTTCGTTCACTGCTGGGAATGGAATTGCTTCCAGCGTTTTTACTGAAAAAGTATCCCCGTCAGCCACGGTCCCGTATTCGTATCCTTTTTTAAACCAACGCGCGCGTTGTTCCGCAGTTCCGTGAGTGAAATCATCAGGATGGGCATACGGTCCCATCAGCACATCGTCACCGATCTTGGATGCGGCATTGATTGCTTCATCCACGTCGCCCAGATCCAGAATGCCTTCGCGCTCGGCATAATTGGCCCATAGACCCGCGAAGTAATCGGCCTGCAGTTCCATCCGTACAGAGAGTTCGTTAGCTTCTGTTTCACTGACTTGTTGTTTCAGTTTGGCGACCTGCTGGCCGATCCCCAGTTGATATTGAACATGGTGCCCGACTTCATGAGCGATGACATAGGCGATGGCAAAATCACCCTGCGCGCCCAGCTTATTGGCCAATTCATCAAAAAAGGACAGATCCAGGTAAACTTTGGCATCACCTGAACAATAAAAGGGGCCAGAGGCAGAGGATGCCGAGCCGCACGCGGATTCAACATATCCTGTATACAGCACCAGGACCGGATTCTCGTAAATTCTGTCAAGGGCTTTAAACTGTTCCTGCCAGCAGGCTTCGGTTTCCGCCAGCACCACGGATACAAAATCCGCCATCTGTTCTTCCGAGGCACTTCCCTGGTAGTTCTGATCCGTTCCCTGATTGATGGTCAGGCCACCGGCATTACCACCCGTGAAAATATCCAGCGGGTTACCTCCGGTGATCAACATTAGGATGACGATGATGATCAAACCACCAATCCCGCCGATCCCGGCTTTTCCGCCCGTCGGTATGCGCCCGCCGCCCAGACCGCCCAATCCGCCCAAGCCACCGGAGCCACCGGAGCTCTGACCGCGTCTGTCCTCAACATTCGAACTTCTCCGTCTATCTTGCCATTTCATTTGTCTCGCCCCCTTTGTGACTGTTGTGACATGATAGATTATTTATATCATATTTCCGGCCATGAAAGAGGCGACTGCAGTAAGACAGTCGCCCTTTTTACACTAATTTCAATTAAAACTACGATTGAGGATAGCAGTCTCTGGCGTGGTAGTGAGTATGTAAATATTTATGGGCGATTTCGCTGTTGGGTTCTAAGAGGAAATCCTGATACATCGCCTGGACTTCCGGGTTCTGGTGCGATTTATGTATCGTCTGCCGATCATCTTCGAAATAAAGCGCGTTCATGCGTGCAGGCCGAGGATCTTCGATCATGCGCGCTTTAGCCGACACGAATGACTGACCGCCACCATGGATACAACCTCCGGGACAAGCCATTATTTCGATGAAATGATAGGTTTTACTGCCGTCTCTGACCGCGTTCAATAAAGTGGCCGCGTGTTTAACGCTTGAAGCCACCGCGATCTTCAGCTCGGTCGGAACTCCTTTGTAGGGCAAAGTGACGCTGGTTTCTTTGATTCCTTCCATACCACGCACGGCTTCGTACTTAAACTCCGGTAAATCCGTATTCAGCAGCACGTCGGCCGCTGTCCGCAGCGCAGCTTCCATGACGCCGCCTGAGGTACCAAAAATGACACCGGCTCCGCTGTAGTCACCCAGCAAACGATCGGGTACTTCGTCCGGAAGCTCCAGAAACTTTATCCCGGCCTGTTTGATCATGTCACCCAGTTCACGTGTAGTGAGCGAAATGTCCACGTCCCGCAAACCGTCAACCATCATTTCAGGGCGCTGCGACTCTGTTTTTTTGGATGTGCAGGGCATGACCGAAACCGAGACGATGTCCTTGGGGTCTATTCCTTCTTTTTTGGCAAAATAAGACTTCACCATCGCTCCCATCATCTGCTGCGGGGACTTGCAGGTACTCAAATTCTCCAGGAAATCAGGATAATACATCTCGCAGAAACGAACCCAGCCCGGTGAACAGGACGTAATCAAGGGAAGCTTCCCCCCTTCCAGGCGGCTTAAAAGTTCGGTGGCTTCTTCCATGATGGTCAGGTCTGCCGAGAAATTCGTGTCAAAAACCTTGTCAAAACCCATCCGCTTAAGGGCAGCGACCATTTTTCCCGTTACGGGTGTACCGATGGGCAGACCGAATTCTTCACCCAGGGAAGCTCTGACCGCCGGAGCGGTCTGAACCACCACATACTTGCTCGGATCTTCGATGGCCTTCCAAACATCTTCGATATAAGGTTTTTCACGCAAAGCCGCGACAGGACAGGCTTCGATGCACTGGCCGCAATAGATGCAGTTGACTTCAGCCATACTGTAATCGAAAGCAGGCGCGACATCGGTGTCGAAACCGCGATGGGTAAACGCGAGCACGCCGATGCCCTGGACATTGCGGCAGGTATTCACGCAGCGACCGCAGAGTATGCACTTGCTTGAATCACGAATGATCGAATAGGAGATGTCGTCAATGACGGGGACTCGTTTGGCTCCATCGAAACGGACCATGGTGACGTCGCGCTCGTCGCAGAGTTTTTGTAATTCACACGTTCCATTGCGTTTACAACTCAAGCATTCGCGATTGTGGTTGGCTAAAATCAATTCCAGGTTCATGCGTACGGCTCTGCGTACTTTGGCGGTATTGGTTTTGACCTTCATCCCTTCAGCGACTTTCATCACACAGGAGGCCGAAAGCGCCTTGGGCGTGCGCCCGTTCTGTTCTACTTCGACGACACAGACTCGGCAGGCCGCTATTTCGTTCAGGTCTTTCAAGAAGCAGAGCGTGGGTATATCAAAGCCCGCTTCACGAGCCGCCAGCAGGACGGTATAGCTGCTGGGCACTGTAACGGGTACGTTGTTGATGGTCAAATTGACCATTTTTTCTTGATCAGCCATGTTGTCCTCCTTAACGAGTCACGATTGCGTCAAAGACGCAGCCTTCAACGCATGCACCGCAGCGAATGCAGATGTCCTGGTCGATGTGATGCAGATTACGCGCGCTGCCGGAAATCGCTTTGACCGGGCAATAGCGGACGCACTTGGTGCAGCCGCGGCAGTTGTCTGTGATGTAGTAGCCGAGCAGTCCTTTGCAAACATGGGCAGGACAGACCTTTTGTTCCACATGCGCAATGTACTCATCGCGGAAATGCTTGATCGTACTGATGACTGGATTGGGCGCGGTCTGACCCAGGGCGCACAACGAGCTCACGCTGACATGTTCCGACAATTCCTCGAGCAGCTCCAAGTCATCCATGGTCGCATGCCCATTGGTGATCTTGTCGAGAATTTCCAGCATGCGCTTCGTGCCCTCACGACAAGGGACGCACTGACCGCAGGATTCGTCAACCGTGAAGTCAAGAAAGAAGCGTGCGATGTCTACCATGCAGTTATCTTCATCCATGACGATCATGCCGCCCGAACCCATCATCGAACCGATGGCGACGAGATTGTCAAAATCGATGGGCGTGTCGAGAAAATCAGCGGTGATGCAGCCACCCGAAGGGCCACCGGTTTGAACCGCTTTGAACTTTTTACCTTTGGGGCAATTGCCCCCGATGTCTTCAATGATTTCACGGAGGCTGATGCCCATGGGCACTTCGATCAGGCCCGTGTTGGTGATTTTTCCACCCAGTGCGAAAACCTTGGTGCCCGGCGATTTTTCAGTCCCTAAACTCTTAAACCAGGTCGCGCCGTTGCGGATGATGGGGGCGATATTGGCCAGGGTTTCAACATTGTTGATAACCGTCGGTTTTCCCCAGAGTCCTCTTTCAGCCGGAAAAGGCGGTTTGTTGCGGGGCATGCCGCGCTTGCCTTCAACCGAGGCAATTAGCGCCGTTTCTTCACCGCAGACGAAAGCACCTGCACCCAGGCGAATGTCTATATCAAAATTGAAGCCTGAGCCAAAGATGTTTTCACCCAGCAGGCCAAGTTCTTTGGCCTGGGCGATGGCCATGTAGAGGCGTTTGACCGCCACCGGGTACTCAGCCCTGACATAGATGACGCCTTGACTGGCACCAATCGCGTATCCACCAATGGTCATGGCTTCCAAAATGGCATGAGGATCACCTTCCAGGACCGCTCGATCCATGAAAGCGCCCGGATCTCCTTCGTCCGCATTACAAATGAAGTATTTCTGGTCAGCGCTGTTGTTGGCGGCGAACTGCCACTTGCGGCCGGTGGGGAAGCCCGCGCCGCCGCGGCCGCGCAGACCGGAATCGCTGATGACGTCGATGACGTCTTGTGGCGTCATTTTGCCAAGGACCTTGCTCAAAGCCTGATATGCGTTCATCGCAATGGCGTCGTTGATGTCCTCGGGATTGATAACTCCGCAATTTTTGAGCACGATGCGTTTTTGTTTGCGATAGAAGGGCAGATCTTCTAATTTTAATGCGATTTCAGGTACTTCCAGTTCCAGCACCAAATCTTTTTCGTCAATTTCGACCATCGCCTCGGCGTCCGGGTATTCTTTGGCGATACGATCATGACCGAGCTTTAAAAACTGATGCTGAGGGTCGGCTTCCATTCCTTTTTGTTCGTAGACCAACTGATTAAGCGTGTAGCGCAGCGCCGGTTGATTTTTCACCAGGTGTTCAACGACGATCTCCGCTGCTTTGGCGGGGTCCACATGGATGTAGGTGGTGCGCTCACCGTCGGGAGAATAGACCTCGACAAGGGGTTCGTAGATGCACATCCCAATGCAGCCGGTCACCTCTAAAGTGATACCTTGCAAGTCGAGGATTTCGATTTCTTTTTTAATCGCCGCGTGCACCTTGGCTGCCCCTGCAGACAGTCCGCAAGTCGCCATGCCTACAACCACGCGATAGGCTTGAGGCTTCGTCAATGCGGCATGTTTGACTTGGCGAATCTCATTAAGAGTAAGTTCAGATAGCCTCATTGGTTTTTACCTCCTCTTGGCGATAACGGTTGATAATGACTTCGATTTCATCCAATTTGACCAAATTGGCATAGACGTCGTCATCGATCATCATGACCGGAGCAAGTCCGCAGCAGCCCAGGCAGCGGGTGGCTTCCAACGTGAACAAACCATCGTCCGTTGTTTTTCCGACCTGTATGTTGAGTGACTTGGAGACTTTGTCCAGCACTTTTTGCGCACCTTTGACGTAACAAGCGGTGCCAAGGCAAACCTTGATTTCGTGTTTCCCTTTCGGTTCAGTGGTGAACTGACTGTAAAATGTCGTCACACCGTACAGTTCGGCGACATTTTCTCCGGTTTTTTCAGCGATGAATTTATGGATCTCAAGGGGCAAAAAGCCAAATATTCTTTGAGCCTCCTGCAGCACCGACATAGACATGCCCTTTTTTCCATGTTGTTCTTCAATAAAATGCTCTAGTTCGGCGTACCTGGGATCATGCGCAGCAATTCTCATACAATTACATTGGATTGTTTTCATAGACAATTCCCCCCTTATGGGATAATCGAATGGCAACTTTTATATCAATTCAATTATAGCGAGAAAAACAATCATGTATAGCGGTTTTCATTGCGTTTTGTAAATTTTTATCGTTTTATTGTAAACATTTTGGCAAAACCAGGCTTTGCCAGGTTTTCAGTACAGGCGGCGCTGCGCTCGGGTCAGAAAATATTTTTTCCATCCAGATCATGTCCAGCCAGCGCCCGTGCTTGTAAGCACATCTTGTAAAATGGGCCGCCTGCATAAATCCTTTTCCGGAAAAGAAATTTTTACTAATTGGATATGGATGATAGATACAGGCATTAAGGCTCTGAAAACCCTGCGCAAGCAGGATATTTTCCAGGCATTCATAAAGCATTGAACCAATCCCGCTGCCTGCGAGACCGTTTTTCAAATAAATCGTGACTTCCACGGACCACTGGTAAGCGGCACGTTCTTTAAAATCCGCTGCGTAGGCAAAACCGATCATTTCAACTTCTCGTTCAGCGACCAGAAACGGGTACTTCAACATGGTGCGTTGGATGCGGGCCGTGAACTCCGCCGGAGCGGGAGTCTGCAGCTCGAAGCTGATGCAGGTCTCCTCTACATAGTAAGCGTAAATGGCTAAAATTGCCGCTGAGTCCGCTTCTGCGGCCATTCTGATGTGGATGTTCATGCGTCAGCGGCCCGCGCTCATGTCCAGGCTGACCCGGCGCAGAACATCTGCTTCAAAGGCGTCCACCTCTGCTCGACTCGGTGATTTTAGAAGATAGTACTGGTTACCCATCTGCGGTACACTCATCTCCGGATTGCGGCCCTGCTGGACAATATTTTTACCATAAGTTTTCATAATCGTTTCGTGTGAGGGGCTGTAACGGAATTTGTCGCGACGACCCGCATATGAGCAGAAGAACGGTGTCGGTTTAGGCCTGTGTACTAATTTCCCAAAAGCGACCATCTCCGCGTACATGCGGTAAACACTGTCATCGTTCGCATAATTGTACATGTCCGGCGTGTTTCCGCCAGCGGGCCGCATATTGACTTCAAGCGCCACATAATCACCAACTTTTCCAAGACCTTTTTTAGCTTTGGTCAGACGAAAAAACTCCAGGTGAATGAAACGATTTTTAACAGAAAAAGCCTTGACTGTCCGCTCGCCGATTTTCTGCAGTTCCACCGGGATTTCTCTGATTACACGGTAACAAAGGTCTTTTTCTTCTATCACGATATCCAGAATGGACGGCGGCCATTCGATGGCGGTGGTAAAAAGCAGTTCACCTTCCGGACCGACAATGCCGTCAAACGAGACAATGTCACCTTGAATGAATTCTTCCAAAACGTAGGGCACGCCCAAGTCAAAGGTCAAAAAAGTTTTCCATTCAGCGGCCGATTCGATCTTGAAACTGTTCGTGGCTCCCACCCCGATTTCAGGTTTGGCTATGACAGGAAAACCCACCTCTTTAACGAAAGCCGTGGCCTTTTCCAGGTCATTCAGCAGGCATTGTCGAGCGGTGGGGATGCCGGCCTCAAGATAAATTTTCTTCATCGCCGCCTTGCTTTTGATGGATTCGATCTGGTCCAGCTGCGCTCCGGTGGTAATGTTGAAATCTGTGCGCAGGTGGGCATCGAGCACCAGCCAGTGTTCGTTGTTTGATTCGAGCCAGTCTATTTTTCCATACTTAAAGGACAAAAAAGCGATCGCCCGGAAAACCTGATCGTAGTCTTCGAGTGAATCGACTTTATAGTATTCCGTCAGAGCGTCCTGCAGGTCCCAGCTCAGCTCGTGATAGGGCGCGTCACCGACACCAAGCACCGTCAGCCCGGCCTTGCGCAGCTCAATGCAGTAATAGGCGTGAATTTCGGGAAAGTGCGGGGAAATGTAGACGTAGTTCATTGTTTTCCTCCATCGGTGCGTCGTATTAGCTTAATAATATATGTAATACGTTTCGATTTAAAGATAAGCCGCGGGTATCGCGAAATTCATTCGGTCAAGATGCAGCAGTTTTGGGCAAAAGCAAACAACGCCGCCTGAGCCAATTTTATGCAGGTCATCCTCTTTGACCGGGTCCAGTTTCGTAAAAGGGCTGAGTGTTTTGCCATTGACTTTCTCATCCGGCAGAATTCTGAGCGGATGTAAAGTTCCGGCGATTTCGATGACAAGCTCAATCTCCACGAGGTTGGCGTTGCGATAATGGTAGAACTGAGCGTTTGTGTGTGATTGCATAATTTCTGCGATGACGTAGTTTGTAAAGAAGCGCCGGGCGTTTTCCCCCTCTTTAAGAAGTTCCGGCGAGGTTATTTCGTTTAGCCAGGCCAGCAAGCCGGTGTCCATAAAATAGAGTTTGGGGCTTTTGGCCGTTTTTTTAAGAGCGGGATCTGTCAAACCTGGTAAAAGAAAAATCACTTGTTCATTTTTTAGAATTTGTATCCAACGCTGACAAGTCGCAGGCATGATACCCAGTTTTTTTGAAATGCCAAAACAGTTTAGGATCTCTCCGGAATAAAGTGCTAAGTCAGTTAGGAAGCTTCGAAAATCTTCTTGACTGCCTCTGCGGATCACTTTGGCATTTCCACTCTGCAGCAAGTTCTCCACACGCTCTGCATAATAGCTGTCTCGATCTTTGTGCCTGGGTGAAACCGCCCACAAACCTTCGAAAATCAGAGTCTGTAAATCACCCGTATCCGTCCCTTCCCGGCCACGCAGCATCAGGAAGCTGGATTTTGGAAGAAATGGTTTTTCACAAGTAACGTGCTTTCGTACCCGAAACGAATTTACCACGATAATCTTACCTCCCGATTGGCTTGCTTCACAGTTTTTTAGGGAATTTAGTGCATAAATTCCCTAAAAAACTGCGAAGCAACGATTTTTTCTGTCCATAAAAGCACCACTATAGAGGCATTATTTTTTCCAGGTGATAAGGCAGCATTTTACGCCACCACGGCCAGTCATGAGCGACATCAAAACCCCAGTAGTCAAACCATGCGCCTACGTTCCTTTCAGCCAGGAGGCGGTCGGTCTCACGTACCCCCGGCAAAAGGTCCCCCTCCCATGCACCCTGTCCAATCACCACATGGATGGCCGAATCGCGGTAATAGTTTAGAAAGGGATGGTACCACTGCATTTCAGCCAGAAAATCCACCGGCGAACTATGGTATAAGGTCGCATCCATCTGACCTTCGAAGAGCACCCGTGCGTCAAAGCAAGGCGAAATGGCAATCGTCGCGTCAAAGAGCTGGGGACAGCGCAGCACCGTCAGCGCTGCGTGCGTCCCACCCAGGCTGCAGCCGGTGGAAAGGATCTTTTGAAAATGTCCCTCACGATTGGCGATCAAAGGGGCGAATTCACTTGCAATATGCTGGAAATAAGCCTCCTGGCGAGCACTGCGTTCATGAAGCGGCGCGGCTTTATCGGACCAGGATTCACGATCCACCGTGTCGACGGTGAAAAGCTGTATTTGACCTGCGTCGATCCAGGGCCGGATCGTGTCCACCATGCCCCAGTCCGCGAAATCGCCATGCATCCCGTCTTGTGAGGGAAAAACCAGACACGGTTTCCCGCTGTGGCCGTAGACGTTGTAGTACATGTCTCTGGACAAAATGGGGCTGTAATAGTGATTTTCTTCAAAATGCATCGGCTGCTCCTAAATAAAATAATCTATGGTGCGCTCGGGGCTGAGTTTGGTCAACTCGTTAAAAATCAGTACCGCCTCACGCTGCTCCGGCACGCCCAACGAATAAGTAGACAGCGTTTTGGCATTGAAAAACTCCATCGGAACCACGCGATTATAGGCAAAAGAATGTCCCTTAACGATCTTGATTTCAGACTCCTTGAATGGCTCGAGTTGATAATACGGGTCAAAAATCTGCACCATGTCTCCATCGAGACCGGTCATGAGCACATAGTGCTCCACTTCATCCCAAACCCGCGCCACGACGACACCCCCGCGCATCAGGGCGTCGTTCAACTCGCTCAACTCTCCGAACTTGACTTGCGAGCCGCGCAGATAATGACAACTCACCGACAAATTATGTGTCGGGGCGAATTGGTTGATCCAGTTGCTGAGGAACATCATGGCCATGGTTGAGGTTCCATGCTTACCCTCTTCCCCTTGATTGTTGTAGCAATCGAGGCTGTATAACATAATATTTCGGACCAGTGCAGCCGGTATCTGCTCACGCTCGAACAGGAAGCTGATGGCATTGAGCAACGTGGTTGGCCCACAATCAAAATCGGATATCTGGTATCGCAATGGTGTTTTCAATTCGACGGATTCCCCCTACCCCTTTATTTCAGATCAGCTGTTTCAGTATGTTTTTATACGCAAAACTAACTGTCGTACTGACCGAAGTTCACGCAACATTTTAACTTTATTTTGACAAAACTGCTATGGTAATTTTGCTTTACCAAGCTAGTGTAATGTAGTATTATGCAGAAGCTTTTAAGGTGAGCTTATTGTTTTGCCAAGGCCTGCCTTGAAAGTATTAGTTAAGTATTTGAAGGAGTTTTAATAAAATGAAAAAAACAATTGCCCTTGTACTGGCACTCAGTCTCACTGCCCTCTTCGCTCTGGCGGCCTGCGGCTCCCAGGCGACGACCGCCACCACTGCTGCAGCCACCACTGCCGCTGCCGATGTCTCATGGGAGAACGTTAAAACAGCCGGAAAACTGATCATGGGCCTGGATGACAATTTCCCGCCTATGGGTTTCCGCAACGAAAAGAATGAGATTGTCGGATTTGACATCGACCTCGCGACTGAAGTCAGCAAAAGACTCGGTGTCGAGCTTGAACTTTTGCCCATCGATTGGAAAATGAAGCAAAACGAACTCGAGGCCGGCAATGTTGATGTGCTGTGGAACGGCTACAGCTTCACCGATGAGCGTAATGAAGACAATACGCTTTCCAAAGCATACCTCGCCAATGATCAGGTCGTCATCGTCATGGCTAAATCCGGGATCAAGGATCTGGCAGGCATGGCAGGTAAAAAGCTGGCTATTCAAGAAGAATCTTCCGCTCAAGAAGCCCTGGACGCGGCCGCCGAATTCAAAGCCTCTTTGGCTGAAGTGGTGCCTTTCAAGGACAACGTCACCGCCTTTTTGGATATTCAATCGGCCAACAGTGATGGCCTGCTCGTCGACAAAGTGGTCGGTGAGTACTACATCGCTCAACAAGCCAATCCGGCGGATTATGTGATTTTAAGTGAGTCACTTGCCCCCGAGACCTATGTCATCGGTTTCCGTAAAGGCGAAGCAGCACTGAAGGATAAAGTCGAAGCGACACTGCAGGAAATGAAAGCCGACGGTACGCTGGCGAAAATTTCGACCACCTGGTTTGGCTCCGACGTCACCATTTTCGAATAAAAACAAATGGGCTGGGACGAAATCGTAGTATTACTTCCCGCCTTTTTGGACGGGACCTGGGTAGCGGTGAAACTCTTTTTTATCACCCTGCTCTTTTCCCTGCCCCTGGGTTTGCTTGTCGCCTTCGGACGCATGTCTAAAATCAAAGTGCTGAGTCGCGGCATCGCTCTTTTTCAGTACGTCATTCGCGGGACACCCCTGATGCTGCAGCTGATTTTCGTGATGTATTTTCCCTCGATACAGCTCGGTATAGGCGGCTTTGACCGCTTTACCGCGGCCTGTGTGGCTTTTGCCATCAATTATTCGGCCTATTTTTCGGAAATCTACCGCAGCGGCATTGAATCTATTCCGCGCGGACAGTACGAAGCGGCTAAAGTCTTGGGACTATCACGCGGTCGTACGTTTATGAGGATTGTTTTGCCGCAGACCATCAAGCGGATCATGCCCTCAATGGGAAACGAGTTCATGACGCTGGTGAAAGATACCGCGCTGGCCACGGTGATCGGCATCATCGAGCTGATGCGAGTGGCTCAGAACCACATGAACCGGACATCCAGCATGATTCCGATCGTGGTCGCATTGGTTTTTTATCTGGTACTCAACGGAGTGGTCAATTTGACGGTCAATCGTATTGAGCGACGTTTAAATTACTATTCTTCGTAGTTGAAGGGAATCAGGATTGTTGATAGAAACGGGAGAGCGATGAAGCCTTCAGAAGATATGCTGCTTGTAAAAAATGTCCAAAAACAATTCGGTACTCTCGAAGTCCTGAAGGACATTTCTTTTGAAGTCAAACGCGGTGAAGTCGTCGCGATTATCGGACCTTCCGGTTCAGGAAAGTCGACTTTATTGCGTTGTATCAATCAGCTGGACCGGATCGACAGCGGTGAAATCACGGTATGCGGTGAAACGCTGGTCAGCAGTGACGCTTCCGGCAAGGCGGTTTACGCCGCTTCAGCGGTCCAGAAGTCTGTCCAGCTGAAACTGGGTCTCGTTTTTCAAAATTTCAATCTTTTTCCGCATTTGTCGATTTTGGATAATTTACTCGAAGCCCCGGTACAGGTTTTGAAACAGCCCAGGGAAACCGCGCGTGCCAACGCCCTCGTGCTGCTTGAGAAACTGGGTCTCGCGGATAAAGCCTCAGCGTACCCTAACCAGCTCTCCGGCGGACAACAGCAGCGGGTGTCTATTGCCCGGGCACTCGCCTTGAATCCGGCCATTTTGTGCTTCGACGAACCCACCTCTGCCCTTGACCCAGAGCTGACCGGCGAAGTCCTGAAAGTCATGCGCGATCTGGCCAAAGAGCACATGACGATGTTGGTGGTCACCCACGAGATGCGTTTTGCCGAAGAGGTGGCGGACTATGTGATTTTCATCGATCAGGGCGTCATTATCGAAGCCGGTACGCCGGACGAAATTTTCAATCATGCCAACGAAGAACGGACCAAGCAGTTTCTCCAAAAAATCGCTTCTGTTTGATTGCAGAAAGCACGTGATAAAAAGCCAGGCGAGCACATTCGCTTGGCTTTTGTTTTGGCAAAACTATTTTTTTGTTTTATGAAAGCACAACTTTTGGGGGACGCGCAGCATCCACAACTTTACACGAAGCCCAGCCGATCAAGGCACCAAAAAAGAAGCCGGCCAGAATATCTGACGGAAAATGAACCTGCAGATAAAGTCTGGACAGCGAAATCAAAACTGCGAGCAAAAGTGAGGCATAGCGCAAAGGAATTTTTTCGATCATGAGTACGGTGGACGCCGCCGTTGAAGAAACCGTGTGGCCTGAAGGAAAGGAGTATTCCGCGGGTTCCTTGATAATGAGTTCGATGCCGGGGTCGATCTGAAAAGGGCGCAGCCTGCCAACCAGTTCTTTCAAGCCCCAATTGATGAGAACCAAACTGATTAATAACGCGAGAAAAATTTTCAGCCCCGAGCCGCGGTACTGTTTGAAGACAAGCAAGCCCAGCCCCACGAGGATCCACACCGTTCCACCGTTTCCGATCCACGTTAAAAACGCCATCAAACGGTCCAGCAAGGGATGCTGCCAGTGTTCATGCACCCAGTATAAAATGCTAAAATCCAAATTTTGTACCCAATCGCTCATAAGACTCCTTCAGTGAACGCTTTGATGTTTAATCATTAACTGCCGTTTCTGCGCATGTCAAAGTGAAATGCGGTAAGTGGTCCAATCCGACAGCGCTTCGGCCCCTTGTTTTTCATAGAAGTCGATGGCGGCTTGATTCCAATCCAGACAAGCCCACTCCATGCGGCCGTAGCTGCGTGTTTGAGCAATTTTTTTGATGTGTAAGAAGAAGGCCCGACCATAGCCCTGCTGCCGGTGGGCCGGTTGAATGTAGAGATCTTCCAGATAGAGACCGCTTCTTCCTAAAAAGGTCGAAAAACTCGTAAAAAAGAGTGCGTAACCGATAATCTGTCCATCCAGCTCAGCGAGTTGGACTTCTGCCGCCTGCCGCTCAAAAAGCCACTCTTTCAGAAGCTCTTCGTTTGCGATGACCGCAGCAGAAAGCCCCTCAAAGTTCGCGAGCTCGTGGATGAGCTGCAGAATCATTGAGCTGTCGTTTATGGTCGCCGGACGGAAATTCAACTGGGGCATGACTTGATCCTCTCAATCTTTGCATTGGGCTGTTGTTTATCTGCGATGGCTTAAAATTTATTATACTGAAGATATTAAATTCAAGGAGGACATTTCAATGGCAGAATGGTTAGAGGCAGGTACAAAGGCACCGGACTTCACACTGGCAGACATGGACGGGAAAGAACACTCACTTAGCGAATACAGGGGCCAAACCGTGGTTTTGTACTTTTATCCCAAAGACATGACCCCGGGCTGCACGACCCAGGCCTGCTCATTTCGTGACTACAACAAGGATTTTGCCCAACTCAACGCAGTCGTGATTGGTGTAAGTGCAGACGCAGGGGAAAGCCACCGCAAGTTTTCAGAAAAGCACGGGCTCAATTTTCTGCTGCTTTCTGATCCTGAGCACCGTGTTCTGGAAAGCTATGGTGCCTGGCGCGAGAAAAATCTTTACGGAAAAGTCAGTTTGGGAATCGTTCGCTCTACGTATATCATCGGTCCTGATGGGATCATTCAAAAAGTCTACAAAAAGGCGAGCGCCGCCACCAATGCTGAGGATGTACTAAAACTGCTGAAAGCCTAAGAACAAAGCATATTTTGTTAAAGAAAACCCGCCCCCGCTGCTCGCTCTCAGTTTATGAGCAGGTGGATAAACTGTTCCTGCGCCAAATTATTAAAATAATCACTGATCTTGATGCCTGACAAAGCCTTCGTGATTTCTATGGCATCCAGGCGTTTTCCGACCAGGGCTTTTTGTAAATCGGACTTGTCTCCGTTGCCGAAGTAATCGCCGAAAACATCAAATGACGTAATCAGACCTTTTTCCAAATTGAGGTGCAGCTCCAGTTTTCCACAGCCTTCGAAGCGCCGTTCTTTAACGATACTGAACTGCTGTGAGCTACCGTAATTCCAATCCCACTGTCCGTAGCGTTCAGCCTGAATTTCTTTCGTCCGCGCGATATCTGCAGCGGTCCATGTGTATTTCGTAAAAGTTTGTCCCTCATACATATTTTCCACAAGCAGGCGCTTGAAAACATCCAAAGGCACCGCCTCGTGCATGTATGACTGTATATTGGTCACACGGCTGCGCACTGATTTGATTCCTTTCGCAGCCATTTTGTCCTGCGAAGGGGCCAGGGCCCGGCTCACCGCGTCCATGTCAGCACTGTACAGGATTGTGCCATGATGCATGATCCGTCCTTGCTTGATGTACTGAGCATTCCCGGAGAATTTTTTCCCATCGACCGTCATGTCATTTCGCCCGCTGATTTCAGCCGGAACACCCAATTTATTCAAGGCAGCCACCACAGGCCTGCAAAACTTCGCGAAATCGAAGCCGTCTCCCGTGTTGTCCGCGATGATCGTGTAATTCAAATTACCGAGATCGTGATAAACCGCACCGCCACCCGAAAGTCTTCTGACCACCGCGACCTGATGTTCTTCAACATACGCCCGGTTGATTTCGGCAAAAGTATTCTGGTGTTTTCCAACGATGATCGCGTTGGCGTTTTGCCAAAGCATCAAGTATTCCTGTGAACGGTCCATCTCGTCGAAAACATATTGTTCGAGAGCAAGGTTGAAGTGGGGGTCGTTTGAGTTGGATTCCAAATAAATCATGCGTGTGTCCTTTCACTGTTTCCCCAAAAGTGGATTCATTATAGCATGCTCACTTTCTTTGAAAGACGCGTGCTGAGCGGCTGCTTTCGGAACATAGCCTGGGTGACTTTGTGCAATTTTCAATCAAGACATAAAAGAGCGCCCGGAGGCGCTCAAGTAAATTGAAAATATTCAGCTGATTTTTCGGCCACAAAAGCACAGCGAAATGGCTCGAGTTTGTGAATTAAGCCTGATGGCCTTGTGCTTTGATCACGTCGATGACCTCTGCGACATAGGCTTCACAGAGTTCCTTGCTCGCGGCTTCCACCATAACCCGAATCAGCGGCTCGGTGCCGGACTCTCGGACCAGAATGCGCCCGCTGTTGCCCAATTTATTTTCAACAGCTTTGACGGCCGCTTGCACCTCCGGATCGTTCTGGGCCTCCGGCTTACTCTTGACCCTGATATTGACCAGGTGTTGAGGGAATATTTTCACAGGCTCAGCCAGCTTGCTCAAGCTCTGTTTTTTAGCCAGCATGACTTCCATGATTTTCAACGAAGTCAAAATTCCATCGCCTGTCGTGGCGTACTTGCTGAAAATGATGTGCCCGGACTGTTCTCCGCCGATACGGTTGTCATTTTCAACCATGTTTTGATAAACATACTTGTCACCGACCGCTGTTTTGGCATAGTCGATTCCCACTTCATCCAGCGCCTTATAGAGGCCGAAATTCGACATCACCGTGGTCACGATGGTGTTGTTTTTCAGCTTCCCGCGTTCCTTCATATATCGCCCGTAAATGTAGAGCGTCAAGTCCCCGTCAATCACTCTGCCCTTCTCATCCACCGCCAGACAGCGATCCGCGTCCCCATCATAGGCAAAACCGACATCGAGTTTGTGTTCCAGGACAAAGCGCTGCATCACGTCGATGTGCGTGGATCCCGAGTTGACATTGATGTTGAGGCCATCGGGTTCATTGTTGATGACAAATGTTTTCGCGCCCAAAGCATCGAAAACAGATTTGGCGATGTTCCACGCAGCGCCGTTGGCACAGTCCAGACCGACGCGCAGGCCTTTGAATGAATAAGCCGCCAGTGAAATCAAATAGCCGATGTAGCGATTGCGTCCGGCCACGTAGTCGATCGTCCGCCCGATGTTTTCCTTATGCGCCAGGGGCAGCTCGGTCGCTCCGGGTAAAATTCGCGAAAAGTCACCATCCAGATAATCCTCGACCAGAGAGATCAATTCCTCATCCATTTTTTCGCCGTTTTCGTTGAGCAGTTTGATGCCGTTGTCATAGTAGGGGTTGTGGCTGGCTGTGATCATGATGCCGCAGCTGATGTCATCCGAAGTGCGTGAGACGTATGAAACCGATGGAGTCGTCGTGACGTGCAGCTCGTAAGCGTCCGCACCGCTGGCGGTCAAGCCGGCGACCAGGGCTGACTCAAACATGTAGCTTGATCTGCGGGTGTCTTTTCCAATCAGGATCTTGGCATGTTCTCCGGCCGGCAGTTTACTTTGTTGATTATAGTACCATCCTAAGAAACGGCCGATTTTGAAAGCATGTTCCACGGTCAGGTTTTCATTGGCTTCACCACGGAAGCCATCAGTGCCGAAATATTTACCCATTCATTTTTTCTCCTTTATGATCACCTTGCCGCCGGTTTTGAAGATGCTGTTTTCAGGCACGATTCCCCGAACCAGGCTAAGGGGATATATATTTGTATAAGAACCGACAACAGTACCCGGATTGAGCACGGAGTTACAGCCCACTTCAACGTGATCACCCAGAATCGCGCCGAATTTTTTTCGATGCGTTTCGATGTACTGCTTGCTTTTATCTTCATCATAAAAATTTCTAATGACCACCGGAGAGCTGTCACTCTTAACATTAGAAGTGATGGAACCCGCGCCCATGTGGGACTTGAATCCCAAAATCGAATCTCCGACATAATTATAATGAGGAACCTGCACATTGTCGAAGAGGATCACATTTTTAAGTTCCGTCGAATTACCAACGACACAATGATCTCCGACCAGAGCGCTCTCACGAATAAAGGCACCATGTCTGACCTCCGTGTGTTCACCGATGATGCAAGGCGAGCCGATAAAGGCAGTAGGAGCGATTTTAGCGGATTTTGCGATCCAGATATGCTCGCCGGGATTATCGTAAAGCTCGGGGTCGAGCGTCGGGCCAAGGTCCAAAATGAGCTGCTTGATGCCGGACAAAGCCTCCCAGGGATAGGTGAATGTTTGCAGAAAAGCGCCGGCTCTGCTGTGGCTTAAATCAAAGAGATCCATCGTCGTGATTTTCATCTGTTTGTCTCCTAAAAATTTCTTGACAATTTTAGCACTTTTCTGTGAGATATTCATCCATCAGCTGAATTTTTTATGGCAAAACCGGGCCTGTGTTACTCAGACCCGGTTCTGAAGTCGCTCATTCAGCTGAGCTTAAAAAATGCGGCTTTTATGTGGTTTTATTTCCAGTGATATCTTTCTTCTGTATAGATCTTATAAAGTTCGTCAATCACTTCAATGTGGTATTCTTCTTGTTTGAGAAGCAAATCCAAAAGGTTCTTTTCACCCTGTACCTGACTTGCCTCCAGCATTTTCTGGTAGTGCATGACGAGCTCACTCTCCATTTCATGAGCTTGATGATAAAGAGCCTTGTGATCAATATCCTCTGCTTCAAACTCATAAGCCTTCAAGTAATCAAAGGCATGAGGCCGCGGGGTCAAGTCCTCCATCTTTTCAGTTCCAACAATGTGCTCAGCTCGAATATCAATCAAATGCAGATGTTCTTTTTGATCATCCGCCAGTTTTTCCATGACCATTTTTAAGCTTGGGTTGACTACGTTTTCTGATAACTCTCGATAAAACTTCTCAAGTTTCATTTCCAAATCTCTTACTTGATCATACGTGTCCATGATTGGCCTCCTGTGTGTATGCAAACCAAATGCCTATCTGACATTCCTTTCAATATCCCGGCAAAACGATATTTCTGCTCTCAAGCACTTCTCTGCGACACAAACCAGTTGGTACTTAAATGATAGTCAATAATGTGAAAAAAAACAAATAATTTTTGTGATTTGATTGATTACAATCAATCTAAGACAGAATGATTGCCTGAATATATTCGGATTTCCTCACATCCGACGGAGAATGACACGTTTTTCCAGTTGTTTCACTAAGTCCAATAAGGGCGCTTTGGTCCCAGCAGTCGTCACCGCAGCTGCACCGGCCGCAATCGCAAGGCTCGTGCTCTGCTCCATGGAATACGTCTGCTCTTTTGCAAAAGCCAACGCAGCCATCATGCAGTCACCTGCACCAACGGTTGACAGCGCATGGACGTCTAAACCTTCCGCACGCAGACAGTTTTCTTTACTCACAAAGAGCGCGCCTTCGTCACCCATCGATAGGGCCACGAATCCAACACCCCCCTCCAGCAGCTTAAAACACAAGCTCTGTAATTCACTCAGATCGGCTTCCAGCGCCTGACCAAACAGCTCCGTCAATTCTTCGCGATTGGGTTTGATCAATTCCGGAGCAGCCTCCAAAGCTGCGCGCAGCACTTCACCATCTGCATCAACAAAAACCTGTGCGCCTCGTTCATGCAAGGCTATCGTCAGATCCCTGTAGTATGTCACCGGGAGATTGGACGGAATGCTGCCCGAGAGAACGAATATCGCCTCCTCGTTGGCCAAACTAAGTAACTTTTCGCGCAATTCAGCCTCCTCTTCGAGACTGACCCTCAAGCCGGGCTCGTTGAGTTCCGTGATACCGCTGTCTCCTGCCAGTACTTTTAGATTTGTCCGGGTAGCGGCCTCAACCTGCACGAAGTCATGTGAGATGCCCAGGGCAGTCAGCTGTCTGCGCAGTTCCTCTCCGCTGCCGCCACCCAAAAAACCGGTCGCGAGGGAGTATCCGTTTAAAGCATGAATCATTTTCGAAACATTGATGCCTTTGCCACCTGCATCGACGGTGAGATTATTGATGCGATTGAGTCCACCGACCCGCAAGCTGCTGATTTCCGCCGTTTTATCGAGTGCCGGATTGACGGTTACCGTGATGATCATCTTTTCTCCTCCTGTACGCAAAATCAGACTGAAAGCGGCCAACGCGCTTTTAAATCAGATTGTTGCATCAACTTTGAATTTTTGCCACAAAATATTCAATACACGCGATCCGGTCGTTTTTTCAAAAGTCACAATAAACTCTTTTTTTGCTTTTATTGAATTTTCTCTAGACATTTGTCATGGGAAAGCAGATTGATTTGTGACTTTGCACTAGCGACAGGCTTCCCATTGGGGTGGGCTTTTGGTATAGTTTCATTAATGATCGTTTTATCTAAACGAAATTATAGGAGGCAAATATGGCAGATAATAACGCAATTGCAATTCAGAAGCATAAAGAGTGGAAAGGTAAGATTGAGGTCATCGCTACGGTA
>CAYNZF010000019.1:0-29751 GCA_964401615.1 uncultured Oscillospiraceae bacterium
AGGTGCAGATCCGCACGCTGGCCATGCATCGTACGGCGGAATTCGGCCTTGCGGCGCATTGGAAATACAAAGAGGGCATCAATTCAGGCACGGATGCCGAGGACCAGAGCCAGGATAATCTCGACAATAAGCTCAATTGGCTGAGACAGCTCCTCGATTGGCAAAAGGACATGCGCGACGCCACTGAGTTCATGAGCATGCTGAAAACGGGTCTGGTTTCCGATGAGGTTTACGTGTTTACCCCGCGTGGGGACGTTTTCAGTCTGCCCGCCAAATCGGTTCCGATTGATTTTGCCTATGCGGTTCACTCCGGTGTTGGTAATCATATGTATGGGGCCAAGGTCAACGGAAAAATCGTTCCTTTGACATACCAGCTTCAGAACGGTGACATCGTCGAGATCCTCACCAGTGAAAAAATTCAGGGTCCGAGCATGGACTGGCTGAAAATTGCCGTCAGCTCCGGTGCCCGCTCCAAAATCAATCAGTTCTTCAAGAAATCCATGCGCAGTGAAAACATCGCGCGTGGTAAGGAGCTTCTGGAACGGGAAATCAAAAAATCGGATTTTACGGCCCAGCAGTTACTCAAAGCAAAAATCGTCGAACCGGTGATTCAACGCTACAATTACGGAAACATCGATGACCTTTACGCCGGACTGGGACACGGGACACAGACCGCGGGAAAAATCGTCTCAAAGCTGCGTGATGAATATATCAAAAGCCTCAGCGAGGAAGAACGCTTTAAACTGGGTTATCGATTGACTTCTTCCGGTCAGGTGGTTTTCAGTCCACCTACTGTCCAGATGGTCTCCGAGACAGAGATTCAGCCGATGACTCCGCCCAAAAAGAAAAATCCCAAGAGCGGTAAAAACGAATATGGCATTATTGTCCGGGGAATTGAAAATTGTCTGGTGCGCTTGTCCAGATGCTGCAGTCCGGTCGCCGGAGATCCCATTATCGGATACATTTCCCGCGGGAACGGTGTCGCCATCCATCGCCGTGACTGCCCCAATATTCGCCACATCCTGGAAGCCTCATCGAAAGGTCCGGCTGAAGCTGAAAGGGCCTCAAGATTGATTGAGGTCTATTGGGACAATGAGGAATCCGGAGCGACGTTTGAAGTCACTTTGAAAATTTTGGCGCACGACCGCCATCACCTTTTGAGTGATCTGTCCAACGCGATTGCGGATGAGAAAGTTTCAATTCTATCCGGCCAGATCAATTCGTTCAAAGACGTGACAGCCAGAATGCTGCTGACCATCGAAGTCAATTCTCAGAATCAGCTGGACCGCGTGATCGGACGTTTGAAGGCCGTGCGGGACGTAATAGAAGTAGAAAGAAGCTGAGCGTTACGCTGAGCTTCTTCGGCCTGATCAGGCAATTTCGTTTAAAGGTTCATTTAAACATCCGCCGGCTCAGCTGAACATTTGTCCAATCATATACAGGACCAAAATCGCTGCAGCGACTCCGGCCACCCCGGCCAAAGCGATGATTAAATTCTGTTTCTTTTTCTCGTGCGCGCGTTCTTCAGCGCTCAGGGCTCGATTTTCTTGATTGCTCATTTGTATCACCTTTAGTTAATTTTAATGTATGAGCAGGCAGAGCAAGTCATGCAATGTCCGGCTCTGCCCGGCTTCGTTTTGCGCGGATCAGCCTCAAGCTTGAGGCGGTCAAGCCGATTTCAGGCCTTAGGCCTCAATCACCGAAATGAGCAGAACCGGCCTGCGCTTGGTGCGTTGGTAGAGGATGCTTTGTAACTGATCTTTAAGTTGTCCGACCATCATGGGCGAGGATAAAACGGCACCCTGATTTTTCTTGTTAGTGGAAAAATCGGTGATCCTGCGCACACATTCAGCTTCCAATCCGGGCATGTCGCGTTCATAGGTGAAACCGCGAGCATCGATGACCGGCTTGCCATACAAGCTTTTACCGCTTTTGTCCACTGCGATGGCGACCGAGAAAACACCGTCATCAGATAGCGTGCGGCGCTGTTCCAGGATCGCGCTGTCAACCGTGCCCTGTGGGGAGCCGTCGATTAAGACCGCTCCGGCGTTGGTGTAACCGGCAATGCGCGCGTGGTCTTGTGCGCATTCAAAAATATCACCGTTGTTGAGGATATAGATGCTGTCCATCGGCTGGCCCAATTCGGCCGCGACCTGAGCATGGATGTAGAGATGGCGGTACTCCCCGTGTGCCGGTAAAAAATACCTGGGTGTCAGCAGCTGGTGAAGCATTTTGATTTCTTCACGGTAGGCATGTCCCGAAACATGAATTTCCGCCATGTCGGAGTAAACCACGTTGGCTTGTCTTTTATAGAGTTCGTTGATGACACGGAAGATGGGTTTTTCGTTACCGGGGATCGGAGTCGCGGAAATGATGACGGTGTCACCTGCGCCGATTTCTATGTTTCTATGTTCAGAATAAGCCATCCGAGTCAACGCGGCCATGGCTTCACCCTGGCTGCCTGTGGTGATAATACAGACTTGCTCCGGTGCGTATTTATCGATCTCGTTAAGTTCAATCAAGGTCCCCGGATTGATGTCGATGTAATTCAGATTTTGAGCGGCCTTGAAAACGTTGACCATGCTGCGCCCGACGATTGCGACCTTACGATGCGTGACCTCAGCTGCAGAGATGATCTGTTGAACACGATGCACGTTGGATGAGAATGTCGCGACGATGATACGGCCCTTCGCTTTAGCAAACTGCGCGGTAAAAGACTCACCGACGGTTTTTTCTGAAGGCGAAAATCCCTTCTTTTCGATATTGGTGCTTTCACATACAAAAAGCAGGACCCCTTCGGCGCCAAGCTGCGCAAAGCGCTGCAGGTTGATGGGCTTGCCGTGAATCGGGGTGTAATCCACCTTGAAATCACCTGAATGAACGGCGATGCCGGCAGGTGTGCGGATGGCCAGAGAAGAAGCATCGGCGATGCTGTGGTTGACGTGAATGAACTCCACTTCAAACACACCGGCTTTGACGGGAACACCGCTTTCGACGATGTGCAGCAAGGAGGTCTGTGAACCCATGCCTTTGTCTTCCAATTTTATGCGCAGCAGTTCGATGGTCATCGGTGTGCCGTACATGGGGACTGCGACCTGTGATAATAGCCAGCTGATCGAACCGATGTGGTCCTCGTGGCCATGCGTGAAGAAGACGCCTCTAAGTTTGTGGCGATTTTCCAGTACGTAAGACATGTCCGGAATGACAGAATCGATACCGGGCTGGGTTTCTTCAGGAAAGGCGACGCCCACATCGACCACGATCATGTCGTTGCCATATTCATAAACGGTCATGTTTTTTCCGATTTCACAAAGACCGCCCAGCGGAATAACTTTCAAGGCCGCACGAGAGGAGGAATCGACTGAACGCATGGCTTGCCCGCTTTCAGCGTCACGCCCTAGGCGTTTCAGAACACCGGGTGCGTACTGTGGAGAGAGATTGGGGATGATTTGAGTGCCCTTGACACCGGTCACATCACTTTGTCGAAATGAACTCTTGCGTCTGCGTGCCGGTCGGTTGACCTGCAACGAAGACGGCGGAGCGGGATGTGTCACCGCTTTGGCTTTGGGAGCTTGGGCATTGTTGTCACTGGTTTTTTGTGGTGTGTAGGTGTTGGCGTTGTTCTTCGCCTTGGCCTGGGCTTTGGCTTTCACCTCAGCTTTGTCTTTGGCTTTGATCAACATGCTGGGGGTTTCTTTGGTGGGGACTTCCTTTTTCGGAAGATCGTAATCAAATATCTGATGAGGAATAAATTTATCTACATCATTGGGGTTCTTCTGTTTTCTCTTAATTGGCGCGATTTTATCGTCACCGTTCTTTCTGACCATTAACGGTTCTCCTTTTCATGCGCACACCCAAATGTTGGTCAAAGCCAGCCACCACGTGGTTTGCCTTTGACCGAATGAATCTGCCTGCCTCGTTGAGGCTGTTCTATTTTGACGTCTTGCAAAGACGTAAATATTGTCCTGAACGCAACGGATTTGGTTAATGTGACCGGTGCATCGAAAATCAATTGTTCTTATGTTAACTTTTGTTGGCTTTGTTTGCAAGCCACCTTGCTTATTAAAAATGATTGTGGTAAGATTCTGAGGCATTTCAGAAACAATGATTGTTTTGCGCGAATGACTCTATAGGGAGGTGAAGGACGAATGCCCAATATTAAATCAGCGATTAAGCGTGTCAAAGTAAGCGAAAAGCGCCGTTTAGTCAATAAAATGAAGACCAGTGCGCTGCGTACGGAAATCAAGAAAATTGACTTAGCGATCGAAGCCGGTGTGGAAGGCGTCAAAGACATAGCGAAACAAGCTCAAAAGGCGATTGATCAGGCTGCGTCGAATGGCATTTTGCATAAGAATACCGCTGCTCGCCGCAATTCCCGTATCGCGAGAGCGATCAACAAGCAAGCCTGAGAAAAATTTGCGCTTTTCTTATAGTTAATATAAAACCCGTTCCTTGCTCAGAGCAAGAAACGGGCTTTTTGTTGTTTGCGTAAAGGCCGCCCCTTGAAGCGGGTGACAAAAATTTAGAAATTCAGTTCAATACGAGTTTGTGATAATTCTTTTTACCTTTTTTGACGATGGCCTCGCCTGCGTTAAAGTCCGCTTCATTCAGCACATAGGCAAAGTCGGTGATGACTGCGTCGTTGAGACGAAGTCCATTTTGTTGGACCAGTCGGCGGCCTTCTCCTTTGGTTGATCAGCGCATCCTGAATGATGTCCGCCATCGCCCGCCCTTCACGCGCGGCCCGCTCCTTGGCTTCGACCAGGACGTCCAGGAGCATGATGTTTCCCAAATCAGCTCGTTTGACTGAAGTCTGAGGCATGGTGGCGGATGTTCCGGCGCCTTCAAAAAGCTCTTCTGCTTGCTTCAGAACAGCGGCTGCCCGGTCTTTCCCATGAATGATTGCTGTGATTTCGTAGGCCAGTTTTTTCTTGGCCTGATTGATTTCCGCGTCTTTCATGGAAGCATATTCGTTGATTTCTTCGAGCGGCATGAAGGTCAAGAGCTTCATGCACTTGATGACATCCGCATCGTCGATGTTTCTCCAATATTGATAGAAATCAAAGGGGCTTGTTTTTTCAGGGTCCAGCCATAAGGCACCGTTGGCGGTTTTGCCCATCTTAGTGCCTGCACTCGTGGTCAGCAGATTGAAGGTGAGTCCAAAGACTTCTTTGGCTTCTTTACGGCGCACCAGATCGATTCCGGCCAGGATATTGGACCATTGATCATCACCACCGAATTCGATCGTGCAGTCGTAACGGCGGTACAATTCCAAAAAGTCGTAAGCCTGCATCAACATGTAGTTGAATTCCAGAAAGGTCAGACCTTTCTCCATGCGCTGCTTATAGCATTCCGCGGTCAACATGCGGTTGACTGAGAAATGCGCACCGATTTCTCTCAGGAATTCAATGTAATTTAATTGCAAAAGCCAATCCGCGTTGTCGACGATGACAGCCTTTTCATCTGAAAAATCGAGCAGCAGCTTCATTTGTTCTTTAAAACGAGAGACGTTGTACTTGATGACCTCTGTCGTTAAAACCTGACGCAGATCCGAACGGCCTGAGGGGTCACCGACCATTCCGGTTCCTCCACCCATCAGGGCAATCGGGCGATGGCCGGCGCGCTGTAAATGAGCCATGGCCATCATGGTTTGAAAATGGCCGACGTGCAGGCTGTCCGCAGTAGGATCGAAGCCAATATAGAATGTAGCCCCCGGAGTCGCCAGGCGCTCACGAATGGCCGCCTCATTGGTAGCCTGCGCGATAAAACCGCGCTCCTTAAGGGTGTCAAAAACATTTACAGAAGACATGGAAAACCTCTTTCATAGGGTCTGGGATTTTTTCGCCGCAGCGATGTATCTTGAAAATTCTAGCCAAGAAGCAGGGGCTTGTCAAAGTCCGCGCCCGGACCCGCACCAGACAAGATTCCGTAAAGATCCGCTGCCAGCAGGCTGATCTCCGCGCTGCGCCGCGCCAGCGGCTCAGTGGCGGGGATTTCCAGATAATCCGATGTCTTGGTGAAGATGGGGACACGCGCGCTTTGGCGCATCCTTTTCAGCAGGTAGCGCCCGGACTTGTCCGCGGCCAGTGCTCTGATAAAAAAGGGCGCGCCGGCATCCAGAAAATTGCTGACTTCCCCCTTTTTGATTCCTAAGAGCAGACAAATCAGAGCACGCTGTACGCGGGCGGCCGGAAAACGTTTGCTTCTGGCCTTATCCACGAGATCTTGATACAGGTGAGCGGGATGCTCCGGACGGGTAGCCGCAATTTCCTTGACGCGTTCCGGCAGTCCTTCATCCCAACCATGATATCCGGCCAGCTCCTCGATACTGCTCGCGCGGATGCGGCTGAAGATGAGCGGCGCCAGGCTCTCCCGGGTCACGATTTCCTTTTTTTGGATGGCTTCCAGCAAAACCGCCAGTGAGCCGGTCGGCATCTCGTCTCGGAGGCTCTTAAGAGCTGCGGCGCTGCTGGGCAAAACGTGTTCGATCGTGCTTCTGATGGCAGTCGCCGAACTGTGACTCGTGGAGAGCCGCTCATCCAAATAGGCCGCGCCCACACGCGGGTGTGTGAAGATTCTGGGTCTGGGGAGTTCACCCAGATTTTCGACGGCAGTCAGATAAGCCAGGGCCAGTTGATTGTTGGAGCCATGCCAAAAATTCGCATCTTCCACTACTTCCAGCAGCGCAGCAAGTTCGGCCTCAGTAAAGAACGTGAGCGCTTCCGAGGAGATGATAAAAGCACGGGCAGCTGTTTCGTGGGCGGCGGCGTATGACAGACCGGCATGGAGGGCTTCTTTTAATTGCTCGGTATAGCAGCCGGGCGTGTGTCGGCGCAGCCTGGTCAAGGCATTCAGGGCTGTAAGCTGCCCCGATTCAGATCCGAAGCAGAGCGTCAAGGGGAGACCTGTACACGCCAGAGTCCGCACCGCGCCCGCAGCGAAATAATCAGCCGAACTGCAGCTGAAAATACTGCCCAGCTCGAGCACCAGGTTTACCCCCGAAGCCATGGCGGCCTCAGCCCGCCTCCACTTACTCATGAGGGCCGCTTCACCGCGTTGTACGAAATCACCGCTCATGCAAGTAACGAACATGGCGTCAGCGCCAAAACGCTCACGCAAAATTTTCAGCTGCTCAGCGTGGCCGTTGTGGAAGGGGTTGTATTCACTGACGATTCCTAAAATTTTCATGAAACGATTATAGCGCGCTTTGGCAAAGAAACGAATCTGTAACACAGAAAATACACGAATTTATCAAGATCCCTGTGCTATAATGTGTTTGGAGATGTCGGTTCTTTCCGTTTGGACCTGCATGACTTAAAAGGGAGCTTGCGTCAAAAGATAATACTGGACTCGTTCAGCGAGATAGTAGGAGGCTTTTGCAGAGCACCCACCTGGCGGAGACGCGAGGTGTCAATTGGGGAGAGTCGACGTTTCTGTGTCTTTATTTTTATGCGGAGAGGTAAACCATGACCCAGGCGGTGCCACAAGTGAAAGTTGATTCCAAGGCCAATATGTACATTTTCAATACCCTGACTCGGGAAAAAGAATTATTCAAACCTATCGAAGCGGGTAAGGTAAAAATTTACGCGTGCGGGCCGACCGTATACAACTTTTTTCATCTGGGCAATGCCAGACCTTTCGTGACTTTTGACCTGCTGAGAAGATTTTTTGAGTATCTTGGTTATGAGGTCACTTTTGTACAAAACTTCACCGACATTGATGACAAGGTTATCGCGAAAGCGAACGTTGAAGGGGTGACTTTCAACGAGGTGGCCGAACGTTACATAAAAGAGTACTTTGTTGATGCTGCGGGTCTGGGTATCCATCCGGCGACCTACCATCCGCGCGCGACCGAAACGATGGACGAAATCATCGCGATGGTAGCCGCGCTTCTGGAAAAGGGCTATTGCTATGCCGCTGAAGACGGGGTTTATTTTGAGCCGCGCAAGTTTAAGGACTACGGCAAGCTTTCACACATGCCCTTGGAAGATTTGGTAGCCGGGGCAGGAGAGCGCCAGGCGAAGTCCGAACAGAAACGCAACTCTGAGGATTTTGCCGTTTGGAAATTCGCTAAAGCCGGGGAGCCCGCCTGGGAAAGCCCCTGGGGAGCCGGTCGTCCGGGTTGGCACATAGAATGCTCAGCGATGAGCGAGAAATATTTGGGCGAGACCATCGATATTCATTGCGGTGGGCAGGATCTGATCTTTCCTCATCACGAAAATGAAATCGCTCAAAGCGAAGCCGCGCACGGCAAGGGTTTTGCCAATTATTGGATGCATAATGGTTTCATCAATGTGGACAATGAAAAAATGGCGAAATCGACGGGCAATTTTTTCACGGTACGAGATTTGGCGGCTCGTTTCCCCTACGAAGTACTGCGCTTTTTCATGCTGACCGGGCATTACCGCTCGCCCATCAATTTCTCCGATGTGCTGCTCGAAGCGGCTGCCAGTGCCTTGGAGCGTATCAAGACCTGCTTGAAGAACCTGGACTTCACCTTGACTGTCGATACTGCAATCGCGGGGAACGAAAGCGAAGCGCTCATGAAACTGCGCTCCGCCAACGCCGCTGCACGGGATGATTTCTCGCGCGCTATGGCGGATGATCTCAATACTCCGGAAGCGCTGGCCGTCATTTTTGGCTTGGTTTATCAGGCGAATCTGGTCCTGGCTGAAGGAGAAGCCGCGAATTCAGACGTTTTGAGCAATACAGCCGCGCTTTTACGGGAGTTGATGGACGTTTTGGGCTTCGACCTCTCATCCGCAGACGGGATTCCGGCTGTGGTGGAAGAGAAAGTGGCCGCGCGCAGCGCAGCTAAAAAAGCCCGCGATTTTGCCCTGGCGGATGCTCTCAGAGCTGAAATTACCGCTTTGGGTTATAAGGTGGAAGACACCGCCAAGGGTCCGCAGGTTTCTAAAATTTGAAGATATTTTCCGGCAATGTGAATGAAATACCCGCCGCAAGTCTGGCGTATATTGGGGACGCAGTCTTTGAACTGGCGGTCCGCGTCATGGTTTTGGGAGACGGACATCAAAAATCGGGTTCCTTACATAAAAAAAGCATTCAATATGCCAAAGCGCAGCGTCAAGCTCAATTCGCCAAATGGCTGATGGAAGACGAACGATTAACAGAAACAGAACGCGCGGCCTTGCTGCGTGGTCGCAATACCGACCCGGGGAGCATGGCTAAGCACGCTGATCCGGTCGACTACCGCTGGGCGACGGGCTTGGAATGCCTGCTGGGATTTTTATATCTGCGCGGAGAACAAATCAGACTGGAAGAGATCTTAGAATTATTGTTCAACAGCGAAGCGTGAAGCACTGACAGCCGGGAAGGCCTGACGGAAACGCGAACATTGACGTGGTAAATGACCACGAGGGCGAAAGGAAGCTCAATTTTATGGCATATGATAACGACCGCAAAGACGGTGAAGGTGAAGGACGCGAGAAAAAAGGATATCAATCCAGGGGACCGTCATGGACGCGTAAACCCAGCGGCGATCGGCCCTACGCAGACCGTCCGCAGGGCGACAGACCCCGCACAGACCGACCCTACGGAGACCGTCCGCAGGGTGACAGACCTCGCACCGCGCGACCCTACGGAGACCGTCCACAGGGCGACAGACCACGCACTGACCGTCCTTACGGAGACCGTCCGCAGGGTGATAGACCTCGCACCGCACGACCCTATGGAGACCGTCCACAGGGTGATAGACCTCGTACTGACCGTCCTTATGGGGATCGTCCGCAGGGCGACAGACCCCGTTCGGACAGACCTTTTTCTGACAGACCCCGCAGCAGCCGCCCTTTCGGAGACCGCCCACAAGGTGACAGGCCTCGCAGCGACCGCCCCTTTGGTGATCGCCCGCAAGGCGACAGACCTCGCTCGGACAGACCTTTTTCTGACAGGCCTCGTTCGGATCGGCCCTTTTCGGACAGGCCCCGCTCAGACCGCTCCTTTGGTGATCGCCCGCAAGGCGACAGACCCCGTTCGGACAGACCTTTTTCCGACAGACCCCGCTCAGACCGCTCCTTTGGTGATCGCCCGCAAAGCGACAGACCCCGTTCTGACAGACCTTTTTCCGACAGACCTCGTTCGGACCGGCCCTTCTCCGACAGACCCCGTTCAGACCGTCCCTTTTCCGACAGACCTCGTTTTGGGGGCGGAGAAGGCGGTGACAGACGTAACGATGGCGAGCGGAAATTTGAACGCCGCGATGACCGTGGTGAAAGACGAAGCTATCCGTCCAGCCGGCCCTTTGACGGTGGTGGAGAACGCAAGTTCGGCGAAGCCAAGGCTTTTATACCCAGTGACCGCCGCGTAGCACTTAAGGACCGCGATGTGCATCGCGTGAAAGACGCAGCCTTCGAGGGCACCCCGTATGTCGAAATCTATCCCGATGTCGAGTTGAGAGAAGATCGCCTGGAAGGCAGAAATCCCATTCAAGAAGCACTGAAAGCGGGCCGCACGATCGATAAACTGTGGGTTTTGAGAAGCAGCGATGGCAAAATTGAACCAAATCTGCTGAAAATCGTCTACGCAGTTCGTGATGCCGGTGGAATCGTGGTCGAAGTTGAAAAACCTGCCCTCGACAAAATGTCACAAACCCACGCCCATCAAGGCGTCATCGCCCAGACCGCGATGCACAATTATTATGAAATCGAAGACTTGCTGAATTTTGCCAAAGAGAAGGGCGAAAAACCTTTCATCATTCTTCTGGACGAAATCCAGGATGCTTACAACCTCGGTTCGATCCTGCGTATAGCGGATGCGGTCGGTGTGCATGGCGTGGTCTTCCCCAAACGTCGTGCGATCGGACTGGATGCAGTAGTCGCCAAGGCCTCAGCAGGTGCCATTGAACATGTTAAATGCTGTCGGGTGAACAATTTGGTTCAAACCATCGAATCCTTGAAAAAAGAAGGGGTCTGGATCGTCGGCACAAGCATGGACGGTGAAGTATTTTATGAAAACAACCGACTCAGCGACTCGATCGCCCTGGTGATCGGCAGTGAAGGTGAGGGCATGCGTCCTCTGGTCGAAAAACACTGCGATTTCAAGCTGGCCATCCCCATGATGGGTCAGATCAATTCACTCAACGCCGCCGTGGCAGCAGGCATCATCATTTTTGAAGCGGCTCGCCAAAGACAAGCCGCCGGCGGACCTAAGCTAAAAGTGCAAGACCGGAAAACCTCAGCCGGATCCGCGGTCTGGAACGAAGCGGCAGACGGCAGCGACACGGCTGACATGGACGGTGACGCAGAAACACTCGAGGCTTTTGAAGCAGCTTTGCACACCACCTTCGAAACCGAAGTGGACGCGGCGGAGGCCTTGAACGCAGTCGCGGAAGCGATGGAAACAGCTGTGCAGATGTCGGATGCTCAAGGCGATGCGGAAGTCTGAAACAGAGGAAACACCACTTCAGGATCTGGCCGGCTTCAGTGATGAGGCGCTGGTCAGCGCCCACCAGGCGGGTGACAGCATGGCGTTTGAGCACTTGTTCAAGCGCTACGGACCCCTGGTGAAAAATCGCGCCTCTAAATCAGCGACTCACAGCTTACCGTATGACGATTTGCTCCAGGAAGGCATGGTTGGATTATTCAAGGCCGTGCAGGCTTTTGATGTACAGAAAACCGTGCCTTTCGCGGCCTTTGCCACCATGCTGGTGGAACACCAGATTGCAGATGCCGTAAAGCGAGAACTAAGAGAGAAGAATCGCATCCTTTCCGACGCCCTCTCATTGCACATACTGCGGGAGGACGAGTCAGCGGGTGAAAAATCGGCACTCGAAAGCAACGAAGACGTGCTTCAACGTCTGATCGCGAGCGAACACGATGAGGCCTTACAAAAACAGCTGCGCATGACCTTGTCTGTTAAGGAGTACCAGGTCTTGAATTTACGTCTCAAGGGATACAGCTACGAACAAATCGCGGCCAGTCAGCAGCTTAGCAGCAAACAGGTTGACAACAGCCTGCAGCGCGCCAAGCGTAAGCTTAAAGAAGCGGCTTTTCTTGAATGAACGGCACAAGTTCGTTACAATCATTTTATGATTCAAGGACTTGGTCCGGCTTAAACTGAGCGTAGCCGGTCTTAGTTTTGCCAACATGGAGATGAGCGTGAAAAAGCACCCGATCAATAAAATATTTCGCATTGCCGCTGCCCTGGTCGTCATCGCCGGCCTGGTGGGCGGTGTTTTGCTTTATCGCATTCAGTATAATTATCTCAGCGCCAGAGGTTTGAAAATTCCCAACGCGATCGCCCTTCTTTTTAAGACGGCCAGTCAAGAGGAGGCGAGCTGGATCGGCGAACTCAGCGAAAATCAACTCATGCAAAAGTTAGTGGACGCGAGCAGTCAGAGGTTGACGACTTTGGAGGTCTATCAATCCATTCCCAATTTTCAGCTCGACGGACTCAGTTTTGAGGAATTCGACCAATACATTTCCGCAATAAGAAAGGCCATGAAACAGAGCGATTTGAGTTTTCTGCCCATGTCGGCCGGTGAAAAAAAGGATATCCAAAAGTCCATCACCAAAATTTCTGCTGAAACGCTTATTAAAGCGGACAGCGCTGCTTTCTTCTGGATCAAGCCCATCAGCAGCTACAGCCTGAGCAGCCGCCTGCCCATCCTGCTGGCTAAAAGGGAGGATGGTTCTGCTTATTTGTCACGAGCATGGGTGAAGGCCGCTTTAGATATTTACAATTTTAGTCACTTGTATTTTTCGGCGGTCACCAATCGAGATTTTGACGCACTGAGCTACATCGAAACATCAGTTTCTGATGATCCGGAGCTGCGTCGGATCAAAGCGGAACGTGTCATCGATTTTTACGAAAAGGCGGTTGTCGGTTCGGGAGACAATTTTGAGATTCTGTCCTGGCGTATGGATCTGATGATTTTTCGCCAAAAAACGCTTCCTTTTGCCATAGGTAACGGCTCACAGCGTAACTATGTCGCGGCCTACGATTATCTGAGCGTTGATGTGGGTACACAGTCGAATGACACGCGTCTGGTTTACATCCTGCGAAGCGGGGAGAACTCCTTTCAAGTGCGCGATCTGATTCCTCAAGAATTCAAAGAAAGCGATTTTATGGTCAAGCTGCCGGACGGAAGCACTCTCTTGCCGGGTAATCAAGTCGATTCGGAACAACTCAAGTCGCAATTCGGTGAAGTGCTGTCAATGCAGGAAACGAAGTCTTCGGTTTCATCCACAGCAGCGATTTACACCGTCCTTTACAACGATGCGCACATCGTCCTGAAATCCGTGACTTTGGATGAGAAGGGTGGTTTTAGTGGAGTCGTGGATAATCTGACACTGCTTTCAGCGGATTACTCGGTATCTGAAAACGAGATTCGGACCGGTGAAAGCACGGATGTGCTTGTCTCGGCTTATCCTTTCCTTGATCTGGTATCTTTTGTGGCGGTGGATCAGAACGGTCGTTATTACACAAATTTCGTTGTGCGCGAAAAAGAAATCAAGGCCATCGTTATCGGTCTACTATCAGCCAATCGAACAGAATTGGGCGATTTGTTCAGTATGGATATAAGCAGTACAAACGAAGGGATCCCGACCGCAGCGCCGACCTTGACGCCCACGCCGACCCCCACGCCCACACCTACGCCAACACCCACACCTACGCCTGCACCGACGGCTGCTCCTGAGGCGACGACGAGCGCAGCCGGCAGCTAGAGCGCTCTTAAACAGCGCCTGTCAGGGCCCTCAGTCTTCCAGCAAGCGCCGACGCAGCTTTGTCGCAAGACCTGAATTTACTCCGAAACTGGAAAAATAATCTTCTACACTCTTAAAACGCTCGTGAAAAGCTTTGAGATATATGCGCATATTTTCTGCGTCTGAGCGAAAGAAGGGCTGATGCTTAGGTTCAACCTGGTCCAGCAAGGGTTTTAATACCGGCCACATGTAGTCCGCAGAAACAGAGTAATTGGCAATGATGTCTTCATCCGCTGCGCCTGCGTTGAGCAGCAGCAGAGCGGCCAGTGTGCCTGTGCGATCTTTGCCATGTGCGCAATGAAACAGTACGGCGCCTTCATCGACTGCGGCCAGAGTCTCGACCAGGTCTTTGAGATTGGGATGGGGCTGATCCAGGCCGATGCAGTAAATATGACCAAGCGGATGAGCGCTTTCTTCCTCAGGGATGAGGCTCCACAGATATTCGTTGTCTATACTGTCCATGATGCTGATATTGCGATATTCCCAGGGACCTTCACCCTCCAGGGCACAGCGGCGGGCCTCGATTTCATGCGGGCGGCGCAAGTCGATGACCAGCCGAAGGTCAACTTTGTGGAAATAATCGCGCATTTGATGGGTGCAGACTTCAGGGAGCTCCGAACGCAAGTAGCGGTGATATTGCGTGACAAGACCGTCCCGGGTGGGGATGCCGCCGAGGTCTCTCAAGTTTAGTAAGCCTTTCATGGGGATGTGACTGAGTTTTTTCATAAATCATTTTCCTCGTAATTTGCTGCCCGGGCCTTTGTGAGTGGCAAAACAGTACTACTTATTCGCTGCTTATATGATACTAAACTTTTGAACTATTTTAGCGATTTAAAAAATATTTGCAGAAGCATTGCCGCCAAAAAAATAAAAAGCCCTTGTAAACTCAAAGCTTACAAGGGTCTTGTTGTGGCGCGCCCGACAGAGATCGAATCCATAACCTTCTGATCCGTAGTCAGACGCTCTATCCAGTTGAGCTACGGGCGCATGTGCAACATAGGAGATTCTATACGTCCTCGACGCGAAAGTCAAGGCAAAATATTATTAGGCAAAACAAAAAAATGCGATTTTGCTATTCTTTTTGCCGTTTGGTTCTGTTAGAATACCTAAGTGCGTTTTTAAAACGGATGCATCTCGGAAAGGTTGTGAAATCATGGCTAAAGGCTCTTTTAAGCCGCTGAGCAAGTCAAAAGGTCACAAGTGGACATTTTTCGCTTGTGCATTGCTTGTTTTACTGGCTGGCGTTCTCGCCGCAACAGGATTGACGATTCGCGAACCCGGAACTGGAAGATTGCTTCCTATCCATGGGGCTTCGGAAATTCGTTTCGGTATCGACATCAGGGGTGGTGTGGAAGCAGTATACGCTCCGTCTGAATTTGCCGGGAAACCAACGGATCAGCAGATTGACGCAGTCCGCACAATTTTGGAAACCCGTCTCGACAATTTGAATATTTTGGATCGCGATGTTATTGTAGATCGCACTAACGCGCGCGTAACGGTTCGCTTCCCATGGAAGGCGACCGAAAAGGAATTCAATCCGGATGCCGCGATGAAGGAACTGGGGGAAACGGCTAAATTGAGTTTTGTCGGACCGGATGGGCTTGAAATACTCACCGGGGCGGACGTGAAGACCGCGGCCGTCGGTTCAATCACGCAGCCGGGCGGACAACCCGAATATGTCGTGCAATTGACCCTGAATCCAACCGGTGTTCAGAAATTCGCGGATGCCACACTTGCGTTCATGGGTCAGGAAATCACCATCAAAATGGATGATGCCATAATATCCAGTCCGGTAGTTCAAGCGCACATCACGAATGGCGAAGCCATTATTTCCCCGATGGAAACACCGGAAATCGCCGTGGCCTTACAAGACAAAATCAATGCCGGCGCACTGCCTTTTGCCATTGACGCAGTATCAAGCCGCTCGATCAGCCCCGCCCTTGGAGCTTCAGCCCTCGAAGTCATGGTTAAAGCAGGTCTCTTCGCGTTTATTTTCCTCAGTCTGGCCCTGATCCTATACTACAGGATTTCAGGCTTTGTGGCCGTCATTTCCCTGGCGGCTCAGGTCATCGGTATCTTGCTGGCCATTTCCATTCCTCAACAGACCCTGACCCTACAGGGTATTGCCGGTATCATCCTCTCGATCGGAATGGGTATTGACGCGAATGTCATTGTGTCAGAGCGCATACGGGAAGAACTGCGAGGTGGTGCCACTGTTTTACAGGCTGTCGAAACGGGCTTCGACAAAGCGTTTTCGTCAATTTTGGACGGTAACGTCACCGTGGCCATTTCTGCCATTTGCTTAATTGTCCTGGGCAGCGGTTCCATGCTTTCGTTCGGCTATTCTTTATTGGTTGGTGTAGTTCTTAACCTCCTCTGCGGTGCGACATTATCTCATCTCATGACGCGTTCTTTGGTGCAATTCAAGGTCTTCCGCAATTCCAAATGGTTTGTCAACTTAAAGAGCAATGCGAAAGAGGTGAAGGCCAGTGTTTAGTTTTTACAAAAATCGATATAAATTCTTACTCGTTTCTTCAGCTGTTTTGCTGGTCGGCTTCGTTACGATGTTTGTTTTCGGTCTTAACCTCGATATTCAGTTCAAAGGCGGCAGCATCCTTAATTACAGCTACAGTGGTGAAATCAATACCCAAGAGGCTGAACGAGTGATAGGAACCGCCATCAATGGTGTGGTTACCGTACAAACCACCAAGGACCTGGCCGGTGAAAAACAAGCCCTGGTCGTGAATGTCGCCGGTGATGAAGCGCTGTCAGTTGAGCAGCAGACCGCCATGCGCGAAGCTTTGACAGAAGCCTTCCCTGACAATGCCATTGCGGTGGGTGACGTGCAGGTCGTCGCGCCTTTTATTGGTGCTGAGCTGCTGCGAAATGGTCTTTTGGCAATTTTCATTGCCTCGGTGCTCATCGTAGCCTACGTCTGGATTCGCTTTCGTACGATTTCAGGTCCCTCGGCCGGTGTTTTCGCCCTATTGGCCTTGTTGCATGACGTCCTGATCGCTTTCTTCGCCTTCGTCATATTTGGTTTCCCCCTCAATGAAACCGTGGTCGCGGTGGTCCTTTCCATTCTCGGCTGGTCGGTCAATGACACGATTGTCATTTATGACCGTATCCGTGAAAACGCGAACACACACCGCAACAACCAGAGCCTGCCGGATTTGGTCGACCGATCGATTCACCAGTCGCTGACACGTTCCATCAACACCTCCCTGGCTGCATTTTTCGCCGTGATGATCGCGTACATTTTTGCGACTATTTACAATATTGAAAGCATCCGCGAGTTCGCCCTGCCCATGGCTGTCGGTATCATTGCCGGCTCCTATTCCACTATCTTTATTGCCACACCCTTTTGGGCGATGTGGAAAACGCGTGGCGGCATAAGCGGCTACGAAAACTGATGACCAGGCCTTCGATCAAGAAGCCACTCAGAGAATTCGCTTATCTTATCTTCGATTTAGACGGTACGATAGCCGATTCTCTTGCTGTTTGGCAAAAAATCGACGAAATCTTTTTAGCTCGCCGCGGCATCATTTGCGACGAGACTTATCTGCAGGCGGTACGGGTCATGCGTCCCTATGAATCAGCCCGCTACACGATTGAGCGCTACAATTTACGTGAACACCCGGATGAGGTGGTCAACGAGTGGGTCGAGATGGCCTTCATCGAATATCGCGACGTCATCGAACTCAGGCCGGGCGTCATTCCCTTTCTGGCTGAACAAATTGAGTACGGTAAAAAACTGGCCATTTGTACCTCCAGTAACAGGGCATTCGTTGAAGTGCTGCTGAAGCGCTACGACATCCTGCACTTCTTTGACGTGGTGGTCTGCGCACAAGAACACATACTCGGAAAAAACTTGCCCGATATCTGGACTTTTACTGCTCATGCCATGCATGCTCAGGCCAAGGACTGCTTGGTTTTTGAAGACACGCTGGACGTCTTGCTGGCCGCGAAACAAGCCGGCTGCACAACGCTCGCCATTGAAGATGCCCATGCCGCGCACGAACGTGATGAACTCAAAGCAATGGCCGATTATTATTTTCAGGATTTCTTTTCACTGGCAGAAGCTTTTAGGTAAGATCACGTCTGCCGTTTGTGCTTTGTGGTCGGTTGTGATTGCGAAACTCTTTGCCTGTGTTAAAGAGTCCTGTTATGCTGACCTTATTGACAACGAATTGAAATAACCACAATCACCGAGGCGCATAAGGCAATCATGAAAGGATGGACAGAAAATGAAAGTCGGAATTATCGGAGCAGGACGCCCGGTTAAAATTGCGGAAGTTGAGGGATAAAGATGACGAAAGTAAAAATCGAGCCGGGTATTTGCGGCCTGAACACCATCGTGACGGCCGAATATGATGAGGATGAGAACCTTGTGACGCTGAAAATCCATTCAGCCTGCGAAGCTGTTCAGGCCATCATCCCCAATCTGGGTGATACCTTTGACCCTTATGAAGTTTGTTTAGTCAGACCGGGCCGGGATCCGCTGACCGTGTTCGCGGGAGAGACCTTTCCTGGACACGCATCCTGTCCCACCATTCCCGGAATCATTAAGTGTATCGAAGTCGCGGCCGGTTTGGCTTTGCCAAAAGACGCGTTGATTCATTTCGAATAAGGGTACAAGAAATTTTCGCACATAAAATCCTTGTTTCTCAAGGCAAAAACAGCCGCATCCTCTTGGATACGGCTGTTTCGTTTTAGGTGTGTGGGTTTTCAGCACGGATTGCTCAAGCGAGCTTGCTGATGACCGCCTTGGCCTTTTCAACCACATTTTCAGGGGTCAGACCAAAGGCTTCGAAAAGCACTTTCGCAGGAGCTGAAGCGCCGTAGTGATCGAGGGCGACCACTGCGCCATCCAGACCGGTAAAACGGTACCAGGGCTGGCTGCAAGCCGCTTCAACGGCGACACGTGCGCGTACGCTTGCGGGAAGGATCTCTTCTTGATAAGCCGCGTCTTGTTCGAGGAAGAGCTCCATACAGGGCATGGAAACAACGCGGACGGTCTTGCCCTCTGCGCGCAGCGTATCAGCGGCGTTGACGATAATTTCGACTTCTGAACCTGTCGCGATCAAGATGAGCTCCGGATCGCCTTTACTGTTGTCTGACAGCACATAAGCCCCTTTGAGCGCAGCTTTACCGGTCTCATCATAGGTTGGGAGATTTTGACGGCTCAGAGCCAGCGCGACGGGCTTACGTTGACTGAAGGCAAAAGCATAAGCCGCAGCGGTTTCATGGCCGTCAGCCGGACGCCAGGTGTAAAGACCGGGGACCGCGCGCAGGGTGTCGAGCTGCTCGATGGGTTCGTGGGTTGCACCGTCTTCACCGACGCCGATACTGTCATGAGTCAAAACATAAGTCACAGGCAGGCCCATGATGGCGGAGAGGCGCAAGGCAGGCTTCAGATAATCAGAGAAAATCAAGAAGGTCGCACAATAAGGGCGTAAACCGCTATGTAAGGCTAAACCGTTGCTGATGCAAGCCATGGCGAATTCGCGGACCCCAAAATGGATGTTGCGTCCTGCGTAATTGTCTTTGGAAATCCAGCTTTGGGCTTTTTGTACGGTAAGCGTAGAACCGGCCAGATCGGCGGAGCCGCCAATCCAGTTATCGAAACGCTCGGAAATGCGGTTGATGCAGGTTTCAGATGTTTTTCTGGTCGCGACTGAACCTGAAAATTCCCAAAACGCTTCGTCATTGATCAAATCAGGGGTTTTACCCTCCTGTAAATCCTGGAATTTCTTGTAGTCATCCGGGAAAGCCTTCGCGTAAGCGGCCAGGCTCTCTTCCCAGCTGCGTTGGTTTTCTGACAGGGCAGCCTTCTGGTCGGCCATGTATGTATCCAATTCCACAGACGTGGCAAAAGCTTCGGTCAGCGTCCAGCCCAGGTTTTCTCTGAGTTTCACGATGTTATCGGCACCCAGCGGAGCACCGTGTGTTTTTTCCGATCCGACAAGGGGCGAACCATAGCCGATTTGAGTGTGGACTGCAATCAGGGTCGGTTGGTCGCTGCAGGCTTTCGCTTCTGCGATGGCTTGATTGATGGCCGCGGTGTCATTGCCGTCCGCGACATCCAGGGTCTGCCAGCCATAGGCGCGATAACGCGCTTGCACATCTTCGGTAAACGCGACATCCGTGTCACCTTCGATGGATATTTCATTATCATCGTAGAGAACAATCAATTTTCCTAAGCCGAGCGTGCCCGCCAACGAACAAGCTTCACTCGATACGCCCTCTTCCAGACAACCGTCGCCCACAAGGGCAAAAGTGTAATGATCGATGATGGCTTGCTCTTCTTTATTAAATCTGGCAGCCAAATGCGCTTCGGCCAATGCTACGCCCACTGCGGAAGAAACGCCTTGTCCCAGCGGACCTGTGGTCATTTCCACACCCTCGGTCATGCCGTATTCAGGATGACCGGGTGTCTTGCTTTCAAATTGACGAAAATTCATCAAATCTTCTTTAGTCAGTCCGTAGCCATATAAATGGAGCAGTGAGTAAAGCAGCATGGACGCGTGTCCTGCAGAGAGGATGAAACGGTCGCGGTTGATCCATTTGGGATCAGCCGGATTGTGCTTTAGCTGCTGGCTGAAAAGGGTGTACGCCATCGCCGCTGAACCAAGGGGTTTTCCGGGGTGGCCTGAATTGGCCTTTTGGACGGCATCTGCCGAAAGGATGCGAATCGCGTTGATAGCCGTTTGGTCTAATTCTGAATTTCTCGTGAACATTGGGACCTCCTGCATTGACTTCACTCTTTGTTTGCATGATAAATGTGAGTATGATTAAACATGTCAATTTTAGCACAACTCAGCTTGGCGCGGGTCGATTGAAGACGAGTCCGGGTATTGAAAAATTTTGAAAAAAAGCTAAATAGTTATTGAATTATCAAATTATAATATTATAATAATTGAGTACGAAAATTGGAGAGCATACATATGAACAACGAGTCAGATAAACAACACAAAGATGAAGTTCAAGAAAAGGCCGATTTACTCAAAGCCTTGAGTAATCCGGTCAGGCTGTGCATTTTGCAGAAATTGATGCACGCTGACAGCTGCACTGTGACATATTTTACTTCATGTATGACTGCTTCACAGTCAACCATCTCTCAACATCTCGCCAAGCTGCGTACTCAAAACATTGTGGCGGTTGAGAGAGAAGGAACCAATGCCCATTATTTTATAAAAGATCAATTGACCAAGGATATTTTAAAACTAATTTTTGAGGAGAACTAAAATGACGAAGCCAAAAAAGATTCTAATCGTAGGTGGTGTGGCCGGCGGAGCAACTGCAGCGGCCAGAATGAGAAGACTGGATCAAGAAGCAGAAATCATCCTTTTTGAACGGGGAGAATACATCTCCTACGCGAACTGCGGCTTGCCTTACTATATCGGAGGCGTGATTGAAGAACGCGAGAATCTTTTTGTCACGACAAAAGAATACTTCAGCGCTCGTTACAATCTTGACATAAGGCCGCTGAACGAAGTGCTTTCGATCGATCGTGAAGCTAAAGAAGTGGTGGTCAAGGACATCGCTGCGGCCAAAGAATACCGCGAAAGCTATGATTATTTGGTTTTGGCGACCGGTTCTTCTCCAATCGTACCCAACTTGCCGGGCATCAAAGGTGAAAATGTTTTCACGCTCTGGACGATTCCGGACACGGACCGCATTTACAATTACATCAATGAAAAGAAAGTGGAACGCGCGGTCGTTATCGGCGGTGGTTTTATCGGATTGGAAGTCGCTGAAAACCTGGTTGAGCGTGGTCTGAAAGTAAGCATAGTTGAAAAATTGCCCCAAATTATGGCTGTTTACGACCCGGACATGGCGATGATCCTGGAAAATGATTTACGTGACCACGGTGTTGAACTGCTCCTGGGTAAAGCCCTCGTGTCCATCGCCGAAGATGGTAAAAGTCTCAGCCTGGACAGCGGCGAAACCATCGCGACGGACATGATCGTCCTCTCGATCGGTACCCGTCCGAACGGGATGCTGGCCAAAGAAGCGGGCCTGGAAATGAATCAACGGGGCGGAGTCATTGTTGACGACTATATGCAAACTTCCGATCCTTTCATTTTCGCGGTCGGCGACATGATTGAAGTCAATGACTTTAATACCGGCTTGAAAACCATGGTCCCGCTGGCCGGTCCGGCCAACAAGCAAGGCCGCATCGTGGCGGACAACATTCATAAACCCAAAACAAGCCGCTACCAGGGGACACAAGGAACCTCCATCGTGAAGCTTTTTGACTTGAGCGCGGCAGTCACCGGTTTGAATGAAAATGCCTTGCAGCGTCTCGGAAAAAAGTATCGCGAAGACTATCTGATCGCTTTGGCTCATCCCAATGCTCACGCAGGCTATTATCCGGGTGCGCTGCCCCTGACCATAAAACTCATTTTTGACCTGAAGGGCAAAGTGCTCGGTGCTCAGGCCGTCGGTTACGATGGCGTCGACAAACGTATCGATGTTCTGGCCACCGCCATCAGGCTGGGCGCGACCGTCTTTGATCTCGAGAACCTGGAACTTGCCTATGCGCCACCCTTTTCTTCCGCCAAGGACCCGGTCAACGTCGTTGGATACATGGCCAAAAATCAGCTGGAGGGTTTAAGTGATGCTTTCCTCGTGCGTGAACTGGACCAGCTGAGTCCTGACATGCAGCTGCTGGACGTCCGCGAAGCAGAAGAAACCTATATCGGGAATATTCCCGGGGCGCAGTTTATCACCCTGACGGAGCTGCGTGAGGGCATGAGTAGACTGGATCCTTCCAAAACGTACATCCTTCACTGTGCCAGCGGTCTGCGCTCCTACATCGCCGAACGTATGCTTAAAGAAGCCGGTTTCAAAGCCAAAAATCTGCTGGGCGGATTCCACACTTACAGTGACGCGCAGCCGCGCGGAACACGTGGTGATTATTGTGCCGTCCAGGACACGGATAAATACGAAGAGGTGAACGCGGCAGCAGCCGATGTCATGCAAGTGGATGCCTGCGGACTGGCTTGCCCCGGTCCCATCATGTCCGTGAATAAAGCGATGCAGACCCGCGCCGACGGTGAACGGGTCAAAGTACTGGCGACCGATCCCGGTTTTTCGAGAGACATCGCGTCCTGGTGCGAGAACACAGGTAACGTGCTCATCGAACAAGGGAAAGAAGGCAATAAATTCACCGCTCTCATTCAGAAAGGTCAATTGCTCTGCGATGCCGTTCACACGGATACCCTTTGCGTCAAAGAAAAAACCATGATCATCTTCAGCGGCGACCTGGACAAAGCGATTGCAGCGTTCATCATTGCCAACGGCGCGGCGGCCATGGGTAACCAGGTCAATATGTTCTTTACATTCTGGGGTCTGAATATTCTGCGTAAGCCTAAGAAGATGCAGATCAAGAAGAGCTTTATGGGCAAAATGTTCTCCTCCATGATGCCGCGCGGCAGTAAAAAACTCGGTTTGTCGCGCATGAATTTTGCCGGTGCGGGTGCCAAAATGATCCGCAGCGTCATGAAGAACAACAACATTTCCTCGCTGGAAGATCTCATCGCGGATGCCATCAAATCAGGTGTAAAAATTACGGCCTGCCAGATGTCAATGGATTTGATGGGCATCACCTTCGACGAGCTGGTTGATGGGGTTGAAATCAGTGGTGTGGCTGCAATGCTGAACGATAACGACCATTCGAACATGAATCTCTTCATTTGAGGCATTGATTTTCCCGAATTTGTAGTAAAATAGGCCAATGATATTTGGACTGGGAACGATAATCAACACAGGAGCCGTGCTTGCGGGCAGTCTGATCGGACTGCTCTCCAAGCGCGGCTTAAAGTCGTCTTTTCAGGACAGCATGATCAAGACCCTTGGGGTATCAACGATCTTTATCAGCATAGCCGGTGCCTTGACCGGACTCTTGAAAGTCGAAGCGGGCGAACTGCACACCCGCGGCTCTCTGTTAATGATCCTTTCACTTGTGATCGGCACTCTGATTGGTGAGCTGATCAATATTGACGCGGGCATCAGCCGCCTCGGGGAATGGCTGCAGAGGAGGGCCAAGGCGGACAAAAATCCACAATTTGTGGAAGGTTTTGCCACTTCTTCGATTATCATTTGTGTCGGCGCGATGGCCATTGTGGGATCCATCCAGGATGGGATGACCGGTGATTACACCATGCTCTTGACCAAATCCTTGCTGGATTTCGTGCTCGTCATGATGCTCAGCTCCGTCTTTGGTATCGGAGTGCTCTTTTCGGCTCTGCCCTTGTTCGTTTATCAGGGCCTCTTGACTGTGCTGGCGGGTGCCATCGCTCCCTGGTTCACGCCCACCATCATCGCGGATCTGTCCTACGTCGGTTCGGTCCTGATTTTTGGGGTCGGACTCAACTTGCTTTTTAAAAACACTTTGAAAGTGGCCAACATGCTCCCGGCGCTCGTCGTAGTCTGCCTGCTGAGTCCTCTGCTGCATTGATTCACTGGTCTTTGTGTCTTGTTTTTTGCCTTTATGTTAAACTTTGATATACAAAGCAATTGCCAATTTTCCGCGTTAGGATTAATATGGCTAACAAGTATAAGCGCAAAAGAGACGTGGTGCGGCTTGAAAAAGCCCCGCGTTTGACAGGAAAAAAATCCATGAATAATAAGCAATCGAATAATCCACATTACCGTATGGGCCTCGACATCGGTTCAACCACGGTCAAATTCGTCTTACTGGACGGCGATCGGCCGGTTTTTGATTCATACAAACGCCACAACTCAGACATCAAGCGGGTCCTTCTGGATACGCTGAAAGACGTGCGGAAATTCGCCGGTGCTGAGGTGATCAAGGTCGGAATCACAGGATCCGGCGGCGTTCTGGTCGCTGAGTATTTAGGTCTGCCTTTTATTCAAGAGGTGATTGCTGAAACCAAGACCATTCAAAGCTATCATCCCGAAGCGGATGTGATCATTGAACTGGGTGGCGAGGATGCCAAAATCACCTACTTGCATCCGCTCCCCGAACAACGCATGAACGGCACTTGCGCGGGTGGGACCGGCTCATTTATTGACCAGATGGCACAACTGCTGCAAACCGACGCGGAAGGCTTAAACGAGCTCGCTTCTCGCCACAAGACTATTTATCCTATTGCCTCACGCTGCGGGGTTTTCGCTAAATCAGACCTGCAGCCCTTGATCAACGAGGGGGCTTCGCGTGAGGATCTGGCCGCTTCGGTCCTGCAGGCGGTTGTGACACAGACCATAGCCGGGCTTTCTCAGGGCAGGTCGATCAGTGGCCAGGTCATTTTTCTGGGTGGCCCGCTGCATTTTTTACCGGAACTGCGCCACGCTTTTGAACGCACACTGATCAACCAGGTCGAGCGTTTCATCGTTCCGGAAAACGCGCAGCTGTACGTGGCTTTGGGCGCGGCTTTGCTGTCGGACAAAGCGGCAGCGATGAGCATGCAGGAACTGATCGAGCGACTGGAGCAGGTGGAGGTCGCCGGTGAAGACATCGCGCATATCCCCCCGCTGTTCAAAGATGACGCGGATTATGAAATGTTCCGAGCCAGACACGCCAAAGCCAAGGTCTCGATCGGCCAACTGCATCAAGCCCGTGGCCCCTTGTTTTTCGGACTGGACGCCGGTTCGACGACCACCAAAGCGGTGCTCTGTGATGAAAACAATCACATCGTTTTTACCCATTACGCCGGCAACCAGGGCAGTCCGGTGGAAAGTTCTTTACAGATTTTGAAACGAATCTATGAAGAACTGCCGGAAGACGCCTACATCGCCCGCAGCTGTTCGACCGGATACGGTGAGACTCTGCTGAAGGCCGCTCTGCGCCTGGACGAGGGTGAAATCGAAACCATGGCCCATTACACGGCCGCGGAATATTTCCGCCCGGGCGTTGATTTCATTGTCGACATCGGCGGACAGGACATGAAGTGTCTGCGGGTGCATAACGGTGTCATAGATAATATTATGTTGAACGAGGCTTGCTCATCAGGCTGCGGCTCGTTTATTCAAACTTTTGCGCACAGTCTGGGAATGGATACCCCCGGCTTTGCCAAAGCAGCCCTCAAGGCTAAAAACCCGGTCGATTTAGGGACGAGATGCACTGTTTTTATGAATTCTCGTGTCAAGCAGGCCCAAAAACAGGGCGCTGAAGTAGGAGACATTTCTGCAGGGCTTTCTTATTCCGTCGTCCGCAACGCGCTGTACAAAGTGATCAAGATGCGTGACCCCGAAAAAATGGGGCAGCGGATCGTCGTGCAGGGCGGCACTTTTGCCAATGATGCCGTACTGCGCTGTTTTGAACAGATTTCCGGACGCGAGGTGATCCGACCCAACATCGCCGGTTTGATGGGTGCTTTTGGCGCCGCTTTGATTGCGCACCGACATTGGACCGCAGGCGAGCATTCGAAGCTGCTGCGCGCGGTTGAGACCGATGACTTCGCCATGAAGACCGAGCAGGGAAACTGCAAGCTCTGCGGTAATCGCTGCAAATTGACGATCAACACGTTTAATGAAGGCAGTCGGCATGTTTCCGGAAACCGCTGCGAGCGCGGAGCCGGAAAAGAGGCCACACAGGATCCTTTACCGAATTTGTTTGACTACAAATATAAACGGACTTTTGCCTATTACAAACCCCTGGAGTTGGAACGAGCTTATCGTGGAGTCATCGGCATCCCCAGGGTGCTCAACATTTACGAAAACTACCCGCTCTGGTTTACGATTTTGACGGATCTTGGCTTCAGAGTGCAGCTTTCCGCCAGATCAACGCACGGGATCTTCGATAAGGGCATCGATTCCATTCCCTCCGAGAGCGTCTGCTATCCGGCTAAATTGACACATGGTCATGTGAAGGACCTCATTCAGAAGGGTGTGCGGAACATTTTCTACCCTTCGCTTCCCTATGAAAGCAATGAAAACGAAGGGGCGAACAATCACTTCAACTGCCCGATCGTGACCAGCTATCCGGAAGTTCTGCAGAATAATATGGACGAACTCAGCGCAGGTGAAATTAATTTCATTCACCCTTTCCTGGGCCTGCACAGGCCTCAGAAAATGGCGGTAATGCTGCGTCAAGCACTCAGCGACGCCGGTTTTACGGATATCTCCAAGACCGACATGGAAGCGGCTGTCAGACATGGTTTTGCAGAATATGCGCTTTACAAGGCGGACATTTTCGAAAAAGGTCAAGCCGTACGCGCAGAAATCAAGGAAAAAGGGCAAAAGGGTATCGTTTTGGCCGGCAGGCCCTACCACATCGACCCGGAAATCAATCATGGGATCCCTGAGCTGATCAATGGTCTGGGCATGGCCGTGCTGACCGAGGATGCGGTGGCTGAAGCAGGCTTGCTCCAACGCCCGATTCGCGTGGTGGATCAATGGATGTACCATACGCGTCTGTATGAAGCCGCTGCAGTAGTCGCGCAGGATTCCGATCTGGAACTGGTTCAGCTCAATTCTTTTGGTTGTGGTCTGGACGCGGTCACCACGGATCAAACACAGGAAATTTTGGAATCCCAGGGTGGGATATATACCTGCCTGAAAATTGATGAGGTTTCCAATCTGGGCGCGGTGCGCATTCGACTGCGCTCTCTCAAAGTGGCCATGGAGGAGCGTGCTTCAAATGCGGCGCGCCGCGAGAAGCTGCTGGCCGCCAAACAGGAAGCGGAACGGGCCTCAACGGAGGCACCCTACGTCATGAAACGGGCGGTCTTTACTGAAAAAATGGTAAAAACACACACTATTTTAGCCCCGCAAATGGCGCCGATCCAGTTCAGATTGATTGAAAAAGCACTCAAGACCTGTGGATACGATGTCAAAATCCTGGAACACGCCAGCAAAGCGGATGTAGAAACAGGTTTGAAATACGTCAACAACGATGCCTGCTTTCCAACTATTCTGGTGGTGGGGCAGATGATGGAAGCCCTGCTGCACGGAGGCTACGATCCTGACACAACCGCTCTGCTGATCACTCAGACCGGGGGAGGCTGCCGGGCCACCAACTACGTCGCCTTTCTGCGCAAAGCGCTGAAGGATGCGGGGATGGAGCAGGTGCCTGTGATTGCGCTGTCCGTCAATGGCATCGAAACGAATCCCGGCATGAAATACAGCTTTAAATTGATCAACCTGGCCCTTCAATCCATTATGCTCGGTGACCTCATGCAGACCGTGCTGCTGCGTGTCAGGCCCTACGAGACCACTCCGGGTGCCGCTTTGGAGCTCTATGAAACATGGATGCGAGAATGCGAAGCTTATTTAAGCGGACAAGCCGGGGCTTTAAACTACAATCAACTGATTGACGGCATCATCGCGGCTTTTGATCAATTTCCACTGCGAGACATTCCCCGGAAACCACGGGTCGGTGTAGTCGGCGAAATTCTGGTGAAATTTCATCCGGATGCGAACAATAATGCCATCGCGGTCATCGAGGCAGAAGGCTGCGAAGCGGTCATGCCCGGATTGGCGGATTTCTTTCTCTATTGTTTTTATGGACCGACCTACGCGAATGAGCAGCTGGGTAACAGTGCCTGGGCTGCGGTGGGTGGCCGTCTGGGGATTTCGTATTTGGAGAAGTTCCGTAAACGCATCAAGAAGGGGCTGGCCCAAAGCGGTAAATTTTCCGTCCCTGTGGACATTTATCATTTGAGCGATTTTGCCAAAGAAATTCTCTCTTTGGGTAACAATACCGGTGAAGGCTGGTTCCTTACCGCTGAGATGATCGAATTGATTCAGGACGGGGTACCCAATATCATCATGGCTTCACCTTTCGCTTGTCTGCCCAATCATGTCACCGGCAAAGGTATGGCCAAGGCGCTCAGAAGCCGTTATCCGCAAGCCAACATCGTGCCCATCGACTACGATCCGGGTGCGAGTGAGGTCAATCAGCTGAACCGCATCAAGTTGATGATCTCGACGGCCATCAGCAGTCTGGAGAACTAAACCGCAGTCTGCGTTTCTTCTGAAGGTGGATGAAAAGCGCGCGGGCTGATCCTCATTGCAATTTTTCATGCTTCGAATATTTTTAAAATAAGTGCTTGCATTTCTTCATGCAAAGGAGGAGAATACGTAAGCGCTTTATTATTAAGTGATTAACAAAACACAAAACAACAACAAACATACCGTTGTCCAAAGCAGTAAAGAGAGGTCATTTTGAATCAGGAAATCAAAGAAAATTTTATGACGGTGATGCGCCGCATGAAAAAAATCGGCATGAAGTTTCCGCAGAGCATGGATGTGAGCATGACCGAGATGCTGGTTCTGAAAAGCTTTTTTTGCCCCGGGACTGGTGATGAGCAGACAAGGCAAGCACAGGCCTCAGAGACGGAAATTCACACGAAACTGCATGTCAGTAAAGCTGCTATGTCCCAGACTTTGAATGCCCTGGAGAAAAAAGGCTACATCGAGCGCTGCGTCAATCCGCAAGATCGGCGTAAAGTGCTGGTGTCGCTGACACCCAGCGGTAAAAAAATGCTGGATGACAGTCATGCATATGTTGACCGCGTTTTCAGCCAAGTCATTGAGCGCGTGGGTGAAGACAAAATCAGAGAAATAATTGTCTTGTTCGAGACCGTCGTCGAGGTATCGGAAGCGGTCCAGGCAGAACTCACGGCCGGGTCTGACTACAGTAAAGAAAAAGAATGAGGTTTTTCCATTGATCAAACTAGCGAAATATTTAAAACCCTTTCTCCTGGGTCTGCTGGCGGCGATTGTCCTGCTTTTTGTCCAGGCCTTCAGTGAACTGAATCTGCCCAACTACATGTCGGACATCGTCAATGTCGGCATCCAGCAGAACGGTATCGAGAGCGGCGCGCCGTCAGCCATCAGCACGGCCGGTTATGACTTTATCACCTCTTTCATGTCTCAGGAGGAGCTTGCTTTTGTCCGGGCGCACTACAAGCAAGTCGAGCTCAGCGATTTGGACGATAAGGGCAAAACGTATGCCTCAAGCTATCCCGCGGCCGCTGCGGCCATTTACGTCAGGACCAGTTCAGACCAGGCTGCCCTGAGCCAACTGGAAAGCCACTTTGGTGTGGCCACCTGGACC
>CAYNZF010000020.1:0-28676 GCA_964401615.1 uncultured Oscillospiraceae bacterium
CGAACTCACGAGTTTGAACAATTAACGGTCATGATTTGTTTGTCAGATTTAGTGCTACTTTCGTCTAGCACTTACTTTTTCAATTTTCAAGGCGATTGAGAGGCACCTGGACATTTGACGCGAACTTGAAAGCATGTTATTCTACCAAGGCTGTTTAACAGCTTATCAATGTCCTCACTCTGTGCAAGATACAGAGTCGTTTAGTCCAAGGGGAGGTGAACCGAAATTGACTAGAGAATATGAAATGTTGTATGTCATGAGCCCTGCTCTCAGTACCGAAGAGCTTACGGCTGCTAATGAACGCGTCAGCGCGCTTATTGCATCTGTAGGAACCGTAGATGAAGTAGAGGCTTGGGGCCGCAAGCGTTTAGCGTATGAGATTGAAGACCACAAAGAAGGCGTCTACACTCTGATTCGTTTTAGCGCAGGACCCGAAGCGCCGAAAGAAGTCGAGCGCATCATGAGCATTACTGAAGGCGTTTTACGTTATCTTGTCGTTCGTAAAGGCGAATAAGCCGCTACGTACGCATTGAACGAAAGGAGCATTCACTCATGAACAAAGTTATTTTAATGGGTCGTCTGACACGTGACCCGGAACTTCGCAGCACGCAGAACAATACCAATTTGTGTCAGTTTACGGTCGCAGTCGATCGTCGCTTTAAGAACGCCAACGGCGAACGGCAAGCGGATTTTATCAACTGTACGGCCTGGAGACAGACCGCGGACTTTATTGCCCGCTACTTTACCAAAGGCGCCCGCATTGCTGTCGTTGGCAGCATTCAAACCAGCTCTTGGGATGACAATGATGGTAAAAAACAATACAAAACGGAAGTGGTCGTCGATGAGGCTTACTTTGCAGATAGTAAAAGCAGCGGTGAAGGCCAAAGCTCCAACTACGGTGAACGCGGCAGCTATCAAAGCCAGGGCTCAGCACCCGCCAGCGCGAAACCGCGCAGTGGTGGATACAGTGATGAATTCGTGCCCGCTCCTGATGATACCGTTTTGCCTTTTGACGTGTGATTGCAAAAGAATTTAATTGAAAGGAGAACAGCAAAATGGCTGATTACAAAAGCGGAAAATCCAGTTATGGAGACCGCGAAGGCGGCAGAGGCATGCGTATGCGTCGTACGAGACGAAAAGTATGCGCTTTCTGTGCCGATAAAGTTGAAATCATTGATTACAAAGATGTCCCGCGTTTGAAGAAATTTGTTTCCGAAAGAGGAAAGATTTTGCCCAAACGCATGAGCGGCACTTGCGCGAAACATCAACGTGAATTGACCACCTCGATCAAACGTGCGCGTCATTTGGCCCTGATGCCTTATACCGGCGAATAATCGCTAAACACAATTTCCTATCAAGGTTCGGGAGCGCACAGCCACCGGACCTTTTTCGTGTTATTATATCCACACTGGTTTTTAGATCTGAAAGGCGGTAAAAATGAAAGTCATTTTATTGGAAGACGTCAAATCCGTAGGAAAAGAAGACGATATCGTTGAGGTCAACGATGGATACGCGCGCAATTTTTTGATTCGCCGGAAATTGGCTTTGGAGGCCACAGCTTCGAATCTGCATGATGTCAAACAACGTAAACAGACACAGGCTGCGAAGGCGAAACGAGAACTGGAGGAAGCGAAAAAACTGGCTTCCGATCTCGACAACAAGACCTTCACGTTGAGTATGAAGGCCGGTGAAGGCGGAAAGCTCTATGGGGCGGTCACGGCAATGGATGTCGCGGCGCTGTTGAAGGAGCATGGTTTCACCGTTGACAAACGCGGTATCAATTTGAAAACGACCATCAAAAACATCGGTACATTTACGGCAGATCTCAAGCTGCACAATGAAGTAATTGTTTCCATCAACCTGAAAGTTGAAGAAAAGGCTTAATTCATGCCGGGATACCGAGAAGCGCCTCACGACAGCAATATGGAAAGAAGCACCCTGGGTGCGGCTTTACAGTCCGAGAAGTGGTTCAGTGCGATTACTTCTGTTTTGCCGACCGCGCAGCCTTTTTATGAGCCTCTGCATCGTGACATCTACCAGGCGATGCTGGACCTGCAAGTTGAGCGCATGCCGGTCGATCCTGTAACGGTCAGTTCCAAATTAAAGGATCATACTGCGTTCATGAACGAAGGCGGCATTCTTTTCTTGAACCGACTGGTGGATGACATGCGCTTACCCGCCAGCGCGGAAGTCTATGCACGTGAAGTCTTTAATAAGTCGATTTTGCGCAGTGTCATGGATGTCGCTGACGAGATCAAAAGTTTATGTGTGGCGGGTGATGCGAAACCGGAAAACGTACTATCGGTTTCAACCCGCAAGCTCTTTGATTTGAATGTCGGTAACAAACTGGGCAGCCTGGAAGCAATCACACCGATTTTACGCCGCACCATCAACTTGATGGAAGCGCAGTCGAAGGATGATGACGCCTCCAAACGTGTTAAAACGGGTTTCCCCAAATTAGACCGCGCTCTTGGCGGGCTTGGCAATGGAACCTTGAACATCCTGGCCGCCAGGCCGGGTATGGGCAAGTCCTCGCTCGCTCTCAATATCGCCCACAACGCAGGCCTCTTTTACAAAAAAACCATCGCGATCTTTAGTTTGGAAATGTCCAAAGAAGAAATTGCCAAGCGTTTTTTGAGTGCCCGCGGTCAAGTTGACTCACAAAAATTTCTTTATGTAAAAGAGTTGGATGGGACGGACTGGGGCAAGCTTGGGACAGCGGCTGCCGTTTTTCTCAACTCTAACATTTATATTGATGACTCGGCCGGTCTTTCGCCCGTTGAGATGATTGCCCGTTGTCGGCAACTTCAAATGGAACACCGCCTTGACCTTGTCATTATCGACTATCTGCAATTGATGAGCATGAAAGGGAGACGTGAAAACAGGCAGCAGGAGATTTCCGAAATCTCTCGTACACTCAAACTTCTGGCCAAAGACCTGGACGTTGCCGTGCTGGCTCTATCACAGCTCAGCCGTGAAGCGGAAAAACACGAGGACACTCCTCGCCCGAAGTTGTCCGACCTGCGTGAGTCGGGTTCGATTGAACAGGATGCCGACTCGGTCATGATGCTGTACCGCGATCTGACCAAAAAAGAAGATGACAGCGGGGCTTCTGATAAAGTTGAACTCATTATCGCGAAAAATCGCAGCGGCCCGACCAAGACCATCAGTTTGGGCTGGATTCCGGAATTCACGCTCTTTATTGAACCTGCGAAAATCGATGAACCTGAATACATCGCTCCGGCCGGTGGCGATGCGGCGATGTTCAATGAGCCTCCGCTGCATCCGAGCGAGGATTTATCCTATCTGGACACGCAGGCTGATCAATATCAAGACATGCCGTTTTTTTAAGCATGCCTACTGAAACTTTTGAACAGCGTCTGCTGGAAATTATCAAGGATCGACAATTTTGGCCACACGAGAAAGCCGTTTTTTTACTGGCTTATTCCGGCGGGCCCGATTCTCAAGCACTTTTGCATGCTTTACTGCGTCTGAAAAAATACAAGCCTGAAACTGAAGCGCTGGCTTTGTCGAATTTTGTCGTCTGCCATTTTAATCACGGCTGGCGACCGGAGGAAGCGGAAGCGGAAGCGCGGTTTTGCCAAAACGCGGCTGAGTACTGGGATTTACCCTATGAAAGCGGCACCGTGTCCGGCATGCAAAACAAATTAGGCCCTGAAAATTTACCTGTCGATGCCCTGGGCGAAACAGCGGCCCGTCGCTATCGGCAGGCTTTTCTGAAGTCGCTTCAGGAAGAATATGAAATTCGGACGGGGCAGGCAGTGTATCTTTTGTTCGGTCATCAGTTCGAGGACAAAGTGGAAACGCTTCTGCAGAATCTTTTCCGTGGCAGCGGGTTGGAAGGCTTGACAGCCCTGCCGGCTAGACGGGGAAATGTGCTGCGGCCACTGCTGAGCTTCACCAAAGCCGAAATATTAAACTACTTGAATAATATCGCGGTGGACTACTTGTATGATTCGAGCAATGAAGAACTCTTCACCACAAGAAATCGACTCCGCCATGAAATCATCCCCTTGTTGAATGAGATATTCGTGAAAGCCGACCTGCAGCTCCTGCGCTGCAGTGAACAACTCGGCGGGATCAAAAACGACTTGCTTTATCCGGCGGTTGAAAAGGCCCTGGCGGAGCTCGAGCCCCAGAACTGGAGGGTTCAAAGCAGTCAAGGAGACTTGCTTGATGCCGTTTATGTGGAAAAAGAGAAGCTTTCAAAAATATCCGCAGTTCTTCATCCTTATATCTGGAAACATCTGATCGACGATTTAATGGGTTCAGGCCAGGACCTTACCTCTGCTCACTATAAGCTGCTGGACGAAGTGCTCAAGCTAAATAAAAGCCAAAGCTTCGCATTTTTTGCCTCGTCATTTCTGGCTGCCGACAGGCATGCCATAAGGCTGTGGAAGAAAAAACCCGAACAATTTTCTGAAGGCTCCTTTTTATCAATTGAACTTCAGCATTCGGGGGAGAAAAAATTCTTGCTCTTTGGCCCCTTGGCAGATGAGCAGAGGTTCAATGTTTTGATTGAGAAAACAAAGCTATTGGGTTATAATCTTTTGACGTGGTTTCAGCGTTCCTCCGCGATTGCGCAGGGTAGTTGGAGAACACGAGAAAGCGGAGATTTTGTCAGACTCAAGAGCGGTCAACACAAGACTTTGAAGAAATTCATGTCCGAACAACGCATACCATTTGAATTGCGCGATCGCTGTTTGATTTTTTGCCGGGGGAATGAAGTATTGTGCTTACCGACGTACTTTGATCGATTGGCGGAAGTGGCGGAAGTTCAAAGCGAATTATCGGAAGATATAGAGGTGCAGCATGACAAAAAAAGTCAGTGGTGTGATGATAAGCAGAGAACAGATCGATGAGATGGTGAAGCGCATCGGAGCGGAAATATCAAACGATTACGCCGGTGAAGAAGTCCTCTTGATTTGTGTGCTGCGCGGCGCGTTTATCTTTACTGCGGATCTGATCCGAGAAATTAAATTGCCATGCTACGTCGATTTTATAGCGGTTTCCAGTTATGGCAGCAGCACGGAGAGCTCAGGTTTTGTAAAAATCGTCAAGGACATTGAAATCAACATCGAAAACAAACACGTTATCGTGGTTGAAGATATTATCGATTCAGGTCTGACCCTGAAAAAATTGACTAACTTGCTTAGCACACGTAATCCTAAAAGCATTGCGCTTTGCACAGCTTTTGACAAGCCGTCACGACGTAAGGTTGACATTGAAGTAAAGTACTGCGGCATGCAAATTCCGGATGAGTTTGTGGTTGGCTATGGCTTGGATTTTGCCGAGCTCTATCGCAACTTGCCGGAAATCAATATTCTGGCGGATGCCTGAGCCATAATTCAGAGCATTTTTGCCGAGATCGAAAATTCATGATCGGGGCAAAAAGATGAGGAGAAACGAATGAAAAACAAGATGCCTTTGAAAGGCATGGGATTCTATATCATCGCACTGGTTGCGGTTGTCATATTCACATCCTTTTTTACGGACAATGCCGAAACAGAAAAAATGCCCTATTCGCAGCTGGTCGCCCTGATCAGTGAAGGAAAAGCCACTGCGGCAGCGGTTGTGGGTAACACAGTCAAGATTGAATTGAAGGAAGCTTTGCCCAACGGCAGTAAAATTGTCGAGCAGGAAGTGCCTGATTTCTGGATGAGTGAGTTTTATAAGACCCTGGACGAGGCCCGCGCGCAGGGCAGCTTTACGTATACTTACACCAATCCGGTCGAAGTGGGCACATACATCAACGCCATCATGACCCTGATTATGCTTGCCGCCATGGTTTTCTTTGTGTGGATGCTTTATTCGCGGCAGAGCGGTGAGGGTAAAAGCGCCATGAATTTCGGCCGCAGCAAGGCCCGCATGAACGACCCCAGTAAAAATAAAATCACTTTTGCCGATGTGGCGGGAGCTGAGGAAGAAAAACACGAGCTTGAGGAAGTGGTGGACTTTTTGAAAAATTCTGCCAAATACGATGCTTTGGGAGCGAAAATTCCTCGCGGTATCTTGCTTGTGGGCCCTCCGGGTACCGGAAAAACCCTGCTGGCCAAAGCGGTGGCCGGTGAAGCCGGCGTGCCCTTTTTCTCGATTTCGGGCTCTGACTTTGTGGAAATGTTTGTCGGTGTGGGCGCGTCTCGAGTGCGCGACCTTTTCGAACAAGCTAAAAAACACGCTCCGGCCATTATTTTCATCGATGAAATTGACGCCGTGGGTCGTCACCGCGGTGCCGGCATGGGCGGAGGCCACGATGAGCGTGAACAAACCCTGAATCAGCTTTTGGTTGAAATGGACGGCTTCGGTCCCAACGAAGCGGCTATTGTTATGGCGGCGACCAACCGGCCCGACATCCTTGATCCGGCGCTGCTGCGACCCGGACGATTCGACCGCCGCATTACCGTTATGAGGCCGGATATCAAGGGACGCGAAGAAATTCTACGCGTGCATGCCAAAAACAAGCCGCTTGATGCGGATGTCAATCTTATGGAAATCGCGCGCATCACGCCCGGTTTCACAGGAGCGGATCTGGCCAACTTACTCAATGAAGCCGCCTTGCTGGCTGCCCGTTACAACAAAAAATCCATCAATTACAATGACATCACGGAAGCCGTTTTCAAAGTCATGGTCGGCCCCGAAAAGAAGAGCCGCATCATCAGCGACCATGAGCGTAGATTAACCGCTCTCCATGAAGCCGGTCATGCCACGGTCATTCGCAGTGTGTCAGAAACCGACCGCGTTGAAAGGGTCTCCATCATTCCGGCCGGCGGTGCCGGTGGTTACACCGCTCACAAAGCTCACGAAGACCTTTACTATGCGACCAAAAAACACTTGATTGCTCAAATCATGATCGCTTTGGGCGGACGAGCGGCTGAAGAAATCGTTTTGGGTGAGATCAGCACCGGAGCGTCCAGTGACTTACAGAGTGTCAATTCAATTGCCCGTGACATGGTGGTCAAGTTCGGTATGTCAGAAAAGCTTGGCAACATGATCATCACGTCGGAAGACGAGGTCTTCCTTGGCCGTGACTATGGTCACACGACCCAGTACAGTGACCAGCTGGCCTCCGAAATCGACGAAGAAGTGCGCAGCATAATCGACAGCGCTTATCAGGCCACTATGCAAATTTTGCGTGAACGCAGAGCTGCCCTTGAAGCGATTGCCGATGTCCTGCTGGTCAAAGAAAAAATCGATGAGTTCGAATTTGAGAGCATTTATCGTAACAACACAGACGAGGCTTTGCGTCAAGCCGATGTGGTCAACAAATCCAGGGATCAAAATTATCTCGATCTTTTGGCCAAAAACCGGGCCAAGCAGACCGTTGCCACTCAGACCAGAGTGCCGGAGACACCCGCGGATGCTGCTCCTGAGCTAGGTGAATCAGCACCACCGGCAACAGTTGCCGGGAATATTGATAAACCGGGCCTGGATTAATCGTTGCCAACTGAATCTTGATTGAGCCGCGACAAAACATCGTTGTAAATGGCGAATGAATTGGTTTTCCAGTTCTTCGCCATTCTTTTACAGGACGCTTCATCGGGCAAAAGCAGGCTCAAGTCGAAGCGGCTGTCCAGCCCATCCATGATTTTCAAGTCAATGCGGTAATATCCGTCATGTTCACTCTTGTAGTTGACAATGACATTGTCTTTTGTCTCGAAATCGTCTTTCGAGGCCAGGCTTAAGCGGTCCACCGTGGCCCGCATGGGCAGGGGTAAATCCTGTAATAATTCTCCCAGAACCGCTCGACCCTGGTCGGTTAAATAGACCCGTGATTCTGAGCGGCCCCGGGCATCTTTACGTTGATCGTCTTTCTTCAAACCTATGTAAATCAAAGCTTGTTCCTGTAATTTGGCCAGGATCTCGTTATATGAAAAGTAGTCTAGATAAAGGCTGCTCAAAGCAATACTCACCAAATCGGATTCGGTTTTTCCGGGCAGCTTGTCGATCAGGTAAAGCATGAAGAGTTTGTTGTTTACGTCCTGACTGCTGTTCATGTGAACTCCTCGTTAAAAAGTGTGATAAGATACATTTCGCTCAAATCTTTCTTCAGCGAATATTAACATAAAAAAGGAGCCAAGCGGTGAACGAAGCTTCAGACGCGCCTAAAAACCTCTGGACGCGCAATTTTTCTTTAGTAACAACGGCTACAGTTTTGACTGCGATCGGCGGAGAAGCGATGACTCTCCCAATTTCACTTTATGTATTTGACCAAACCCGATCGACCCTCCTGTCCGCCCTCATTCATGTGTTCGGCGTACTTCCTGACATACTTTTGCCGATTTTGGTCGCACCGATGATTGACCGTTCGAGTAAAAAGAAATGGATTTTGACACTGGATATCCTGATGGGGCTCCTGTTTTTAGTGATTGGATTGTGGGTGGCGACCCACGATTTCAGTTTCGACATTTATGCCATGGGTACTCTGCTTGTCGGAGCAATCTCCGTTTGTTACCGCATCGCTACCAGTGCCTGGATGCCCGACTTGATTCCACTGGGTTTTGAGCAGAAAGGCTATGCTGTTTTCGGCATCATCTATCCTTTGGTGATCATCGCGATGGCACCGGTCTCCACGTACATGTATGAACAACTTTCCATGAGCAGTATATTTCTGATCGTCGCCGGATTGACTTTTGCCAGCGTGCTGATTGAATCTCTGATCAAAGAAGAGTTGAACATTAAAACCAGTGGCTATACCTTTAGGCGCTATTTTTTGGACATCGTGGAGGGTTTTCAATTTATTCGCAAAGAGCGGGGCATCCGCAATATTTACAGCTACATGTCCGTCAGCGGCGGGGCGGGTTCGGGTGTACAACTGATGGCCCAGACCTTTTACCAGACACAGCCGTGGCTTAGTGTCGTCATGTTGGGTTACTTGAAAAGCGCGGAGATGATCGGCAGGGGATTAGCGGGATTTTTACAATATAAATGGGAAGTGCCTGTTAAGAAACGTTATCTGCTGACCAAATTTGTGTACGCGGCCTACAGCATTTCGGACAGTATCCTCTTGCTGCTGCCTTACCCATTGATGGTACTTAATCGTTTTATTGTGGGCTTGCTGGGTTCGACTACGGCTACAATCCGGCACACTGCAGTGCAATCCTATCTGCCGGCCGAGATGAGGGCACGTGTCAACGGTCTCTTCGACGTCGTTTTTTCACTCGGCACGATTGCATTTCAGCTTCTTGCCGGAGTTCTGGGCGGCTATTTACCTTATCCGACCGTGGCTTTTATTTTGAGCTGCCTTACCCTCACAGCCATGTACTTTTTAATCTACAGGCCCGGAGAAGCCAATCGACGCATCTATGAGTCGGTTAGGGTTGAAAGCCCGGCAGCGGCTGTAGATGCTGCACTTCACCTGGACTGATTATCCACAGTCAAAAAAATGCCGGTTGCGAAACCGGCATTTCTGTCTGTACTGATATTGTGATTTTTACTCGACGTCGATGGTCGCGTTCCAGCTCATCAAAGCGCGCAGTTCTTTTCCGACCTTTTCGATGGGAAGAGACTGCTCCATGCGGCGACGTGAATTGAAGTAAGCGCGTCCGGTCATGTTTTCAGCGATCCAGTTTTTGGCAAAAGTACCGTCCTGGATTTCTTTCAGCACTTTTTTCATCTCTTTACGTGTCTCATCCGTGATGATGCGGTTACCGATGGTGTAGTCGCCATATTCGGCCGTGTCACTGATGGAATAACGCATTGTGGTCAAGCCGCCCTGGAAAACCAGGTCAACGATCAACTTCATTTCATGCATGCACTCGTAATAGGCGTTTTCGGGATCGTAACCTGCTTCAACCAAAGTATCGAACCCCGCTTTCATCAGTTCGGAAACACCACCGCAGAGCACGACTTGTTCACCGAAAAGGTCGGTTTCAGTCTCTTCGCGGAATGAAGTGCCGAGCAGACCCGCACGAGCCGAGCCAATACCTGCACCGTAAGCAAAAGCGATGTCCTGAGCCTGGCCGGTGAAGTCCTGATAAACGGCGAATAGGGCAGGCACACCGCGACCGATCTCGTATTCACTGCGTACCGTGTGGCCCGGGCCTTTAGGCGCAATCATGAAAACATCGATGTTTTCCGGCGGGGTGATCTGCTGATAGTGAATATTAAAACCATGGGCAAAAGCCAGCGCTTTTCCTTCACTCAGATTGGGTAAAATATCCTTTTTAAACATGGCGGCCTGTTTTTCATCGGGGATCAAAATCATGATGACATCTGCTGCTTTGGTTGCTTCAGACACCGGCATTACTTTAAGTCCGGCTGCCTCGGCCTTCTGCGCTGATTTGGAGCCTTCGTAGAGACCGACGACGACGTTGTAACCTGAATCGTGCAGATTCTTGGCGTGGGCGTGACCTTGACTGCCGTAACCGATGATGGCAATCGTTTTACCATCCAGGGCGTGTGTGGCGCATTCTGCGTCTTTATAAATTTTCTTCATGGAAATTCCTCCTTTGAACTAAACCATTTATTGGGTTATTGATATCCATCCAACTTGACCTCTTGTCAAGGCGATTTTCAAACATGCGGCGGGGCTTCATATCCTTCAGGGTACAAACTTTCCAAATTGAGTGCGAGTTCACCGCGCTCGATCGCGACCAAACCGGTTCTGACCAGTTCGATGATGTTGTACGCTTCAAGCATCTTTTGTAAAGCATTGACCTTTTCTTCAGCACCCGAAACTTCAATCGTGACGGTGGATTGTGAAACGTCAACGATGTGACCGCGAAAGACTTGCGCCAGCTGTATCAGATCATTGCGCTGCGAGGCATCCGCTTTCACTTTAAACAAGACCAGCTGCCTGGCAAAATGGTCTCCGGGCAGCAGTCGCTTGACCATCAGCACGTCAGGCAGTTTATACAACTGACGGATGACTTGTGAAACGGCCTCTTCTGAAATATTGACCATCACGGTAATCCGCGAAAATTCCATCATCTGGGTTTCGCCGACGGCCAAACTGTCAATGTTGTAACCACGGCGCGCAAAGAGATTGGATACCTTCGTCAGAACACCGGCCTTATTTTCAACTAAAATAGAAAATATTTGTGACAATGCAAATCCCTCCCAAAAACGAGATGCATATACCTTATCATTTATTGATTTGTGAAACAATTAATCACAGATCAAGTCATGAAACAGGTTTGAAAACAGACAAAAAAAGGCACTCTGAGATAAATCAAAGTGCCCATTTATTTATGTTCGCACAGACCAGCGATATTATTTTTTACGAAGTTCGCTTAATATATCGGCCAAGAGTTCTGCTTCGGTAGGACCTGCGGGAGGTGCTTCAACAACAGGAGCCGGCTTTTTCATCTTGTTGACAGCTTTCACAACGAGGAAGACGGCCAGGGCGATAAAGATGAAGCTAATGATGGATTGGATCAAGACACCATAAGTAATAGCGACTTCTTCTGCAGTCTCGGTGGCAGCAGTCAGTACGATTTTCAAATTGGTGAAATCGACGCCGGCCAGCAAGTAACCCAAAATCGGCATGAGCACGTTGGTGACCAAAGCCGTAATGATTGCGCCGAAGGCACCGGCGATGATGACACCGACGGCCATATCGACTACGTTTCCTCTGGAAATGAATTCTTTGAATTCCTTTAACATATTTTTCCTCCATGTAATGACTTGGGCTGAATAAATCAACCAAGGCAATACTACAACAAAACAAATCAGATTTGAATACAAAAAATAATCATCAGTTAATGATTAACTGCAAAATTTGACCAATTCATCAGACAGGTCTTTCATTTCCGCACTTAAAAGTATAGTCGCATTAAATTCGTGGGCGCTTGAGAACTTGTCCAGATCAGCTGCGAATCCCGTCAATTCTTCAATTGAATCTGATTTCGCGACTTTGTAAATACTTTCAATAAAAAGTTCATTCATGTCAAAATCTTTGGCGGCTATCCCTGCGATAAAGCTTAGTAACTCTTTAAAACTCGCGACCGGGTATTCCGAAACATCAATCAGGCGAATTTGGGGTTTTAGAAATTGGTCCAGTCTTTTTCCTCTTTCTATACATGCGACATTCAGATGCTGGTCTGTGGCCATGGTGTTCAATTGGTCCACCATCCTGCTCGTCTTGCCGCTGCCCTTGGGTCCGACTATAATTTTTATCATAAGCTATCTCCCTTGAAGTGGTATTCGCTTGCTCAGCTGAATTCATTGTAAACCATGTCTTGAGAAAAATAAACTTTGCTCCTGAAACCGCAAGCATGCAGCTGAAAAAACCGGCTTAAAAAATAAAGGTAAAAATTTGCATTTAGACTTGTAACGTGGTAGCATTACGGACGTTGATTAAGTTGGACGGTTGAAGAGTGGGTGTTGCCCGCTCTTTCGTTTTGAAAGGGATAGAAATGGCCAAAGGCGGTAAGCACGCTGAAGAAGCAGCTCAATTGTGTCGGCCACTGATCGAAGGCCTGGGCCTGCATCTGGTGGATGTCGATTTTGTTAAAGAAGGCAAGAATCAGGTTTTGCGCATATTCATCGATAAACGCGGTGGAGTCGGCCTGGATGACTGCGCTGACAGCAGCCGTGCGGTGAGTCCTGTGCTTGACGAAAAATTCTCCTGGACCGGTCCGTATTTACTTGAGCTTTCTTCACCTGGATTGGATCGCCCTTTGAAGACCTTGCAGGACCTGGAGCGCCATTTGAATGAAGAGTTGGATGTTCGCTTGTACCGTCCGTATGAGGGAAAAAAGGAAGTCCGTGGAATTTTGATGGGTGCCGATGCAGATAAAATCGTCCTGAATCCGACAGACTGCGCCGGTCAAACGACGGATCAATGCTTTGTTTTGCCATTGACTGAATGTGCGAAAATCAGCCGGCACATTCGCTTTTAATCAAAAATACTAAAAACTGTCAGGGGTGCGCGAGGTCGTACCGGAAAGGATTGACAATGAATTTAGAATTAATCAATGCCATCAAAGCGATCGAAAAAGAACGCATGATACCCGCGGAATCGCTGTTTGAAGCGATTGAGGGGGCTTTGGTTGCCGCGTACAAACGAGAATTTACCGACTTGAAAAATTACACCAATATTCAAGCCGAGGTGGATCGTGAAACCGGCGAAATGACGGTTTATCTTTTAAAAGAGGTTGTTGAAGAAGTCATGGATCCCAATGCGGAAATCTCTCTGGAAGAAGCGAAAGTGAATTCCAGCGATGTGGAACTGGGTGATATGCTGGCTTTCGAAACCAATCCTGACAAACTGGGACGTTTGGCCGCTCAATCCGCCAAAGCTGTCATTATGCAAAAATTGGCCGACGCCGAAAAAACAAGAATTCAAAGTGAATTTACCAGCCGTATCGGTGAGCTGGCCACAGGTGTGGTGCAGCGCAAGGATAAACGCGAAGTGGTCGTTGACATCGGCCGCGCGGAAGCCATTTTGGCTTCCAACGAACAAGTCAGAAATGAAAGCTACAATTTCAACCAGCGCATGAAATTTTACATCCTGAAAGTGGATGACCGCCACAATCGCCCGGTGATTTTTGTGTCGCGCAGCCACCCGGGGCTGGTCAAAAAGCTGTTCGAACAAGAAGTCCCTGAAATTGCGGACGGAACCGTTGAAATCGTTTCCATCGCGCGTGAGGCGGGTGTACGTACGAAAATCGCCGTGGCCTCCCGTGATCCGAACGTGGACGCTTTAGGTGCCTGCGTCGGCCAGCATGGAATGCGCGTTCAAGCCGTCATGACAGAACTGGGTAATGAGAAAATCGACATTATCGAGTGGGATGCCGATCCTGAGGCCTTTATCAGCCACGCATTGTCACCGGCAAAGGTCCAGCGTGTCCATCTTGACCCGGACGCTCGTATCGCGACGGTGATCGTGCCTGATCAACAACTGTCGCTGGCGATTGGCCGCGAAGGTCAAAATGCCAAACTGGCTGCCGGATTGGTAGGCTGTAAAATCGACATCAAGAGCGAATCGCAGTTCCGTGTCGCCTTGGAAGAAGAGTTGATGGCCCGCTTTGAGGCAGCCAATCAAGCGCAAGAGGAAGCAGAAGCAAATGCTGTCGAAGAGGCGGATGCGGATTCGGCTCAAACTGAGATTCGCAGCGAGGCCGCCTCTGAATCCGGCGCAGAAACAAACGCAAGCGACGAAGCAGCTTCAGAGACCACAGCAGACGCTGAGGAAACCAACGAGGAAGCGTAACATTGGCTAAAAAGATTCCACAACGCATGTGCGTTGCATGCAGACTCATGCTTCCGAAATCGGAGCTCATGCGACTTGTTCAGACTGAGCACGGTTTGGTTCCGGATGCCGGAGGAAAAATGCAAGGCCGCGGGCTTTATCTCTGCGGGCAGGAATCTTGTCAAAACCAATTTTTCAATTTACGGACATTGAGTAAACTAATGCAGCGTAAAGTGGATAAAGATGAGGCCGATGCACTCTTGTCAAAGCTACAGGAAGCGCGAGCCCTGAAGGCAAGCGCGGTAAAAACAAAAGTTGCGCGAAAAAGCACGGAAGAGCAACGCCCGGTTCGCATTGTGAAAATCAAAGCTTCGGATAAAAAGGAGCTGGAATAAACAATGAAAATTGAAGCAGACCCTCTTGGCAAAGTGCTGCGCTTGATAGGATTGGCCAGACGCGCCAATAATGTTCAGTTCGGGGCTGAGGCCTGTGAAAAGGCTGCGCGGAAAGGCCGGACGAAATTATTGTTCATCGCCGCGGACGCGGGGCAATCAACCCGGCAGCGCTTCACAAATTTAGCTGATGAATTTAATCTGGCAATTTGTGACCGCTTGACTGCAGAGGTTTTGGCTAAGGCACTGGGTAGAGGCAATGTGGCAGTGGTATCCGTTAATAACGAGCATTTTGCCGCGGAAATGCAGCGTTTATTGATAACGGAAACAGAAACATGACGAAAAAATCAAAAAGTGACCGTCAATGTAATTATTAATTATTAATTTGTGTATAATGTCAGAATGCTAAAAGACAAGGCATACAGCGATTTTAGAGGAGTCAACGCAACAAATGGTAAAAAAGGAAGACGCAATCAAGAACACCAATGAGGCAATCGAGGAAGCGGTCAAAACGGATGACAACAGTGCAACGGTAACGATGCAGGGTGTTTCCGGTAAAACGATCACATCCAAAGTAAAGGTGTTTAAAGCTAACAAGCGTGAAAAACCCGTTGTTGAAGAAGAAACAACCACGTTAGTGCAGGCCGTTGAAACAACGACGGCAGCTGCCGCTGTGCCTGCTGCTCCTCAAGTAGAGGCTGAGCCAAAACCTGCTGAAGCAGCAAGCAAGCAGATCGAAGCCGAGCCCAAAAAAGAGCCGGTATTTGAACCTGCACTTGAAAAAGCAGCTACACCCGCAGCGGTGGAAGCCGCAGCCGAAGCAGCAGTGTCCGTTCCGCTTGCCGCTGTGAGTAAAGAAGAGTTTACACCGCGAAAAATCAGCAGCAGAAAAGACGTTGCGGCCGAGAATGAAGCCAGACTTCATAGTCTGGAAAAAGCCAAAGCTGCTGCACCGAGCAATACTTTTGCCCATCCGGCTCCGGCTCCGGTAAGCGATACTAAGCTTAACGACGAAAAAACGCGACCTGCGGGTCCGAGAAAAATCTCATCTGCCAAACAAACGGCAGAAAGACCCCTCACTCAACGCCCGCCCACGCCACCTCAACAAGCAAAACCGCAAGTGTCCGAAGCCAGACCACATCCTGCAGCTCCCAAAGCAGCAGTACCTGCTGCAAGCATAAGCCCGGTTCCCGCAGCCGCGCCTGCTGCACCTAAACCCGCAACTCCTGCAGGCCCGCGCAAGCTTGGCAATATTTTTGATCAGATGAAGCTTAACGCTGCCGCCGGAGGGAATTCCGGTGCAGCTCCGACAAAAATTGAAAAAAGCGGCCTGGCCGCGACTGCCGCAGCTTTTGCGAGACGGCAGGAAGATCAGAAAAATCGCGCCCTGGAAGGCGCTGACAGAAGTTCTTCATTTCAACGCGGACCGGGTTACAGCAACGGTGCCTATAATGCAGGCGGCGGCTACAACAGCGGTGGCGGTCAGGGAGGAACTTACAGTCCGAGACCCAGACCCGAAGGTGGCGGCCAAGGCGGCTATAACCGCGGCGGAGCAAGCGGCGGCGGTCAGGGCGGCTATAACCGCGGCGGAGCACCCGGCGGCGGTCCGGGCACTTACAATCGCGGAGGCGCACAGGGTGGTGGTCCAGGTGGCTACAATCGCGGTGGCGCACCCGGTGGTGGCGGTTTTAGGGGCAGACCTGCTCCGGGAGCAAGCACCGGTTTTGATAAAGACAAAGATGATGACAATAAATCACAGGTACATGCCCGCAAGGCTCCGGTAAAGAAAAAGACTCCCGAGGGATTGGATATTTTTGCCGCCAAACCTGCCAAAGCAGCCGCCAGTTTCTCTGCGCGTGACGCAATTGATAAAAATAAAACTCGCGACGGAAAAACACCTCGTGGTCCTGTGACTCAGCGACGCAAGCCTTTTTCAGCTCAAGACATGGATGGCGAATTCGGTGGCCGCAGAGGCGGACGACGTCCCAAACGTGATTCGCGAAAATTCCAGCCTATCGCTGTGCTTTCGCAGGTCAGTCTGCCTGAGATTTTGACGGTGAAAGAGTTTGCCGAAGCCATTAAGAAAACTTCAGCCGACGTCATCAAAGCCTTGATGAAACTCGGTGAAATGGCGACTTTAAACCAAAACATCGATTTTGATACAGCCAGCATCATTGCAAACGAATTTGGAATCAAGACAGAGAAAATCATAGAAGTGACCGAAGAAGACATTCTCTTCGATGACACCGAAGACAACGAGGCCGATCTGTCCGAAAGACCGCCGGTCGTTGCTGTCATGGGTCACGTCGATCACGGAAAAACATCTCTGCTCGACTATATCCGCCACGCGCATGTCGCCAGCGGAGAAGCAGGTGGAATCACTCAACATATCGGTGCCTACATGGTGCGTGTCAACAACAGAAAAATTACTTTCCTGGACACGCCGGGACATGAAGCGTTCACATCGATGCGTGCACGTGGCGCCATGGCTACAGATATCGCAATCCTGGTCGTCGCAGCAGACGATGGTGTAATGCCGCAAACAATTGAAGCGATTCATCATGCCAAAGCAGCTAACACAACGATCGTGGTCGCGATCAATAAAATCGACAAACCCGGTGCGAACATCGACCGTGTCAAGCAGGAGCTTGCCACTCATGATGTCATTTCCGAAGACTGGGGCGGTACAACGGTCATGGTACCTGTCTCGGCTAAAACCGGTGTAGGTATTGACGATTTACTGGAAATGCTGCTTTTGACGGCAGATATTCTGGACCTGAAAGCAAACCCGGAAGCGCAAGCCAAAGGAATTGTCATTGAAGCCAAATTAGACAAGAATCGCGGTGTCCTCGCGACTGTGCTCGTACAAAGAGGTACTCTCCACCAGGGAGACACTCTGGTAACCGGTTCAATTGTGGGCAACGTTCGCGCGATGGTGGACGCAAGCGGAAACACAGTGAAGAAAGCCGGACCTTCCGTTCCGGTCGAAATCCTGGGTCTGCCTGATGTACCGGAAGCTGGTGAGCTCTTCTATGTTGTCGAAGACGAGAAAATCGCACGTCAACTGGCTGAGAAAAGACGGATTGCCCAACGTGAATCAGCCATCCACGGCAGCTCACGCATGAGCCTTGACAATCTGTTTATCAAGATGGCTGCGGGTGAAGTCAAAGACTTGAACCTCATCGTGAAAGCGGATGTAGTCGGTTCTGTGGAGGCTTTGCGCCAATCACTTGAGAAACTGACCAATGAAGATGTCAGAGTTCAAGTCATCCATCAAGCAGTCGGAGCAATCACTGAGACAGATATTCGCCTTGCTGAAGTCAGTAATGCGATCGTGATCGGCTTCAACGTCAGACCTGTCAACAACGCGTCTGAAATTGCTAAAGAAGCGGGAGTGGATGTGCGCCTCTATCGGGTGATCTATAATGCGATAGAAGACATTCAAGCGGCGATGAAGGGCATGCTGGCTCCTGAATTCAAAGAGCAAGTAACAGGACACATCGAACTGCGCGAAATTTTCAAAGTTTCCAACATTGGAACGATCGGCGGTGCTTATGTGACCGACGGTAAAGTGCATCGTAACAGTCAGGTGCGTTTGGTACGCAACGGTGTGGTCGTGCACGAAGGAAAACTCGCTTCACTGCGACGCTTTAAAGACGATGTCAAAGAAGTATCGACCGGTTATGAATGCGGTATTTCACTTGAAAACTACAACGACATCAAGGTGGGTGACGTAATCGAAGCCTTCGAAATGAAAGAGGTTGACCGTCAATGAAAGCCGTACGCCAAGCCAAGGTAGGCGATGAAATGCGCCGCATTTTGGCTGACTTAATACGAAATCTGAAAGATCCACGGATCCCGCTGATGACTTCGGTCACCGAAGTCGTCGTGAGCGGCGATCTTGGGCATGCCAAATGCTACGTTTCTGTCATGGGAACGGCAGAGGAACAAAAGGCCTGTTTAACTGCACTCAAGAAAGCGACCGGTTTTCTGCGCACTGAACTTGGAAAAAATATCCGCTTGCGCATTTTGCCTGAATTGCAATTTATCCTTGATGACAGTATCGAACGAGGTAATAAGCTCGACCAGCTCATCAATCAGGCCCTGGGGAGATAAACGACCAAAATGTCAGTCAAGCAAAGCTATGAGCATTTTTTCGAGCACCTGTGCGCGGCAATTCTTGAACTGCCCGCCCGTGGCAAAAGTCTTTTTCTTTATCCCCACGTCAGTGCCGACGGTGATGCTCTGGGCTCCACGCTTGCTTTTGCCCTGCTGATGGAAGGCTTCGGTGTGGATTGCTTGATCTTGACCGAAGAACCGCTGGAACCCAAACTGAATTTTCTGCCTGCGGCTGAGCGGCTGCTGGTCAGTACACGCAAGCATCAGGACTTGATTGCTGAATACGGTGATCGCCAAGGCGTGGGAATGATCATTGACAGTCCGGGCGGTACCAGGATCGGACGGCGCTTGAAATTATTCAACATCGCTCCTCAACAATTTACTATGGATCATCACATTCCCGTCGCTGATTTGGGAGACCAGGCCCTGGTGGATACCAAAGCTGCGGCCAGCTGCGAAATGGTCACGGAGCTGGTGCTGTTTCTCGAAAAAAAATATGGCGAGGTACTTTTGACTGAAAGCATGGCCATCAACTTGTTTTGCGGCATGATGACGGACACCGGCAGATTCACTTATTCCAACACGACGGCTAACACGCTGCGCATGGCCGCAGAACTTTTACGCTTCAAAATCGATATTCGTGCTTTGTCCCTGATTCTTTTCGACCGCATGAGCAAGGCAAAACTAGCTCTGATCGGCTATGTTGACACACACGCACAGTATTTTTATCAGGACAAGATGGTCTTGTCGCTTTTGCCTTATGAAGTATACAAAGACCGCGGCGGTGAAGAGGGTGATGTGGAAGGTCTGGCATCATTCATGCGCGATGTGATCGGTGTGGAACTTTCGATTTTGCTGCGCGAAACCGAGGGCGGTTCCTACAGAGCGTCCGTGCGTTCCGGTGATGGTTTTGATGCGCAAGCCCTGGCCATTCAATTCAACGGCGGCGGGCATCTTCGGGCGGCGGGCTTCTCCTTACCCAAAATGACGGCTGAAGAAGCCATCAAAGCGAGCGTCGAGGCGGCCGGGATCCAGTTCGAAGAATGAAATCCGGATTACTTTTGATCGACAAACCAGCGGGGATGACCTGTACCCGGGTGGGCAGCAGGGTCAAGCGCGCGCTGGATGTAAAAAAAGTCGGGCATGTGGGCACGCTGGATCCTTTTGCCACAGGACTCTTGCCACTTGCCATAGGCAGGGCCACTGCGGTTGTGCGTTACATGGATGATTACGACAAACGCTACCAGGTGCGCTGCCGGCTTGGCCGCTCGACGGACAGCCTTGACATCAGTGGGAAAACCACGGCCTGTTCAGAACTTACACCAACACAAGCGGAGCGGATCTTGAAAAATGACGCAAATCTGGTTCGCGAACAATTGAGCAGCATGCTAGGTGAGATAAGTCAAATTCCGCCTTTACACTCGGCTTTGAAAATTGCCGGAAGAAGGCTTTATGATTATGCGCACAGTGGTGAACCCGCTCCGGAAATTCCGGCCAGAAAAGTGACAATCTACGAGGCTGAGCTTTTAGCTTGTTTTTATGATGCAGCGGGTGATCCTGATGCACCGATTGTCTTGGATATCGATATTTTCTGCAGTAAAGGCAGCTATATTCGTACGTTTTGTGCTGACCTGGGGCAAAAGCTGGGCCTGCCGGCATACGCCGAACAGCTGCGCCGCACAGCGGTCGGACCGTTCACAATTGAAAATGCCCGGCTTTTGGACGATCTTTCTGAAGAAATTGAATTATTACCAATAGATTTAGCCTTGCGGCAATTTCCTATGGTAGAATTTTTACTACCGGACGTTGACCGTCTACTCTGTGGTTTGCAGGTGGCGGGTGCCCCGTATTTGCCTCAAATCAACGTACCGATTCAAAGCGGAATGCGCTGCGTCATCACTTCCACCTGCGGGCCGGCCGGCATGTGCCAACTTCGCTGTGATGAAAACGGAGCTTATTTTTTTATTGTTGAAAGGATGTTTAGCGATCGTGCAAGCTATTTTACCCGATGAGCTGAAAATGATAAACGGACTGATGCCTGATAATATGGACCACCTGAAAGTCTGGGGACAGGGAGAATTTGAGCCGGAGGCCGAGTACGGCCTCGCGCTGGGTTTTTTTGACGGTGTTCACAAAGGGCATCGTGCCTTGATTGACCGATTGCTTTGGTCCTGCAAGCAAGAGCAGCTCCATGCCGCGGTCTACACTTTTGATTATTTACCCAAGACCAAAACATCTCCCGTCAACGCGAGTGTTCTACGCATCCAGCCACCCGAAGATCGGGCGGCTTATTTACTGTCCCGTGGCGTAAAGCTTGTATTTGAACAGGCGTTTACCGAAGCGGTCATGGCGCTGAGCCCGGATGCCTTTGTGGATTTGTTGTGCAAACGGTTTAAAATCCGCTATATCGTTGTCGGTGATGACTTTCGTTTCGGTTACAAACGACGTGGCACAGTCAGGGACTTGGAGCGTTTGGGCGCGGCCAGGGGCATCAGAGTTGAGATCGTTCCGCAGGTAACCGGCTACGGTGAGGCAATTTCGAGCTCACGCATCCGTGAACTCCTGAGCAGCGGTCAGCTTGGTGAGGCCAATCGTTTATTGGGGCATCCTTTCATGATTCGAGGTAACGTGGTGCGTGGACGCGGCCTGGCCAGAACCTGGGGCATGCCAACCTGCAACATGCACCTCAATCCGGAGCAGCTCGTGCTGCCTTACGGTGTCTATGCCAGCAGGACACGCATTGGCAATCGCTATTACAATTCAATCAGCAACATCGGGCTCAGACCGACACTCAATACTCTTGAAAAAGAACCACTTCTGGAAACCTACCTTTTTGATATGGATCAGGACCTTTATGGTCAAACCCTGGAGGTTTTCATCCTCGAATTCCAAAGAGCCGAAAGTTATTTTGCCAATTTGGAAGATATGGTTGTCGTAATGCGCGGGGACATCGAGCGCACGAAAAACTACCATGCAAGTGCCGAACGTCTGACCCCTATCGGTGAAGCGGCCGCCATTCCTTACCATCATCTACCGTCCACGCGCTACACACAGGCCTATTTGCATTTTTGCCTGAGCTTGCCGCAGCACCCACGAAAAAACAGCGCCAGAGCATTGGCCATGCGCATCGTTTTGCAGGCTTCAGCCGCCTATCCGACACGCCAGGCCTTTAGTTTGGCCCAAGATCGCTTGTATGGAGCGTCTCTCGACGCCTACAACGACAGTGAGGGCAGCCGCCAGACTTTTGAGTTTACCGCGGAGGGCATCGTGAAGGGTCTACACGGAGAAGCCCCCTTTCAGGAAGTCGTTTCAATGCTCCTGGACGCATTGAAGTTCCCGCTGCTTGATGAACAAGGCCTTTTTGATGAGCAGCTTTTTAATATGGAACGCAGCAATCTGGCCATTGAACTGAAATCGCGCATCCAAAACAAAGCGAAGTACGCCTATGACCGAAGCCTGTCACTTTTGCTTGAGAACAAAGATGAAGGAATCAGTCCCAAAGGTGATTTGGCCTTGATTGACAGTTTGACCAGAGAAGAAGTAAGTGAAGCGTGGTTTGAGCTGCTCCGCGAAGGTAAAGCAGAACTTTACACAGCGGGTAATCTCGACAGCTCATTTCACAACAGGCTTTTAGAAGAACTTGCGGCTTTCACCGTTCTGGGACGACCTGCCGAATCTACCGGATTTGAGCTGAATTTTCCTAATCAACTTGATTTTGAAAAGGGCAAAACGTTCACCGAATTCAAAGATGTTGAGCAAACCCGTCTGGTCATCTATTGGGGCGGCTTGCCGCCATACCCGCTCATCAGGGGCGCTGTTCTCAATGTTTTAAATAGTCTGCTCGGCGGTGACACCCATTCGCTCTTGTTTGAAGTCGTGAGAGAAGCGCACGGTTTGGCCTACAGCATTCATTCGCAAGCTCTGAAACACTTGTCCATGATCATGGTGGCGGCCGGAATCACCGCCGGCCAAAGTGAACTGGCGATAAACGACTGCCGCGAACAGTTGGCCAATATTGTGGCTGCTAAATTCAGTGAACGACATTTCAAGAGCTCATTGGCCATGGTTGAAGCTAAATTGATGGCCCTCAGCGACAGCTTGAATGGACAACTGGTCTATCAGATGAGTGCTTTGGAAGTCGGGCATTTACAAGACAGTAAAGAAGCCCTGGAGTATTTGCATGGCGTGACCATTAACGATGTTTCTGCGATGGCAGGAGAACTAGAGGAACTTTTCGTTTATCAGCTTATGCCTGCCAGCAATACTGAAGCAGAGGTGGAGAAATGAATGTACAAACCGATCCCTTCGTGAAACATCCCGCTTTCACCTTGACGCATAAAACCGATACTCTTTCGGGTTTGAATTATTATGAGTACCGGCACAAAACCGGTCTGAATCTGCTGTGGCTGCCCAAGCCCGGTTTTGTCAGAAAATTCGCTGCTTTTGGAATACCTTTTGGCTCGATACACCAGGAATTGACGGATGAGAACGGCATAGCGCTGCCGGTCGCCGCAGGTACGGCTCATTACCTTGAACATTGCATTTTCAGCCGCGATGATGAGGGCGGTTTAATGGGTAAACTGGCCGCTTTGGGCTGCCAGGCCAACGCTTTTACTTCATACACGCAGACCGTGTACTTTTTTTCGGGCACTGAACGCTTCGACAAGGCGTTCGAACTCTATTTTGATGCCTTGCTGCACCCATATCTGGAAGAGGACCGCGTCATAGCAGAGCGCAGCATTATCGGAGCTGAACTTGACATGTACAGTGATGATCCGGATGCCTTTGCCTTCAAGACGATGATGAGCAAGCTTTACATCAAGCATGGAGCCAGAGAAGACATTGGCGGCACGCGCGCCAGTATCGGCACCATTACATCCGAACATCTAAAACAGGTGTGGTCGCGCTTTTATTCGCCTGCAGGTATGCGCCTGGTGATTGTAGGTGATTTTAATTTTGATGAACAAGGCCGCTTGCTTAGCAATCTGGACCGGGCCCTCGCATCTCAAAGCTGGCCGGCAGCGGTCAAGCACAGGCTGCAGGCAGAGCCTGCGCAGGTATCGGAAGCGGAAGTACATTTGCAGTTGATGGTTGAAAATTCATCTTTCCTGATGGCCATCAAGGACCCTTTTCCTTTTTCGGAACAGAGCTTGTCGGCGAATGCACTGGCACAACGCAACATGGCCGTCGCGCTGTATCTGGACAGTATTATCGGCGAGGCCTCAACGCTCTACAGCCACCTTTATGACCGAGGCCTGATCAACGACAGCTTTACCGCACAGTATTTATGTGAGGAAGACTTTGCTTTTATGTTCCTGTCCTGTGAAACGGACCAACCTGAATATGCAGCCGAACAATTACTGGAACTATTACGGTCCGAAATAAGGGCGGCAGAAGTGCCAGAAGAAATATTTTCCATTCAGAAAAAGGCCGCTCTGGGTCATTTTCTGCGCGCTTTGGATGGGGTGGAATCACTGGGCATGACCGTTGTTCAAGCGACCATGTCAGGACTGGAAATCGGGGAATATGCTAGAATCATAGATCAAGTGACCATAGAAGAAGCCAGAGCGTACCTGTCATTTTTACAGCAGGACGAACTGCGTGTAAGAGTCTATGTAACAGACAAGGGAGAAAATACAAAATGAATTACTTCGTCAGTTTTCCGGGCCTGGGAATCGAGAACCTGGATATCAGTCCGGTAGCCTTTAGAATATTTGATTTTCCTGTGTATTGGTACGGCCTCCTGATTGCTTCAGCGGTATTGATCGGTATGTCACTGGCTTTGCGCCACGCCCGACAGTTCGATCTGGTTCAGGATGACGTATTGGATGCACTGCTTTTGGCAATTCCTTTGGCTATCGTTTGTTCCCGCCTCTTTTACGTGGCCTTCGAGTGGGAGCTTTACAAAGATAATCTGTTCAAAATCTTCGATACCCGTTCCGGCGGCCTGGCCTTTTACGGAGGGGTGATTGGAGGCGTTCTGGGAGTTCTCATCATCGCGCGTTTTAAAAAGATCAAATTACACCGTATGGTCGACTTTTTGATTGTCTATATCCCCCTCGGCCAGGCTATTGGGCGCTGGGGAAATTTTTTCAACCAGGAAGCTTTTGGTAACAACACGACACTGCCCTGGGGCATGATTTCCAACCAGACGCGCAGTTATCTCGCTTCGCTGGGACAAAGCGGCTTGAATCCTGATATGCCGGTGCACCCCACCTTCTTCTATGAGTTCGTCGCCAACATACTCATTTTTCTGGTCCTTTTGCGTATAAGAAAACAATCCAAACAAAAATTCGAAACGCTGGCCTGGTACTTGCTGCTTTACGGAGCGGTCCGCTTTTTCGTTGAAAGCATTCGCACGGATTCGCTTTTCATCGGCCAAAGCAATTTCCGTGTTTCGATGGTCTTGTCAGGCCTGATGGTCATTGCCGGCCTATTGTTTTTGGGTTACCACTGGGCCAGGGATCGCAGACTGGAACGTTTGGCTCTTGAGCTCGAACTTGATCAAACAGGCAGCCAAAGCGACTTTTCTGACATTACCGAAGAGATTTCTACAAGTGCTGACGATGAGAGCAGATCAAGCGAGCTTAAAACAGCAGCAGCTGAGAACGCGTTCGACGAAGATGCAGATGGAGACGATGAGTATGAGGAAGAAAAACATCTTGCTGAAACGGCTGCCGATGAACAAACCAGAGAGTAAAATTCAATGAAGCAATAACTGAATAAGCCCGCTTGCGTTAATTTCTATTTGAGAAATGACAACTATCACAAAATACTAGCGAAATGAAAATGGAATTGTGGCAAAATGCTTTAAGAACAAGTTATAGTTCGGTATAATGGCTGTTAACGTCTCAACTCGTTGTTCGAACGAGAGAAGGAGCAAGGCATGGATGCTGTTTATTTGTTCAACATGGGTGAAAATTACCAGGCATATAAGTATTTCGGATCATTTCCCGAAACACGAGACGGGGTTGATGGATATCGGTTTAATGTTTGGGCTCCGCACGCACTGGCGGTCAACCTCAGCGGTGACTTTAACGATTGGGCGACAGAGGGCATGCCGCTTGATTTCAACGAGCAAACAGGTGTCTGGTCTGGTTTTTTTCCTGGACTTGAACAATGGCAGCGCTATAAATATGCAATCAAAGGCCGTGACCGCAAGGTGGTTCTGAAGTCGGATCCTTTTGCCAGGCACAATGAAACCAGACCCGGTACTGCATCCATTTTATATAATACAGACGATTACGAATGGAACGACGATAAGTGGCTCAGTGAGCGGAGAAGCGCGACAGAACCTGCCCCCTTGAACATATATGAGATGCATTACGGGTCCTGGCGCTGCTACGACGATGGAAACCCGATCAGTTACCACGATCTGGCGGCTGAGCTGGTCGAATATTTGAAAAAAATGGGCTACAACGCCCTTGAGTTTATGCCTCTTTCCGAATATCCGTTCGATGACTCCTGGGGCTATCAAGTCACTGGTTATTTCGGCGTTACATCGCGCTACGGAACACCGGCTCAATTCAAATATCTGGTCGATCAACTCCACCAGGCCGGAATTCGGGTCATCATGGACTGGGTTCCTGCGCATTTTCCTCGTGACGAGTTCGGTCTGGCCAGATTTGACGGAGAGCCCCTCTTTGAACATCCGGATTCACGCCTCGGTGAGCATTCGGAATGGGGCACGCTGGTTTTTGATTATTCGAAAAGAGAAGTGGTCTCTTTTCTATGTTCCAGTGCCTGGTTCTGGATCGAGGAATGTCACATCGATGGCCTGCGCGTGGATGCGGTCAGTTCCATGCTCTATTTGGACTATGGACGTAAAGATTTTGTGCGCAATAAAGACGGCGGAAACATCAATCTCGACGCGGTTGCTTTCTTTCAAAAAATCAATGAAACACTGCGCGAAAAATATCCCTCCGTCCTCATTGTCGCGGAAGAATCCACGGCCTATCCTTACATTACCAAGCCCCTTCACGAGGGAGGCCTCGGTTTCACCCATAAATGGAACATGGGCTGGATGCATGACACGCTTAAATACATGAGCCTTGATTACCTCTATCGAAAAGACCACCACAACCAGATCACTTTCTCCATGACGTACGCTTTCAGTGAACGTTACGTGCTTGCGTTCTCACACGATGAGGTTGTACATGGCAAACGCTCCTTGCTCGGAAAAATGCCCGGCGACGAATGGCGCCAGTTCGCTTCACTGCGTTTGATGTTGATGTACCAAATTGCTCATCCCGGCGCGAAACTGAATTTCATGGGCTATGAAATCGGTCAATTTATTGAATGGCGGTTTAAAGAGCAGCTTGAATGGGGACTTCTGGAGCGCGAGGCCAATGCCAATCACCACGCCTTTGTAGCTGACTTGAATCATCTCTATCTTGATCAACCTGCCTTCTGGCAAAAAGACGACAGTTGGAGCGGCTTTTCGTGGCAAAAGGTGGATGATTACGTGAATTCCGTGCTGGCTTTTTCACGCTACGACAGCGAGGGCTCGAAAGTTTTGTGCATTTTCAACATGACCCCGGCCACATTGCCCACATACAAACTGAACGTGCCGGAATTCGGCCAATATGAAATCCTGCTCAACAGCGACGACAAGCGCTACGGCGGCAGCGGCTACGTGGGTGAAAATACCACAGGCATGATTTTGACGACCACGGTGCCTGACGCAGCTGAGGCTTCGAAAATGATGGAAAAGCGACGCAGCGGACTCCAGCTCAAAGAAAAACAATTGAGTGCAGCGCGTCAGGATATCATCGACAAGCTTGAACACTACTACGCGGAAATTCGCAATCTTTTCGATATCGGCGCAATCAGCCTGGGTGATAAAGCACCCGACTCACTCAGTTCAGCCGTGTTACAGAAATCGGTCCAGGCCGCGACTGTCATCATCCCGGAACTTATACCTGAATTAGAGATGAGTTTGCCGCCGCTCTCCGCAATCTTCTTAAAATGGAAGGGTTAAAAGTACAGCAAGCCCAGGCCGCTTGCAGAAAGTGACCCAAGTTCGGTATGATTCCCTTATATAAAAGGGGATAAATATGCGAAACCAAATTTTAATCGACAAAGCCGGCACCGTCTGTTTGGCCTACAACCGCGCGCTGGCTTCTGTTTTTGATTATATCAGCGAAACAGCGGATCCACGTGATTTTGACAAGGCCGAATATGCTGAACAAGTTCAGCGTGAGAGCTTGAACGCAATGGCGTCATGGTTTCGCGAGCCTTTAGCGGAAATTGGTGAAAGTCCGGCGCATTTTTTTGATCAACTCAACGAAATAGATGATTTGCTGGCTGTTTACGACGTTTGCGCGAATCTTTGTGATGAGTTTTTACCGGAATATTTTCAAATCAAGCTGGGTAAAACCGCAGACCGTCTCATGCCCTTTTTGGTGGAGCGTGCGCTCGCCCTGGCTCTGGACACCACAGACGACAGCGCGCCGGCCGAAACTTTTACCATTCAATGTGTATCGATCGAGTTGCTGGGACAGTGGGGAAATATCGCTTTTGCGGATCTGCTGCTGGAAAATATTTTGGCGGCAAAGCTTATGCATGAGCGCTTTGCAAGCGCAGCCAAAGCCTATTTCAATTTTGCCGCAGAGCGCGCGCTTCCTCCTCTGAAAGCGAGCATACAACGCGATTTGAATGCAAGTGTGCACAATCCGAATTTGGACTATCTCCTGATATTTTTGACAGAGGTAAGTAAAGAGAATCATGATGAGGAAGCTTATCAGCTGCTCAGAAGCGCTTTTAAGAAGATGCCGGAAAAATTGATTGCCGTGATTTGCTTAGGCGACTATGGGGATGGCAGGGCTGTGCCCTTATTGCGCGCGTTTTTCGAGCAGCATGCGACTATACTGGATAAAGCCCTGCAAGCTGAGACTCTCTCGAGCATCAAACGCCTGGGTGGGCAGATTGAAGACCTGCGTCGGCAATGACTTGAAATGTTTGACAGTATTTAGAGATTTTCATATAATCACCACGTAGATATTGCTTTA
>CAYNZF010000021.1:0-22023 GCA_964401615.1 uncultured Oscillospiraceae bacterium
TACCGGATTTTGAAATGATATTCACCGAGACGTCTTTTCCATCCAGGAAAGCCATCAATTCGGCCAGGTAGCTGCCACTCAATTGATGTCCGGCGTACACAATGAGCGGTGCTTTTCGCTCTGCCTTGCTCATAGAAGCGGATAAATTGTGGCTCAACGCGTCAATGACGGCTCTGGCGCCCAGATAGGAGCCTCCAATTCCCGTTACGACCAGCACGTCTGAGTCATGACGAATCTTTTCGGCGGCTTTAAGTATTCTGTCAAATTCGACTTTATCGTAGTTGACAGGTAAATCCACCCAACCAAGGAAGTCCGATCCCGGCCCTGTCCGTTCGAGTAGATTGCGCTGAGCCAGTTCCAATTGATCCTTCATCTGTGCGACTTCGTGTTCGTTGATAAATTGAAGCGCATTCTTCTTGGAAAATGAAAGCATACGTCAGTCCTCCAAAATATTTACTGGGTTTATTTCTTATTATTCTAACACTTAATCGTCCTGGTCGGTCATGCCCGGCATAATAATTTCTTCAGCGTCTTTTCCCGCCGGAACCATTGGATACACGTTTTCTTTTTGCCTTATATCGATATGCAAAAGACGTGGTTTTTTGGAGGCTAGTGCTTCACCAAATGCAGCTTCAAGTTCTTCAGGATTCCTGACCTTACTGGCCTTGATTCCATAGGCTTCGGCAATTTTCACGAAATCAGGGTTGTTATTCAGCATCGAATGGCTGTAATGCTCTGAAAAAAAGAGTTCTTGCCATTGCCTGACCATGCCTAAAGTACCGTTGTCCATGACTAAAATAATCACGGGTAAATCAAGAGCTTCGAGCAGGCCCAGTTCCTGAAGCGTCATTTGGAAACCGCCGTCACCGACGATTGCAATCGTGGGCCGGTCAGGACAAGCTTTGGACGCGCCTATAGCCGCCGGAAAGCCAAAACCCATTGTGCCCAGGCCACCTGAGGTCAGAAAAGAACGGGGGGATTCCACACGGTAGTGCTGGCAGGCAAACATTTGATGCTGACCGACATCAGTGACCACCAGCGGATTCATCCCTTCCGTCATCTTGGAGCAGGTGCGCATCACGTACTGCGGCAAAAGCGGAACCTGAGCTTTAGACAACTCTTCGACTTTGGCGTCGTAGCGCGTGGCTAAGTCACGGATTTCGTTTTTCCAGGCTTCCCAGTTCGGATTGAAGTCACTAATTTTGGAGAGACTGTCATTTAAAATTTTGAAGAAATCACAGGCATCGTCTTCGATTTCAATCGTCGGTGTGATGTTTTTGCCAATTTCGGCGGGATCGATGTCGACATGAATAATGACGCGATCGGCCTTTTTGGCATAACGATCCGGGTTGGCGATCAGGCGGTCGCTGAAACGGCAGCCCACCGCCAGAAGGAGGTCGCATTCCACCGTGGCCCGGTTGGCCTGCAAAGTACCATGCATACCTGACATGCCCAGATTCCAGGGATGTGTGTCAGCCAGGGCACCTTTGCCCATCAAGGTCAAGGCTGTCGGAATATTGACCTTATCGATGAATTTGACCAGTTCTTCCGGTGCACCGGGAGAGATCACGCAGCCACCGCCCAGAACCAGAAGCGGTTTCTTAGACTTTTTCAGACTGTCAAGCACTTTATCCATCTGCGTAACCGATTTGATGGGTTTGGGGCGCAAGGGGAAGTATTGTTTTTCCGCTGACGGTTTTTCTTCAATCGTCGCTGCAAGCAGGTCTTTGGGAATATTGACCAGGACCGGGCCGGGTCTGCCTGAAGTTGTCAAATTCCATGCCTCTTCCAAAATCGGCAAAAGCTGCTCGGGTTCCATGACCAGATAGCTGTATTTGGTGATTGGGTCGGTAATGCCGGTGATATCCGCTTCCTGGAACGCGTCACGACCGATGTCTTTACGCGCGACTGCCCCGGTGATTGCGAGAACCGGAACAGAATCAAGATAAGCGTCCGCAATGCCGGTCACCAAATTGGTCGCACCGGGACCTGAAGTAGCGATTACGACGCCCGGTTTACCCGTCGCTCTGGCATAGCCTTCGGCCGCATGAACCGCGCCTTGTTCGTGACGTGTCAGAATGTGTGGGAAGTCCAGACGATAAATGGCTTCATATAAGACCAGGACCGGTCCCCCGGGATAACCGAAAGCGGTGTCCACGTTTTTTGATTGTAGGAATTTCACGACTGCTTCTGCACCGTTCATGGGCATTTCTCCTTTATCATTGAGTACTTTGAATTCTTTTCAATAATCCGTTGACAGACCTGCACCGGAGGATGCCTTGCCCACGGCTTTAGCATAGCGGGCCAGTACTCCGGAAACGCTCCGTTTCGGTGTCGGAGCGTTGTCACGAGCCGCCAACACGGCTTCATCCACAAGCAGCTCCAGTTTGCGCCCGGGAATATCGATAGAGATTAAATCACCCTCTTGAACTTTTGCGATTAAACCACCGTCCGCGGCTTCAGGGCAAACATGCCCGATTGATGCACCACGGGAAGCGCCTGAGAATCGGCCATCTGTCAAAAGGGCTACGCTTGAGGCCAAACCCATACCCGCCAAAGCCGAGGTCGGGCTCAGCATTTCGGCCATGCCCGGTCCGCCTTTGGGGCCTTCGAAACGTATAACGACTACGTCTCCTGATTTGATATTTCCGGCGAATATGGCCGTTATGGCATCGTCTTCACAATCAAATACGCGCGCAGGACCTTGATGCACCATCATTTCAGGGGCAACTGCGCCTTTTTTGACCACCGATCCTTCTTCAGCCAGATTGCCCTTTAAAATAGCCAATCCGCCATCGTTGGAAATGGGCTCAGTTATACTGTGAATGACACGTTTTTTTCGATCGGGCAAGGCAGCGATGCGCTCTTTGACGCTTCCGTCAACGGTCGGATTGTCCACATGGATGATGCCGTTTTTACTCAATTCCGTAAGCACGGCAGTTATACCGCCTTCCGGTTCTAAGTCGACGATGAAATCATCGCTGGCCGGGTTGAGCTTGCAGATTTGAGGCGTTGTGCTGCTGAGGGTTTCAATTTCATCCAGGCTGATTGCGCAGCCCGCTTCTCTGGAAATGGCCAGCATGTGCAAGACCGAATTGGTTGAGCCACCCAGAGCCATGTCGACGCGCAAGGCGTTTTCCATCGCTTCTTTCGTCATGATCTGACGGGCGGTCTTTCCTTCATCGATGAGTTTCATGATCTGTGAACCGGCACGCTTGGCCAAACGCCTTCTCTCAGCTAAAACTGCAGCGATGGTTCCGTTACCCGGCAGTCCCATGCCCATGGCCTCAGTCAGGCAATTCATGGTGTTGGCGGTGTACATGCCGGAGCAAGATCCACAGCTGGGGCAGCATGATTTTTCATATTCCTTTAATTCTTCATCGCTGATCTGCTGGGCGGCATGAGACCCGACCGCTTCAAAAATGTTGCTCAGCCCGATTCTGTTACCGGACACATCTGTACCCGGCAGCATCGGCCCACCGGAAATAAAGATGCTGGGAATGTCCACACGGGCCGCGGCCATCAACATGCCCGGAATGACCTTATCGCATGACGGCATGAAGACTGCTCCGTCAAAAGCGTGCGCCAGCAGCATGATTTCACAAGAATCCGCGATGTAGTCACGGCTGACCAGTGAATATTTCATCCCGATGTGATTCATCGCGATACCATCACAAACCGCAATGGCCGGAAATTCAAAAGGTACCCCACCCGCCATACGGATGCCGGCTTTGACTTGTTCCGCGAGCTCACGTAAATGGACATGGCCGGGCACAATTTCGTTGAACGAGTTGATAACAGCGACAAATGGCTTGCCGAATTCCTCTTCACTGAGGCCCAAAGCATAAAGTAACGAACGGTGGGGAGCGCGGCCGGCTCCGACTTTCACACGAGCGCTGCGTTGATTTTTTTGTTCTTCATAAAAGGACGTAGACATTTGTTTATCCTCCGTGCGGTTTGTTTTCAAAAAGATTTAAATATCATATTACCATTTTTACGTGACTTGGTGAAAGAATTCTCTCACCTTTTCCCCCATGGCGGAACATGACAATTGCATCGCTGCATCGATTTTTTCTACATTCAGCAAGTCCGCGCAGCGATAACCCTCATTGAGCGTTTTTTCAACCGCTGCTTCTATTGCGAGGGCGGCGTTTTCTTCACCCAGGGCGTAACGGCAGAGCATAGCCGCTGAAAGAATGGCTGCCAGGGGATTGGCAATATTTTTTCCGGCGATGTCCGGTGCGGAGCCATGAATGGGCTCATAGAGCGAGCACTTTCCGCTTTCGCCCAATGAGGCAGAGGGCAAAAGACCGATGGACCCGGTAATTTCCGCCGCTTCATCGGACAGAATGTCCCCGAACATATTGGAAGTCACAACGACATCAAAAGCGGAAGGGCGACGGATCAACTGCATGCTGGCATTGTCCACATAGAGGTGAGTCAGATCCACATCGGGGTACATCTCAGCCATTTCAAGCAAGGTTTCGCGCCACAGTCTCGAGCTTTCCAGCACGTTAGCCTTATCGACGGAACAGAGTTTTTTTCCGCGTTTGCGCGCGCTCTCAAAAGCGACCGCTGCAATCCGGCGTATCTCAGATTTTGAATACTTCTCAGTGTCAAAGGCAAACTCTTCACCGTTGGCTTGGCCACGGCCGCGTTCGCCAAAATAAATGCCTCCGGTCAGCTCGCGCACGAACATGATATCGATACCTTTTTCAACCAGTCCACTGCGCAAAGGCGACGCCGCAGCCAGAGCTTTAAAGAGCTTGGCGGGTCTGAGATTGGCATAGAGCCCCAAAGCAGCCCGGATACCCAGGAGAGCCGTTTCACAGCGCTCTGCAGCCGGCAGCTGATCCCACTGAGGACCACCGACCGCGCCCAGGAGGACGGCGTCAGCCGTCTTAGCAGCCGCAATGGTCTCTTCCGGCAGCATTTGTCCGCAGCGTTCATAAGCCGAACCGCCAATAAATGCTTCCCGGACATCGAGGGCGAATCCAAAGCGCTCTGCTGCGGCATGTAGGACGGCCAGAGCTTCTTTCGTCACTTCCGGACCGATGCCGTCACCGGCTAAAAGGCATATTTTGTACGTTTTCATCAGAACTCCACACTTTATCTTATTTATTTCTGAGCGAGGTAATTGACCAAGCCATCCACCTCGATAATTTTTTGTATGAAAGCGGGAAAGGCTTCGGCCTGATATTCGGTGTTTTGGCTGAGGTTGCGAATGGTGCCCGAGTCAAAGTCGACTTCCAGTTCATCTCCGTCGTTGATGGCCGCGGCCGCTTCCGCCGAAGTCATGATCGGTAAACCCATATTGATTGAATTGCGGTAAAATATCCGGGCAAAACTCGGCGCGATGACGCACTTGATTCCGTTGGCCTTGATCGCGACGGGCGCGTGTTCACGTGAGGAACCACAACCGAAGTTTTCGCCTGCCACGATGAAATCGCCGGACTCCACACGCTCGACAAAGCTTTTGTCGATGTCTTCCATGCAGTGTTTGGCCAGTTCGGCGGGGTCTGAAGTGTACAGATACCGCGCCGGAATAATGACGTCTGTGTCAACGTTTTTACCGTATTTAAAGACTTTGCCTGACTTATTCATTTGTATGTCCTCATTTCTCTTGATGATGCTTCGTGTAAAAAACGAAAAGTATTGATGCAATGGATGGTTTTTGATGGATATCATTCAAGGCCCGGTGATTTTCCCTGCTATCGCCGAGGCAGCCGCTACCGCCACACCGCTCAGATAGACAAACGCTCCCGGTGAACCCATCCGTCCGATGAAGTTACGATTCGTCGTGCTGATGCAGGTTTCACCTGACGCCAAAACCCCCATGTGCCCGCCAATGCAAGGACCACAGGTCGGTGGTGAAACAACAGCGCCGGCTTCCACAAAAATTTCCGTCAAGCCTTCTTGTAAACACTGTTTAAAAACCTTTTGTGAACCGGGAATGACGAAAAGCCGAACACCTTCCGCTACTTTTTGTCCTCGTAAAATTTTCGCCGCGATGCGCATGTCCTCAATGCGGCCATTGGTGCAGGAACCAATCACGGCCTGATCGATTTTGATCTCGTCAAAAGTTCCGATTGCATGGCCGTTTTCAGGCAAGCTGGGGAAAGCAACCATCAAAGGCAGTTCACTGAGGTTGATTTCCATGGTGCGGGCATAAACTGCGTCCTCGTCGGCGCTGTAGACGGTATAGTCTCCCGCGGCAAAACGTTCCGCTGCTTTTTCTTTGATATATTCCAGACAAATTTCATCAGCCGGGAAAATGCCGTTTTTGGCGCCGGCCTCTACGGCCATGTTACAAACGGTCAAACGATCCGCCATGCCGACGCTGGACACGCCGGGACCGGTGAATTCCATTGATTGATAAAGCGCGCCGGACACACCGATTTTGGAAATAATATATAAAATTATATCCTTGCCACTCAAAGGAGCTTTGAGTTCACCTGTTAAAACGAAGCGAATCGCCTCAGGCACTCTGAACCAGTTTTCGCCAGTAGCCATTGAGTAAGCCAGATCCGTGCTGCCGACACCCGTGGCGAAAGCGCCCAGAGCACCATCCGTGCAGGTGTGAGAATCTGCGCCGATCATCGCGTAACCCGGCAGGCAAAGACCGTTTTCCGGAACGATGATGTGCTCGATCCCCATGCCGGCTTGACCTTGTTCATAGTAATGGGTGATGTCTTGTTCCCCGGCGAACAAGCGCATTTGCTTGCAATTTTCCGCCGATTTTATGTCTTTGTTCGGTGCGAAGTGGCTGGGGACCATCACGACCCTGTCTTTGTCAAATACTCTTGTCTGGCCTGTTTTCCGGAACTCGTTGATGGCTGGTGGTATCGTTATGTCATTGCCGAGCACCAGGTCGAGCTTGCAGGTGATCAGCTGTCCTGCTTTTACTTCTTCAAGTCCGGCGTGTGCCGCAAGAATTTTTTGAGTCATGGTCATACCCATATGTATGTCCTCCGTTCATTTTTGCATATCAATAAGAATAGTTATCCTTAAAGAATCTGCCAAGGATAAAGCGAGTCGTTATTCTTATCACTTTCTGCCTTTCACACGCCCTTGCCAAAAGTAGAGCATTGGGGCAAAATCAAGCATGTATGCGACAAGCGAGGTATCGATTTGAGTGTTTTAAGGGTCTCCAATTTAAAGAAACTGTATTTCAGTCATGAGGTTTTGGCCGATGTCAGTTTTACTTTGGACCGCGGTGACCGTCTGGCCATCGTGGGAGCCAACGGGGCCGGAAAGACCACCCTCATGCGCATCCTCACGGGTAAAGAGAAAGCAGATGGCGGCTTTTGTGCTTTTGCCAATTCAATCGTTTATGCTTCTCTGTCCCAACAAATGGAGGAATTGGACGACCTTTCGCAAAACAGTCTGGACGATGGACAAAATGAAGCTTTGAACGAAGCTCAGCACCGGAGCGCGGCTCTGATCGCGCAGTTGTCCGCAGAGAATCTGGACGATCCGCTGATTCAAGCTGCTTATCGCGATGCACTGAGCGAATATGACCGCGTGAGCGCTCGGCTTCACCAACATGACGGTGAGCAGCGCAAGGCAGAAATGGCCAGCATTCTGGCCGGTTTGGGTTTGGCCGGTGATATTCTTGAAAGACCTTTGGCAACGCTCTCCGGTGGTGAAAGAATGCGGGTGGCTTTAGCGCGTATTTTACAAAGCAATCCTGATGTCCTGCTGCTGGACGAACCAACCAACCATCTGGATATCAAGGCCATCGAGTGGTTGGAAAACTATCTCAATCATTACTCCGGTACCTGCTTGTTTATTTCACACGATCGCGCTTTTATTGATCATTGCGCCCACGAGGTCGGAGAACTCGAAAACGGCAGACTGACCCTGTACAAGGGCAATTACAGTGCCTTCGTCGAACAGCGCAGGGTCGTTCAGGAGTTTGCCAGCAAAGAGGCCGAACGCTTAAAAAAAGAGGTGGAGTATGAAGCGGCGGTCGCCCAGACCATGCTCTCCCACCGCAAGATGTCCAGCTTTCATGCGCGTGAAAAGAAAGTAGCCAAATTATCGGATGCCCTGAGCGATGCTAAAAACAAAATTCGGCAAGCGCGTGGCTCAATGCATTTTAAATACATTGCTGATGCCTTCACCGGCGATCCCAACCGCGTGATCGTACGCGCGCAGGAACTGTCCAAGCACTTTCCTGACAAAGCCCTCTTCGACCACGTAAATTTTGAACTGCGGGCGCGGGACAAGATGATCTGCGTTGGGCCGAACGGCTGTGGAAAATCGACCCTGATGAAGCTGCTCAATGGGCAAGAGGCGAATTTTGAAGGTGAAGTGTGGCTCTCACCCACAGTCACGGCAGCCCATATGGATCAATACACGAGCTTTGAAAATGAAAATGTCCAAATCATCGACGAAGTTTTGGCCAGCGCCGATCTCAGCGAGCGTGAGGCCAGAAATCTGCTCGCTTCCTATGGCTTCAGAGCTAATGATGTTTATAAAAGCATTTCCGTCTTGTCAGGTGGGGAGCGCTCCCGTCTCTACCTTTGCTGCCTGCTATTGGAAAAACCGGACTTGTTGTTTTTGGACGAACCCACCAATCACCTGGATATCGAGTCGAAGGACATATTGGAAAAGGCGATGGCGGATTTTCCGGGCGCTATTTTCGGAATTTCGCATGACCGTTATTTTATCGAACGAATAGCCGACAAAGTGCTTGGTTTTGCCAATGGCACGGCAGAAAGCTACTTCAGCTACCGGGAATATCGCCAGGTGGTCATCCGTATGGACGAAGCACAAAAACGCGCGCAGGAACAGCAGCGCAGTGAAAATGATGTTGGTGAGAACCGGAGTCTGAACAAGGCTCAGCTCCGTAAAGAAAAAGCCAAATTGATGCAAGCGATGTCTGAGCTTGATAAGAAAATCGCTGATCTTGAAGTCGAAAAGCAGCTTTTAGAGGCGAAATTTTCAGATCCGACCGAGGGTGGAGCCGCTTATAAGCGCTACGCTGCAGTTCTTTCGGAAATCGAAACGCATTCGGACCGCTATTTGGAAATTGGAATTGAACTGGAGGAATTGAGCCGTCTCGCGACGTAATTTGTGTGGCTCGTTTGTCCGGTCCGTGCCCGACTTGACCCGGCCGCTGACTTCACTCGAATTTGATTGAAAGTATTTTTATGGCAGGCGTCAAGCTTTGGCCTTTAATGGTTTGGGCCGCAATTTCCTCAACGACTTCAAATCCGCTCACGACCTTGCCAAAGGCGGCATACTCACCATCCAGATGAGGAGCTGCACCCAACATGATGAAGAATTGCGAACCGGCGCTGTCATAGGAGTCAGCACGTCTGGCCATGGAAAGCACACCTGCTCCATGTTTCAGCGCGTTTTCTACTTTATTGTTTTTGAATTCACCTTTGATCGTATAACCCGGTCCCCCGCTGCCGTCACCTTGGGGATCTCCCCCTTGAATCATAAATCCCGGAACCGCGCGATGAAAAGTCAGGCCATCGTAAAAACCCTCAGCAATCAGTTTCTGAAAATTGGCTACCGTCAATGGGGCGATTTCAGGGTACAATTCCGCGTGAATCTCACCCATATTTTCGACCGTGATAACGATATTTATGCTTTTTTCGACGCCGGATGAGGCCATTGTGCTTGCGCTTGCGGTATTTTGTTCAGCGGCCCGGCCATCCGTCGAGAGCCCCGGATCGGATCCACAAGCCGCAAGTAACAAAATTGGAGCCAAAAAGATGGCGAAAACCGCTTTAGATAATTTCATTCCGGACTCCTTAATCGAACATGCCCGTGAAATCAAAAGTCGCAAAATAATCCGCCGGTGTTTCTGCGCGTCGAATCAGTTTGTAATCCCCGGAGCTGGTGAGCAGCACTTCCGCGCTGCGCAGTTTGCCGTTGTAGTTGTACCCCATGGAATAACCATGCGCACCCGTATCATGGATGACCAGCAGGTCACCTACATTGATTTCAGGAAGAGCTCGATCGATTGCGAACTTGTCGTTATTCTCACAGAGATTGCCCGTGACGTCGTAAACATGATCCGCTGCAGCTTCTCCTTTGCCCAGCACAGTAATGTGGTGATAGGCCCCGTACATCGCCGGGCGAATCAGGTTGACAGCCGAAGCGTCAACACCCACATATTGCTTGTAGATATTTTTCTTGTGCATGACACGGGTCAGAATCAAGCCATAGGGAGCGAGCATAAAGCGACCCAGTTCAGTATATATGGCCACTTCTCCCATGCCTGCCGGCAGCAATATGCGTTCATAGGCTGCGCGCACACCTTCACCGATGGCAAAAATATCCGCGGCGGTCTGCTCCGGTTTGTAAGGGATGCCCACACCGCCCGACAAATTAATGAAATCGATTTGGCAGCCGCACTCTTCTTTCAGTTCCCGTGCCGTTTCAAATAATAGCTCGGCCAATTTGGGGTAGTACGCGTTCGAAACCGAATTGCTGACCAAAAAAGCATGAAGACCGAAATGGCGCACCCCTTTAGCGGCCAGAGTCATGAACGCTTCGCTGAGCTGCGCCCGGGTCATGCCGTATTTCGCGTCACCGGGTGAATCCATGATCCCGTTGGCCAAATCCACGTAAAAATCTCCACCCGGATTGAAGCGGCAGGAAATGGTCTCCGGCAGCTTGCCGATCGTTTTTTCCAGAAAGTCGATGTGACTTATGTCATCCAGATTGATGCAGGCTCCCAGACTGTCAGCCAAAATAAATTCTTCGGCGGGCGTATTGTTACTGGAGAACATGATCTCATGTCCCTTGAAACCACAGAGATCAGACATGACTAGTTCCGTATAGGACGAGCAGTCGACGCCGCAGCCTTCCTCTTGAAGTACTTTCAGGATGAAAGGATTGGGTGTGGCCTTGACGGCAAAATATTCTTTAAAGCCTTTGTTCCAACTAAAAGCCTGCTGCAGACGGCGGGCATTTTCTCGGATGCCTTGTTCATCATAGAGATGGATGGGGGTGGGAAAGCGAGCTGCGATGGCTTCGCCTTGTTCCAGATTGATAAATGGTTTTTTCATATTTTAAACCTTTCGCTGAAGTCCGATAATCATAGCACGAATTATGCTTTCGTCTGGGTTTCTTCGGGCAAATTATGTTTTAATTGCCCTAAAAAGAACACGGTTTTGAACATTTTCAGCACCTGCGGTATTACTCGGCCGGGATAAAGCGGCCTGGTTTTTTACAAGACAAGGGCCGGGTCGTCCGCGTAGATCACATCCGCCCAAAAAGTCTTGTCAATGTCGAAGGCTGAAAATTCGTGGACTTCTTCGTTCAAGCCAAGATCGCAGCGGTAATCTCCGTAAAGATTAGTCAAAACTTCGTGGGCCTTTACAGGGCAGCTGTAGGCTTTTTTACCCAGCGGGATGCTGGCTACGGGAAAAATCTGTTGTTTACTGCCATAAACAACCGCAATCAGTCCTGACATGGGTTGGTAAATGGCATATTTATCCTGTCGATCAGAGGGGCGCCCGCACATCAACTGTTTTCTGCGTTTTATCGCCAGGCGTTTCGGTAAAAGCGACTTGAGCCATATTTCGAAGGCGGCGGGGGCTTGTTGTTCTGCCGCGGTGTTTTTTACAAAGACTTCTTTCAACTCAATCGTTCCGTCACCGCTCCTGCCTTCCTCTGTCACGCTGTCCACATTGGGCCCTTTGATGCGCAAGGCATCAGTCCAGGCATTAATGTGACGGAGCCGTTTCGCTTGCGCCGCTTCATCAGCTGCGACACTGTCCAGTGGAAGCAAACTGAGAGATACCGGAAAATAATTATTGCTCAGCGGTAATTTGAGTACGCGCTCAACGTTTGTATTTCTACAGCACAGTCTGGCATAGGTCCTGATACTGTCTTCCTTTCCACCGGGCAATTCCAGATGAAAGCGGCCATTCAGGCGCCCGTCGGACAATGTCTCTACTAGTATTTCGAAATCCGCACGAGTCAAAACAACATGTGCGTTTTCGCTGCCGGCCCGAAAATTGCGATGGCAAAGCGCACCCCAGAGTGTCTCAAAGAATAGCGCATAGTTCAGACCTTTTTGTTTACAGACGCGATCGATCTCTGAAAGCATGGCTTGTAATAGCGCTTGGGCTTCCATAAAAGAATGATCAGTAGGTTTGAGCATTAAATGTTTATCCATCGATGTCCTTCGTTTCTTTACTCGGCTCTAATTGTTCAAGTATGTCAGCAGGCACATGAAATTCAAATCCGCACCAGTCAAGCTCTTCGTCTTCCGTAAGTAACGTCTCTGCCGGAGTAAGTTCTTCCGGCACAATTTTGCCAAGCTTGTAGTCAGTCGGATCGCAGGGAAAAATCTGATAGTATTTGGTCCTGCCATTCACTTCCGCCTCGTTCTCCATAATTTCCTGACGTTTACGAATCCATTTGGTCAAAAGATGTTCATCAATATCGAGCTCAGATTTCCGGTCCAGGGCAGCCATTATTTTTTCTTGTACCGCGCGGTAAGCTCTTTCCTGCAGGCCCGGAATGAAAGCCGGTGCGGCGAGCAGATGCAAATTGATGTAAATGCCCTGATGCATCGCGCAATGAGCGGTCATAGGCGTTTCCATGCTTGTGCCGTTTATACAGAGCCGCGTTTGTGGAAAAGGATATTCTGCTTCTGAAGCAGCGTGGGCGAGATGAAAACGTGCCTTGTCCAGTAAAGGCTCCAAATCCGTGATAAGTTTTTTGTAATCAAGCAGAAAGTAAGCCAGGCCCCAACCTTCACCGGCTTGTGAAAAAGATTTCTTGACGAAATAGGCTCTTATGCCCAGAGCAGAACCCAAACTCAATATTTCACGATATGCAGCGGCCCGCAGTGCGCGTACCTCCCGGGGCAAAACAGTTTTTTCAACAATCATATATTCAGTATACCAAACACTTTTCTGCCTTTAGATCAACGACAAAGCCGCCTGCTGTCCGGCTGTCGATCCTGAAGCGAAGGCCCAGTGTAAATTATAGCCACCACAAGGGCCGTGCACATCGAGCACCTCTCCGGCGACAAAAAGGCCCGGGATTTTGAGTGATTCCAGTGTGTATGGGTTGAAATCTCTGGCGGCCAAGCCTCCGGCCGTGACCTGGGCAAATCCGAAACCTTTGGTGCCGTTCACTTCGACCAGCCAGGCTTTGGCTGTTTCGACCAGACGATTGATTTCTTCGTCACTAAGCTCCGCCAGTTGCAGCTCTTCAGCGGCCCCCGTGAGTTTACGTGACGCAAAACCCCGGGCTTTCTTGAGTGCGACGAAAACTTGCTCATAAATTACTACAGACAGCTTTTCAGGTAGAAGTCCCACACCCCAATAGAGCGCCGGCGTCAGCGGTTCCGTTTTACACAGAGCGCGGACAAACTCACAGGCCTGTTCCACTTTCATATCCGGCAGGAAATCGATGCTGAGGTGAAGCTTGGCATTCAGTTCTAGTCCTCGTTCGACCCATTCTGAAAGATTCATCGCACAAATTCCGGACAAACCATAATCCGTGAACAGCAGTTCACCTTTCTCACGAAAAGCAGCGCCTGAATCAAGCTTTAGGGTCAAGGCGACGCGGCTGCGAATACCTGACAGTCTTTTAGGCAGGCGCGGGCAGGTAAGCTGGACCAAGGCGGGCCTGGGTTTGATCAAGCGATGTCCAAATTTCAGGTAAAGTTCGTAGGATTCACCATTGGTTCCCAGAGCCGGCGCAGCGGACCCTCCACAACATAGAATGATTCTTTTGGCCAGATATGCCGTACCCTCCTCAGTCCGCAGTAAAAAGCGGGGGGAGCCCTCATCTCCGTGTTCTTTGAGTTTCAGAGGGGGGCGATACTCAATGCTGCAGACTTTTTGACCCGTTTTTAAGGTGCAGCCGCTGTGCGCGAGAGTCGCGGTCAATATGTTGAGGACAGATTTGGCCTGCAGGCTGTAGGGATAAACTCGATCTTCTTCAGTGCGTGTCGCCAGACCCATCTCATGCCAGTATTTCAGCATGCGCTGCGACGTCCATAGGTTTAAGATTGGTTCGGTGAAACGCAGTGCTTCACCGCTGTAATGCGCAGGACTGAGTTTCAAATTGCTCAAATTGCAGCGGCCATTTCCGGATGCCAGAATTTTTTTACCCGGGCTGTCCTGACTTTCCAGGACCAAAGTGGAGGCACCGCGATTAGCAGCGGCCAGACCGGCGCACATGCCGGATGCACCTCCTCCTACAATGATGATGTCGTAGAGTGAAGGTCTATCCGAGACGTGGCCCTGCTCGATGTTCTTATTTCTCACCTGCTCAACATCCTCTTTTCCAGCGCCAGCAAACGAGTAAATTTACTCTCCTGCAAAGCCTGCAGGGCGAACCTGGCTGTGACTTTTTCGCAAAAATGTGTCAGATCCTCCGCCTGCCCTTCAATCAGCTCGATTTCAAGTTCGCTGATATCTTCTTGTGCCTGACCGGCTTGTAAATAGCCAACATCAATCGCGAGTTCCAAAAGCGATGTTCCGAAACGCATCTCTGCGTGATGTCGCTTAAAAATGGCTTGATAGCGTGGGAAAAGCATATTTTCCCGCACGAGGACCACCAGCTCCGGTGGAACTTGTGTATGAAAATCTTCCCGGGCCAGCAATTCGTTTTGCCAATGCTCGAAGTTTTCCTGCTTTAACTCCAGATTGTATTCGCCTCTGATTTTTATCGCAGCTGAAATAGCGGCCTCTTCCCCGACCGGCCATTTAAAGGTGACAACTGCATTTTCGCCCTCTTTCCGTAACCTGACACTTGACCACAACTCAGCCACGGCTGCTGTGGTCGTATCTAAATAAATCGCCTTATATTCTTCGCATCGCAAATCTTCAAGCCGATAATCCTGCCAAAAGTCTGACGTCAGAAGCTCAGTCAAGCTATCTTGATCGGGTATCGCGTATTTCGCTTCAAGTTCCATCATGATGGCCTCAATAGCGCAGGCGCTTGATTTCAAAGCGCGTCATGTATAACAAGCTGGCTTCCGAATTGATGCTGCCGCCAATTAAGTTTTCCGCTAAGCTCACCGTTCTGACCAAACGCAGGGAACCGGCTTCGTACATGAAAATGGCCTGATTATCCCCAATGGCAAAATAGCCGCTGTTTCCGGGAAGTTCCATGGCCGCCTCACTGAATTCATGCGCGTCAATCGCTTCAGCTTTCTCTGCCCGCCCATTCCAGTTGTACAGTTTCAGTGGTGCCTCATCATTTTCAGCAGCCAGAATAATTATTCGATCATCTACAGAAATGACGGATTTAACACGCGAGAAATAAACGCGCCCCTGCAAACCCTCACCGTCCAAGATACCCACCGATGTCGGAGATGAAAACAACAATCGCTGAGGACCAAGAGCCTTAAGGTATGTAATCGGCCCAAAGTCCGCCGGTGCCAATGAAAACAGCTTAGTACCAAGGTTTTGTTGGTAGAGGCTGAAAACATTGATAATCGGGAAACTAATGTCGCTGTCAGTATTCAACAAGGAAACCATGAGTCTGGAATTGTCGCTTGAGAAACCTGCGCCTAGAATGAAACCTGACTCAACCCGGTCAAGCGAAACCCAATCGAACAATTTTTCCCCGGCCGAATCAAAAACACGTAAAACACCCTTGGTATCCAGTCTGTCAAGTACCAAAGCAGCATGTCCTCGCGGCCCCACCGCGGCAGATTTGATTGGATCCTCTGTTTTTCCCTGATAGACCACACCGCTGGCTGTCAGTACACAATATTTAAATCCGTCGAATTCAGCGACCAGGGCATAATCACCATTTTGGACCACGATCGGATCCGTGATGAGCGTGTCAATGCGTAAAACTTCAGCTCCGGCGACATTAAGCAGTGCGATTCCGCTGCCGTCGACCCAGATGATATGATCGACACCCATCGGGGTGTAGTTTCCGGCCTCCGAAGTTTTTATTTCAAAGCCGATTTCATTGAGATTTACACTCTCTTCCGGGCTTACGGCTGCTTCCACAGGCAAGATCAATACCAGCAGTGAGCTGAGCACTGCGACACTCAGTGCCAACAACATCAGACGATTGAGCGTACTGATTTTTTTCTTGGATTTCTTAAAGCCATTTGGCTCTGTTTCCATGCATTAGCCTTCCTAAACTGATTATTTTTTTAGTGTTACTGATCATCATCTTCCACAGGTATGTCGTAAATACCATCAAGCTGATTATTGATCGCTTCATAAAGTCTCGCCCAGGTCTGTTCATAACCTTGCATGCCATTGCGATTGGTGTCCAGCTGCGTCTTCAGGATGTAAAATCCGCTGGCTTGTCCGTTAAGATACACGTAGTAAGAATCATTGTCACGCGATACAAAATCCAAACGGATCAAAATGCGGCCCTCATCATCCCTGTATGCTTTGGTCGGGATATCCGTCAGGTCACTTTTCAGAGTATACATGATTTTAAATTCAGCTGCATAATCCACCGGGGCCGTGAGGTCAACCCCGTCAAGCTGCAAAGCAATCACGCTCCGATAAAATTGCTTGAAATAATGTTCCGACGCGTTTGAAGAGCTGATGTTGGCTTCCCTGCCGTTTACGACAAAACTCTCCTTTATATCCGGATCGGCTGCCAGTTCCGCCTTGGTCGGCACCATAATTTCGGCGTGAATTTCTCGTTCCGCTGTTTCGACATCCAGCACTTGCACAGAATTAATATTGATGCTGGCTAAATAAGGATTGATCAAATCAAGCATTGAGCGGTTGAGCATACTCAATTGGCTCATGTTCAAAACAAAGACCAGGGGGTATTTAACAATTCTGGCAAAACGCTGCCCTGCCCCGGCGCTTGCCCCTATCTGCAGAACGGTTTCTTCATATTCCGATTGTAAAGTCACCACGTAGTCGGGCTTGTCCAAACCATACTCCGCGAAATTAATATTTCCATAGGCGACATATTCCTGTGGAAAAAGCGTCGCGAACTCGCTGACCATGCTGTTGATGTCACTGCTTTTCGCATCCCAGCGCAATGGCGAGACCAGCTCCCACTTGCGGTCACCAAGGGCCGGAGGCGCAGGGGTGACGCTGGGGCCTGGCACAGGCGAAAGGCTCGGAGCGGCGGTCGGTGAGACGATGGGACTGATGTTTTTATTGATCACCGCAAAAGTCAAATTGCTCTGGTCGCTGTTTCGTTGAAAACTAAACTGTTTAATGCTCTTGTTGTCGATGGTGTCCAGGCTGTCTTTCAACAAACTCAGGGGTCCGCGTTGTGTGCGATCAGCCATTCCGCTGACCAGATAGACTTTATTATCATCATTGCGGCGTGCGTAAGAATCGGCGCCGGATTGTGGCAGGCCGATTTCCAGCTTGATTTGTGACTGATCAGCTAAAAAATAGACGATTGAAGCCGTGGGGCGATCGAAACCATATTCGGTTTCGGTTTTCTCTTCGCTGACCACTCGCTTGAAGCGGATACTGAACAAGCTCTGGACAAGGGTTTGTACCTCGGCGTGATTGATGATGTCCCAATCGGGCTGGCTTAATTTATAAACCGTGTCCGCTGCGGTTTTTGTTTTCGTTTCGCCTGATTTGTCCGTTTCTGCGACAAAAAGCATTTGACCCGCCGCATTGCTGACTTGAACTTTTTCCACCTCTTCCTCACTTAAATTGATCAAATACACAGACGCAGGATCAATGTCTTCGCCGCTCAAACTCTCCTGAGTCGTCGCGGAGGTCAGAGGTGGATTTGTAGTGCTTGGATAAATATTGTCTTGGTAAAAGATGCGTGAACCCGCGAAAAGACCAAGGAAAAACACAAGAACAACAAGTAAAATGAGCAGTATTTTCGGTTTACTGATTCCGCTATCGTTCAAACCTTGCCTCCTAAGCTCAGCCGTTTCCGTTCGCGTTAGAGCCTGCAAATTTTCGTTGTACGAAAATTTCACAACACGACAAAATCAAATTCCCCAGTCATCGTTCAGCAGTCATGCTTTTGCCATTATATCGCCTTTGAAAGGCGGAAAACGCAGATTTGGCAAAGATGATAAAAAGTTTCACAATCGTTCAAACTTGCTTCAAAAACTCTGCCCCTGCCTCACCCTTGAGCAAATCATCGAAGAAGAGTTGGGCTTTGAAACATAGACTGCCATCGGCTTTGGCTGCGTGCACATAGAGGTCTGCTTCTGCCTCGCCCTCGGCTTTTTTCACACCCAACCAGGCCAGTCGTTGTTCAGCGCTGAGCATGGACTTGGGGGTCAGGTGCACCTCCACCAAATCACCGCCGTATAGTTCGCTTAAAAAATTGATGTCCAGTGCCAGGACCGGGCGGTCAGACAGACCTGCGGCCTGGACCGCATCCATACACCAGGCGATGTAGCGCGTGTTACTCATGTGCCCATTGAGATCAAGATCACTGAATTCAGCTCTCTTCCGGTATGAGAGGAGCGATTTGGGCATCACGTAACTGCCACGAAAACGTCTGGCCCCTTGCCCCATGGCCAATTGATCGATATAGCGACCGGTGATGCCGCGTCCGACGGTCTCGAGACGCATGGGTCTGTGTGTTTCCGCGTCCGCAATAAACCACAGAGCGCTTGCCCCACCCAACCATTCCCGACCAATAGCGAAGCTATATTCACGATCCATGAAGAGGGAATTCTGGGGACCGGGGTAGGAGCTGTAAGTAATGATTTCACCCATGCCCGGGAGACGCTTGAGGCGTATAGAAATACTGTTCACGATCCAGGCATAGCCCTCTTCCCGGATATCCCGGTATTCCTTTTGGAGTTCTCTCAAGTTAACGGATGCGACTTCCTGCATATATTGAAAGATCCGGTCAAGGTGCATCTGCCTGTAGGGATTGATTTCGCTGTCCAGGACGCGTACATCAATGCTGCTGACGGGGGCGTTTTTATACTGCCATTGTTTTTCTGCGTACATGAAATTTTCACTTTCCGGTTCCGGGCACTTGTCGACGCCTTGGAAAAGGCTCAAACATCGGCTTGTGCTGTTTTCGTTTTAACTTTATTCGGAGAAAATCGCCTGAGATTGTTTAGAATTTTGTCATGGCCGTCAATCACAGCAAGGATCGATTTGTCCTTGTATTTTCCGCAGACACACCAGGTTTCTGCGTTTTTTTCACGTGAGCTGCAATCCAGAATTTTCAGTCTGACTGTTTTATTCCTGATGCTTTGACACGAAGAAAGCGGCGCGATTTCTTCTATATCATGCGGATTCAGGCTTATGACACGTTTGCGTTTATTTTTGGCGATAATGCAATCAATGTCCAAGCTGCCATTAGTCGCGATGTACTCGAATTCTCTGCGCATCCGCCTGATCAGAAAATATATGCCAAAACCCATGGCAATCAGCAGTAAAGGGATAAAGGGCAAAACGTACTGCACAAAAAGCAGCATAAGCAGCAAGAGCAATAATGCACCGGAAAATATCAGACCAAGTAAGGCGTATTCGTGCGCGGCCCAACGCTGCTTGATCAGCACTTCGTTAAACAGATCTTCGTGTTTTTGTGCTGCGTTTTTATCGCCTGCTGAAGCATTTTGTATCATGGCGGACATCCGTCATTCCTCTTTTCTAGTTCATACTGCAGCGGCTTGCGCAAGTCGCTGCGCCGTTTGTCAATTTTGCCTTGACTCTTTCAGCCAGTATATCATTTTCGGCAGCTGCTTTTGTCGCTGTGCTGTGGCAAAAAGTAACCTCCGTTATCATGATGCACGACTCCGGAGGTTAAAATTAATTTCAGTGAACTAAGCTGAGCGGGCGGCTGAGGCTGCCCGGCATGCGTGGATCAATACATGCCACCGCCACCGGCCGGCATGGCAGGCTCGGGTTCGGGAATATCAGCCACAATAGCTTCGGTAGTCAGTAATATGGAAGCGATGGAGGACGCGTTTTGTAAAGCGGAACGGGTGACCTTGGCCGGGTCAACAATACCCTGGACAATCATATCCACATACTCGCCGGCCATGACATCATAACCAAAATGCTGTTCGCTCTTCTTGACGCCTTCGCAGATGACCGAACCATCAAGACCGGCATTGATCGCGATTTGACGGAGAGGTTCTTCCAGGGCTTTCCACACGATTTTAATGCCTGTTTTGACATCGCCATCGTTGTCGGCCAGAAGGGCCTCTACCAAGGGTTGAACCTGAATGTAGGTCGCTCCGCCACCCGGAACCATACCTTCTTCAACACCGGCGCGTGTTGCGGCCAATGCGTCTTCAATGCGCAGTTTCTTTTCCTTCATTTCAACTTCAGTCGCAGCGCCGACTTTGATGACAGCAACGCCGCCGGAAAGCTTGGCCAGACGTTCTTGTAGTTTTTCGCGGTCGAAATCGGAGGTGGTTTCGACGATTTGATTGCGCAGCATTTTGATACGTGCGTCGATTGCTTCTTTGGAACCTGCGCCGTCGACGATGATGGTATTCTCTTTGTCGACTTTGACTTGACGCGCATTACCCAACTGTTCGAGTGTGGTTTCTTTGAGGTCCAGACCGAGTTCTTCGGTAATGACTTCTGCGCCGGTCAAAATGGCGATATCTTCAAGCATGGCTTTTCTGCGATCACCGAAGCCGGGGGCCTTAACCGCTACACAGCCGAAGGTACCACGCAATTTATTGAGGATCAGGGTTGAGAGTGCTTCACCTTCAATGTCTTCTGCGATGATGAGCAGTTTTTTACCTGTTTTGATTACTTGTTCCAGGAGTGGCAGTAAATCCTGTATCGTAGAAATCTTCTTATCAGTGACCAGAATGTACGGATCATCCAGAGTCGCTTCCATTTTATCCAGATCGGTTGCCATGTAAGCAGAAATATAGCCGCGATCAAACTGCATACCTTCAACAACTTCCAGTTCAGTGGCCATGGTCTTGGATTCTTCAACCGTGATGACACCGTCAGCGCTCACCTTTTGCATCGCTTGAGCAATCAGTTCACCGACTTCAGGGTCACCTGCGGATACGGAGCCCACACGGGCGATATCCCTGTCCGTATTGACCGGCTGGGCGATTTTTTGAATGCCGGCAACGGCCACATCAACCGCTTTTTGAATACCTTTGCGCAAAATGATCGGGTTGGCGCCGGCAGCGATGTTACGCAGTCCTTCACGGACGATGGCCTGAGCAAGCAAAGTTGCGGTAGTGGTGCCGTCACCGGCGACTTCGTTGGTTTTGGTCGCCACTTCTTTGACCAGTTGAGCGCCCATGTTTTCAAAACGGTCTTCCAGTTCAATTTCACGTGCGATAGTCACGCCATCATTAGTGATCAAGGGAGCACCGTACTTTTTATCCAGCACGACGTTACGGCCTTTGGGGCCGAGTGTGATTTTTACGGTGTCGGCTAATTTGTTGACACCGATCTCCAGAGACTTACGAGCCTCTTCGTTATATCTGAGTTCTTTGGCCATGATGATTTCCTCCTAAAATTAAATAAAACGTCCGTGCTGTTTACTCGACGATGGCGAGAACATCACTTTGACGCAAAATAGTAAATTCAATATTGTCGATTTTTACTTGTGTACCGGCGTACTTGCTGATCAAGACGCGATCTCCGACTTCAAGTTCCATGATGACGTCTTTTCCATCAACGACTCCGCCCGGACCAACGGCAACGACTTCTGCCACCTGGGGTTTTTCCTGTGCCGCACCCGGTAAAACGATACCGCTCTTGGTGGTTTCTTCATTCTCAATCATCTTGATCACAATTCGATCTGCTAATGGTCTAATAGTCATATAAAAGCCTCCTAAGTATTTTTTTCTAGAAATTAGCACTCAAGGGGTTCGAGTGCTAACAATCCTTAGTATAAGCTTTTGTCAAATAAAGTCAATATTGAATTGTGGCAAAATTTCGAAATTCTTGTCTTTCTTTGTCTTTCGGCAAAACAGCCCGCCTACAACCGCCAGTCCACGGAAAATGCCCCGCGCAGCTGCAATTTTCGCTTTCTGCGACTCTTGAACGGTACTCTATGTGTCTGGATTCGAGTCGCGTACTGAATCGGGCGTAATTTCCGGCAGCATTGCGGGAGATGGCGCGCTCTCGGTGGTCGTCCCCGTCGTTGGTACTGTTGTGGGTT
>CAYNZF010000021.1:22033-28614 GCA_964401615.1 uncultured Oscillospiraceae bacterium
GACGTCGTCGAAGATGCGGTCGTGGGTTCTGTCGTTGGAGTTGTTGTGGGTTCCGTCGTTGGCGCCGTCGTGAGTGCTGTTGTGGGTTCCGTCGTGGACGTCGTCGAAGATGCGGTCGTGGGTTCTGTCGTTGGAGTTGTCGTCGGAGTTGTTGCGGGTACCGTCGTTGGCTCAGTCGTGGGCGTTGTCGTGGGCGTTGTCGTGGGCGTTGTCGTGGGCATCACAGTGGTTTCTGTACTTTTACTTGTCGTCACAACAAGCGGAATCGTAGTCGCACGTGGCGTGGGCGTGGGCGTGGGTGTCAGACTCGGGCGTGGTGTCGGGCTCGGTTCAGCGCTGGGTTGCGGAAAACGATTGGCACTTTGATAATACTTTTTTATTCCGCGCGCCGGTAAATCACTTTCCGGATTCTTTTCACCGCTGCCATCCAGCTTTTCACCAATCCCATTCGTCATGGAAATTTCGTCCGTGCTCCTAGCATCGCCCATTTTGTCACCCCAGGCTTTGCTGGGTACCGGTGTGAAAATGAAATGTCTCCAGGTTTGATAGCCGACAAACATAAGTACCCCGACCAGCACCAGAAAAGCAGCAAAAGAGAGCAGATAGGTCTTCACCCCTCTGCGACCGCTGAGGCCAATAAAATTAATATCCATGAGACTGTCCTTGTTCGGCTTATTCTTATTCAATGTGGGGGCAGTCGTGATTTCAGCTTCGAACAAGGACTCTAGATTTTGTTTCCGGGGAACGAATTCTGCGCTGTTGTTTTTGGTGGCTTGTGCTTTAAGCTTTATGGGACGATTCTTCTCGGCCGTGAAAGCCGTCAGCGAACTATGACCGCGTTTACGGCTTTGTTTCGCCAGATGCAGCCGTCTGGCCTGGGCCGCATCGGGTTTTGTGTAGTTTCGCTCCGACACAGTCGTTGCAGTCCCTTCTTCAAGGGGCCATTGGGCGTCATGTTGCTCAGCAAAGGCATCATTACCTGGAGGACCGCTGTTTTTTTTCACTATTCAATTTAGCTTCGCGTCACAGTATCTGTTTTTGCGAAATCAATATCCTTTCGGGTTATTTTTTTGGAAATTCCAGCCGTCCCGACACATCTCGTCAAGATTCTTTTCCGCTTCCCAATGCAGTAAATCCCGGGCTTTCGCGGCATCTGCGTAACAAATCGCGACATCACCCGGACGCCTGGGATCGATTTGATAAGGTACTTTGACACCTGTATTCCGCTCAAAAGCCGCAAGCAGCTGCAAAACACTGCTGCCTTTACCTGTACCCAGATTGATGGCCTCGACGCTATTGTGAGCGAGCGCATAGTCCAGAGCCCTGCAGTGCCCTTTTGCCAAATCGACGACATGGATATAATCGCGCACCCCTGTACCGTCAGCTGTGGGGTAATCATTGCCAAACACATGCAGCTTGTCCAAACGCCCTACCGCGACCTGAGTAAGATACGGCATCAGATTGTTCGGGATACCCTGGGGGTTTTCTCCAATCAGCCCTGAGGGATGCGCACCGATCGGATTGAAATAACGCAATAAAATGATAGACCATTCCGGATCAGCGGTGTGCAGGTCTCGCAAAATCTGTTCGTTCATCAGCTTCGTCCAACCGTAAGGATTGGTGCATGAGGTCGGCATATTTTCCGTAATGGGCATCTTTTCCGGGGTACCGTAGACCGTAGCGGAAGAGCTGAAAACGATGGTTTTGACCTGGTTTTTCCGCATGACATCACAGAGCACCAAAGTCGAATCAAGGTTGTTCGCGTAGTATTCCAAGGGCTTGCTGACCGATTCGCCCACCGCTTTAAGTCCTGCAAAATGAATCACGGCCGCGATGTCGTGGTCATTGAAAATGCGGTTCAGCACTTCTTTATCGCGCACGTCTCCCTCATAAAAGACGATACTGCGCCCCGTGATTTTTTCGACTCGCCGCAAGGCTTCCATGTCACTGTTCGCGAAGTTATCGATGACAATCGGCTCATAAGCATCGGCCAGGAGCTCTATCAAGGTGTGGCTGCCGATAAATCCTGCGCCACCCGTTACCAGAATTTTTTTCATGTGGACCCCTTTTTTAACTCAGTGAGCTTTTTAGCTTATTTGCATCGACGGCCGAACCGGCCAAACGAGCTTAATCCACTTGCATGATCAAAGCCTTGACCTCTTCAGCTTCCGGAAGGGCGGGGATGCCACCTCTTTTTCCGACACACAAGGCCGCTGCCGCATTACCGTAACGGGCGATATCTTTCAATGTGACCAGTGATGCCTCGAGTGGTTTGGGCAGACGCAGCAATTGATTTAAAAAGGCCCCGAAGAAGCAGTCGCCTGCTCCTGTGGTATCCACCACTTTTTTGACCTTAAAAGCCGTGGAATGCACCTCGCCTTCTTTGGTCTTGATGAAGCAGCCTTCCGAGCCCAAGGTGATGCAGACGATGCTTGGTCCGCTTTTCAGCAAAATATTGGCCGCCTTCTCCAGGTCGTCGGTTTCCGTGACAATGACCGCTTCTTCTTCAGAAATTTTTAAAACATCTGTTTTACTGATTGCCAGCAGGCAGCGTCCGCGGTAAGCGCTTCTGGCTTCCCACAAAAAGTCACGATAATTCGCATCGTAGGTGATTATGCTGCCTTGCTCTTTGGCCTTATCCACCAGGTCCAGAGTGGTATCACGCGTCGGATTGGAATTCAGAGCCAGAGCTCCGAAATGTAGGGCTTTGGCACCCTTCCACAAGCGATTTTGAATTTCGTTTTTCTGCAGGCAGGTATCTGCTCCCGGTTTTCTGGCAAAAGAGAAGTCTCGCTCCCCTGCCTCGGTCAGACTCACAAATCCAAGTGTGGTGTATTCATCCGGATCGAAAACCATGCCGCTGACATCCACACCGCAAGCCGCGATGCTTTTAGCCAAAAGCTCGCCCTGCGTGTCTGCTCCCACTTTACCGATAAACGCGGTTTTCGTCCCCAGCTTGGAAGCCGCGCAGGCCATATTGGCGCAGGCTCCACCCGGGTTCTCCTCATAAAGATTGTGACCGTCTGCTGATTTCCCCGCCGGTGTGTAGTCGATCAGGGCTTCTCCGATTACGATTAATTCAAACATGTTTGCATCCTTTCTCTCGCGCCTTGTTGATCCAAGTATCAGGCTTTCTAAACTGCTTGACCCGGCCCCACTTCCGCATAAACCTGTTTCAAACCCATTTCTTTCATGACATGCGTACTTTTCAATAATATTTCATCCACTTCGCGTAGGTAAAGAGAAAAATCTGTTTCTTTTATATAATAACGCAACAACAGCTGATAACCACCCCAGCGCAGATTTTGTATCGCTACCTGTGGTTCTTTTTCAACAATGCGTAATGGTCTGGCCGTAATTTCCGACCGCATCCGTTCACAAAACTCCGCAATTTTCGATTCAACCTCCACACCTCCTACTTCAATCGTTAAATTGATACGCCTTTGCTGCATACGCGAGAGATTGACAATGCTGCTGTCCATCAGCTTGGAATTGGGCAAGGTCACCACTTCATCGTTGTAGCTGCGGATACGTGTTGAGCGCCAGCCTACTTCTTCGACTGTTCCTCCCAGTTCTCCGATCACGACCGAATCGCCTATTTCAAAGGGCTTGTCCAGCATCAGGGTCGCCCCGCCGATTACATTCGAAAGTAAATTTTGTGCGGCCAAAGCCACCGCCAGGCTGCCAATGCCCAAGCCGGTAATGATACCTGAAACGTCAATGTTCCATACACTCAGAATCGCCGCCAGCCCGCACAGCACAACAACTATGCGCAGCACGGTTTCCCAAACACGGTTGAACGCAGCCCTTTTTAAGGGGTTTATCCCCAGAGTCAGCGCGCTCTTTCTGCCCAGCTTAAAAAAAATCGGCAAAAGTCCATAAGACAGCTGGGTCAAGCCCAACAAGGCCAAGCTGTGCACAAGTTTGATCAGCACATTGCGGATGGAGCTTTCCAAATTAAAATCATTCACCAAAAAATAAGCCGCGCTCGCACAAATCAAGACCGACACGCCCCAGGCCATAAAATCACCGGCGCGTTTGTTCTCCGGACTGCGTCCGGCTTCGTCGAGCTTCCCATGAATTTTTCGGCTTATGATATGGATCAAGAGCGAAAGCAGTAGCGCCCCCAACAGAATACCTAAACGGATAAGCCACTTCAGCAATGTCCGGTCCATTCATTCTCCCCCATGTGCGGCTGCACCACACGCTTTAATTATGCCTATTGTAGCCTTTTTCGACGAGCTTGACAAAAGTTTCTCGGCTCCTATAATAAAAGAACGATTGTTCTTTTTTGGAGGTGTGTGTGGTGGAACGCGTTATTTTACATGTGGATATGAATGCGTTTTACGCCTCAGTTGAGTGCCTGCATCGCCCGGACATTCGCCATCTGCCGGTGGCGGTGGGCGGAAGCGAAGCACAGCGCAACGGGATCATTTTGGCGAAAAATCAGTTGGCCAAACAGGCCGGGATTAAAACCGGTGAAGCGCTTTGGGAGGCCCGCGCCAAATGTCCGGAACTTTGCATTGTCCCCCCCAACTATCCTCTCTATATCCGCTATTCACGCCTGGCCAGACAGATTTACAACAGCTACACCCAGCAAGTCGAACCTTTTGGCCTGGACGAGGCCTGGCTCGATATTACGGGGCGAAACGGTCCGCTTGTGGCCGACGAGATCCGTCAGCGCGTCAAAGAAGAACTGGGAGTCACGGTTTCAGTCGGAATCGCGTGGTGCAAGGTCTTTGCCAAGTTGGGCAGCGACATGAAAAAACCCGACGCCTGCACCTACATCACCAAACAAAATTATAAGCACGTGGTTTGGCCGCTGCCGGTTGAAGACTTGCTGTATGTGGGCCGGGCGACCCGGCGCAAGCTGCTTGCTTTAGGCATACACACTATCGGAGAACTGGCGGTGCTGCCTGAAGAGTATCTGCGCAAGCGCTTTGGTAAAATCGGCAGTCTGCTGCATCATTTTGCCAACGGGACAGAGGACGCGCCAGTCAAAGAAATGATTTACGAAAACGCCATCAAATCGGTGGGGAACAGCGTCACCACACCGCGGGACTTGATCAATGAACGGGATGCGAAGATCGTCTTCTACGCACTCTGCGAAAGTGTGGCGGCACGCCTGCGTGAAGAGGGCTTGGCCGCCATGGGTCTGGGAATCGTGGTACGTGGCAATGATTTAGTGTATGAGCAGTATCAGTGCATGCTGGAGCGGGCCAGCAATTTGACCGAGGAACTGGTCGCGGCGGCGCTGGAACTTTTTCAGCATAATTTTCACTGGCCCTCACCCATTCGCAGTCTGGGGGTAAGAGCCTTCACTCTGCAGCCTGAAAGTCCTGAACAAATCGCCTTTTTCAAGGACGAAAAGCTGCGCGACAAGACAATTCATCTAGACCGCGCCATTGATCTCATGCGCGCGCGTTACGGCTATACCTCACTGCGCCGCGGCCTGATGCTCTGTGACCCCCTGGGACGCATTGACGCCAAAGGCAGCCACACCATCGCTCCCATCAGCTATTTTAAAAACGGTGAAACAGTCGGTTGAAAACCCAGCGCAGTCAGCAGCCCATGCCACTCAGGACAGCGGGCCTTGTTGAGCAGCCAAAGGAGAAGCAAAGCATGCAGGAACATATCAAACGCGAATATGTACACGAGGGTAAGCGTTACGTCGAAGTCATTGCGCAGTTCAGCACTGTAGGCGAAATTCGTCCCCTGAGCCTCACTTTTGAAAATAAGCAATGGGAAATTGACCATATTTACACAATCAAACAGGGTGCCAGCCAAAGAGCCGGAGCTTGCGGCATTTGTTATGACTGCCGTATCGGCGAGCGCCGTTACCGGCTTTTTTTGGAAGAGACCCGCTGGTTTCTGGAGCTGTAACATTGGAAAACGCAGAGAAATCTCCACAGAACAAAGGCCTCACCTGCGAAGTCCGGAAGGGCCAAAGAGAAACTGCCGGTCAACCCGGCAGTTTCGTTGTCTTGGGATGATGATAAAAACTTAGCTTACTTCTGAGCTGCACCGCGTTTCTTTTTTGCAACGCTTGTCAGAAAGGCTCCGGCGAAGAGCATCGCCGCAAGCGGTGCTGCGCCATCTTGCTCACCGGTTCTGGGAATCGGCGGCGGCGGGGCTTTGTAGGTGTTGGTGTAAACCAGCTTTTCGAGAGGCTCGGTGCCGTTGTTCATGGTGAAGACCGCCGCTTTGACCAGTTTGTAGCCCTCGCGGGTGATCTTGATCGTGATGGTGTAGAGCGTGGTGTCGATGGTGAAGTTCTTCGCGTCGGTCGGCTGTTCACGCAGTTCGTAGACATAAGTCCCTTCCTTGGTGAAGCTCATCAGTCCGAGTTCAAAGCTGCCTGCACCGGTCATGGTGTAAGTCTTCAAACCATTGACCGCGCCTGCCGGCATCGGAGCATTGGGGGTAATGGCTTTCAGCTCGAAATAGAATTTCGCGTCCGTTGGAGCGCCCGCACCCGTGACCCGTTTTTCGACCGGTACGTTGTGGGTAATGGGCAGCGGAGTGAAGTTATTCGTGAAATGGATGCCGCCTTCAGGATACTTGGCCGTTGCCGTCAAAGT
>CAYNZF010000022.1:0-28506 GCA_964401615.1 uncultured Oscillospiraceae bacterium
AATCGCGGCGCTCGAGCTCAAACCAGGCCAATAAACGCCCAAAATCTTCTTTGTATTGACCAGCGGTTTGAAACACAGACCATCCCTTTCATCAGCGGAGTAACGATGGAATGCAGCCGCGCCAGCTGCGCGTCGAATCCAGGCCTCTGCCTTTTTCCTTGACATGATACTTCCGATTTCTTATAATCACAAACGTCGCATAGGGGAGTGGCTCAACGGTAGAGCAGCGGTCTCCAAAACCGCCGGTTGCGTGTTCGAATCGCGTCTCCCCTGCCAGACCGTAAGACCTTGTCAGATTAGCCTGACGAGGTTTTTTATTGTGACAAAAGCCGGCAAATGCTATTATTTCAACAACACAGGAAGCTCAGCCAGTCCAGCTAAGCGATGCTTTGCTGACTGAGGGTAGTAAATGAGCATATTTAGGTATGCATGGACCCCAATACAAATAGTTTATGAAAGAAAGGCTGACCAGGCTTATGAAAGTAATGTTCATTGGATGCGGAAACATGGGAAAGGCTTTAGTTGAAGGCTTTTCGAAAAGCAAGGCCGGCCGTGCTGCTGAGATATTTCTCAATGACAGCGAGATTTCAAAAGCAGAAGCCCTGCAGGCTCAACTCAATCTGGCCGGTGTGCGCGAACTTCAGGATGCCGGACAAATGGACGCCGTGATCCTGGCCGTCAAACCCGATGTGATCGCCACGGTCTGCCGGGAATTGAACGAGGTATTTCGTCGCGGACAACTGCTTATTTCCATCGCTGCCGGAGTCAGCCTGGCCAGTCTCAGAAACGCCTTGCCTGAAGCTGCCTTGTGCCGCGTCATGCCCAACCTGGCTGCTATGGTGGCCGAGGCTTGTTCTTCATTAAGCTTCGACGGCGCAGATGCCGAACAAATTGCGTTGACCGAATCGATTTTTTCAGCCTGCGGGCGCTGCTTTGTTTTGCCTGAAAAAGCGATTGACGCGGTCGTGGGGGTATCCGGAAGCGGTCCCGCCTATGTGATGATGTTCATCGAAGCCATGGCTGATGGAGGTGTCAAAATGGGCCTGCCCCGAGATACCGCGCTGGCAATGGCCATTCAAACGCTCAAAGGATCGGCGATCCTGCTGGAGCAAGAAGTTTTGCACCCGGCCCGGGTCAAGGACATGGTCTGCTCACCGGGCGGCACATCCATCGCTGCGGTTCACGCTTTAGAAGAAATGGGCTTTCGCGCGTCTGTTATGACCGCGGTAGAAACAGCAGCCACACGCAATCACGAAATGGCAAAACAAAGCTGATGGATGATCAATTGACCAAAGTAGCCCTCTACACGGATGGCGCTTGTTCCGGTAATCCGGGTGTTGGTGCCTGGGCGTCGATTTTAATAGCAGCAGGACATGAAAAAGAACTGTTCGGTGCTCATCCCAATACCACCAACAACCGTATGGAACTTCAAGCCGTCATCGAAGGCTTTAAAGCATTGAAGCGTCCTTGTCAGGTCGATGTCTACAGTGATTCCGCTTATGTGGTCAATGCATTTAAATTGTGCTGGATCAATAACTGGTTAAAAAACGGCTGGAAAAACTCAGCCGGTCAGCCGGTCAGTAACAAGGAGCAATGGCAGGAATTGCTGGAACTCACCGCGATCCACTCAGTGAACTGGCACAAGGTCAAGGGTCATGCCGATAACCCCTACAACAACCGCTGTGATGAATTGGCGGTGCAGGCGGTCAAAAGCTTCAAAGCTGAAAAAGGTGTTTAGTAATCTATTTGATACTATTCACAGATGTTTTGATGTTAAAATGTAAAGATAATAATTTTGTTGAGGAAAGCATGTTGATGGAAGAAACCATATCCAATGAGAGCATTTACAAAGGACGAGTTGTAGAACTGGTCATGCGTCAAGTCCTTTTGCCGAACGGACAAATGGCTGAGCGTGAAATTGTTGTGCACAACGGGGGTGCCGGAGTGCTGGCCCTCGACGAAGACGGCAACTGTTTTATGGTTCGTCAGTTCCGTACAGCCGTGGAAAAGGAACTCTTGGAGATGCCGGCAGGCAAGCTTGAAAAAAATGAGGATCCACTCTCTTGTGCCGTTCGCGAACTTGAGGAAGAAACCGGCTGCATTGCTGGAAAAATGGAATTTTTGGGCCAATTTCTGCCAACCCCCGGTTACGATACTGAAGTACTGTATCTCTATCTGGCGACTGAACTGAGCCAGGGAAAAATCAATCTGGATGAGGGTGAATTTTTGAGCACTGTAAAGTTACCGTTCAAATCACTCTATCAAATGGCCTTGAGTGGACAAATCGAAGATGCCAAAACCGTCATAGCCATCCTCTTGACGGCTCAGCAAAAAAGCGGGCTGATATGAGTCAAGACAATAGATTCAGCTCAAGTTCGATGCGTCACCGTCACGACATCAACGGCATTGTCTTTATGGCTTTGGCTTTGTTTCTCGCTTTTGCCTATTACTTCGACGCAGGCACGACCGGAATTTTGGGTCAATTGTTCCTGGGTATGGGCAAAGGCCTCTTTGGTGCGGCCGCGTACGCGTTACCGGCCATTTTTCTTTATATGTCGATTGACTATTTTGTTGAAAAGAAAAACGACCGCGCGTCCAGACGCATCAAGCACATCCTGATCCTGCTGATACTGGCCAGCACCTTTATTCAAGTGTTTGGTTTCACATACGACGACTTTAAGCTGACCACCATGACAAATCAGAATGAATACAGTGCCTTTCAGGCTATCAGCGTGCTTTGGTCCGGCAGCATAGAACCACAGGACGTTCCCCTGCTGAACGGCAGGGCTTGCGGAGGCCTCCTGGGCGGCCTGCTCGGATTGGGCTTACAACGTGTCCTGGGTCAGATCGGTACCGTGATTTTGCTTGTTTTTGCTGTTCTGATCGAAATGGTGCTTGTCATCAACTTATCGCTCAGTGCCTTCTTGAGCCGTTTCGTCGATCAGGCTAAAAATGTGAGCGGACAAGTTAATCAGCGTGTAAAGCAAAGCATTGAAAATAGAAGAATCAACCAATCTTACGTGGATGACGAAGATTATCTTGAAGAGCCTGTCGTTCAAAATTATAAGAACAATTCAACGGCCCAGGCCTATCCGGAAATCGGAGGGGCAAGTAATCACGATGATTTCAATGATTTGGATTTGAGTATGCCGTCGGGTATTCCGGATGGCACGTCCGGCTTCATAAATTTCAGTGACGTGGAAGAAGGCGGTGCGGTGCATCTCAACCCGGAAGACATGGGCCTGCTGAGTAAATATCCTGAGTGGGACGCGACGTCAGCTTTTAAGGAGAAGCCGGAAACGGAGGGCTTCGTTGGTATACCTATCGCTTCCTATGATGCCGGCAAGGCCAAAGAACCTCTGGATTTGATGTCTGAACTGGGTAATTCGATGCCGCCAAGTAATCAAAGTTTCCATATTCCTGAATTTTTAAACACCAGAGTTGACCGGCCAAATTTGAGTGAAAGCCTGGAAGCCGAACTGCACGAGGTTTTACAGGAAAGTTACGATGATGAAGAAGCCTACTATAAACCCGAATTGGACACGGATCTTGCTGAAAAAGTCGGCAGCATCCGTAAGTTTGATGGAATTGACCGTGAAAAATTTAGAGATCCGCACGCAGCAAGGCAGACTCCGCATGTCGCAGGAAGAAGCGACGACGCGGGGAAAGCCGACGCCGCATTTGCCCCGCCCACATCCCATCAGACTGACCTGGATGCGGATGTAAAAAAATACGTCCCGATCAAAAAAGACAAACCCTACAAGCTTCCGCCCATAACCCTGCTGCAGCCAGGGATGACGACGGATACCCGCAGACAAGCTCAAGAAGTGCAAGCTCTGGGTAAAAAACTGGAAGACACTTTAAAAAGCTTCGGTGTTGAGGCCAAAGTCATCAACATAACCACCGGTCCCGCCATCACTCGCTTCGAGTTGACTCCCGGTTTAGGTGTGAAAGTTTCGAAAATTGTAAGTTTGGCTGATGACATCGCGCTCAGTCTGGCCGCAGTGGGGGTGCGCATCGAAGCGCCAATTCCCGGAAAATCGGCCATCGGCATTGAAATCCCCAATAAAGAAACCGCGCCGGTTTCGCTGCGAGGCTTAATTGAATCCGCTGAATTTAAGAATGCCAAATCCAAGCTGACGGTCGCGCTCGGTCGTGACATCCCCGGAGCCCCCATCCTTTGTGATTTGACCAAGATGCCGCATTTACTGATTGCCGGGGCCACCGGTTCGGGTAAATCCGTTTGCATCAATTCAATCTTGATCAGTATTTTATACCGCGCCAAACCGGACGAGGTCAAGCTGCTGATGATTGACCCCAAAGTAGTCGAACTGAGTGTTTACAATGGCATCCCGCATTTATTGGCTCCGGTCGTTACGGATCCCAAAAAAGCGGCCAATACTTTGAACTGGGCCGTGCTTGAAATGACCCGCCGCTATGCTCTGTTCGCTGAAAAGGGCGTTCGTGATCTGAGTGGCTACAACGAAAGCCTGGAAATGGAAGGTGAGCCTCGTGTGCCGCTGATTTTGGTGGTCATTGACGAATTGTCGGACCTGATGATGACCGCGCCCAATGAAGTTGAGGATTCAATCGCCAGACTGACCGCCATGGCACGTGCCGCCGGCATCCATCTCATCATTGCGACACAAAGACCCTCTGTTGACGTCATCACCGGTGTTATCAAAGCGAATATCCCGTCCAGAATTGCTTTTGCTGTTTCCTCGCAAGTTGATTCGCGGACCATCATTGATATTGGTGGGGCAGAAAAGCTGCTCGGCAAAGGTGATATGCTCTATTTCCCACAGAGTCTGCCCAAGCCCAAGCGTGGGCAGGGTGCGTTTCTCTCAGATCACGAGGTCGAAAAAGTGATCTCTTTCATCACCGCGCAGGAAATCTCCGGTTTCGATGGAGCCGCCGCTGAAACAATCATGACTGCGACGTCAAACACCAAATCAAGTGGAAAAGATAACGCCCAGGAAGATGAGCTCTTCGATCAGGCAGTGGAAGTTCTTTTGGACGCAGGCTACGCTTCAGTCTCCATTTTGCAGAGGCGCATGAACATCGGCTACCCCCGCGCGGCCCGACTCATCGACGCGATGGAATTGGCCGGAATCATCGGCCCTCACGAGGGGGCCAAACCCAGAAAACTCTTGATCAATCGAATTCAGTGGGAAACCAGAAAAAACTTGGACGAAAAATAATCAGCCTGGAGGCAGGGCAGGAGTTATTATATGCATAACCATTTCGGAATCACCATCGAAAGTGCAGAAATATTGACTATTGGTACTGAAATACTGATGGGCCAGATCGTCAATACCAATGCGAGCTACTACGCACGTCAACTGAGCGATATGGGCATTTCTTCGTACTTCCAAGTGAGCTGCGGCGACAATCCTGAAAGACTGAAGGCTTGTCTGAGGCAGGCGCTGGAGCGCAGCGATTGCGTGCTTCTCAGCGGTGGACTCGGACCGACGGCGGATGATATTTCCATGGCTTGCGCAGCGGAAGTTGCCGGAGTAGAACTACAAATGAACGACTATGAGGCGGATAAAATCAGCTCATATTTCGAGCGTTTGGGCAGAACCGCCACCGCGAGCAATTACAAACAGGCTCTCCTGCCTGTGTCAGGTCAAGTGATCGTCAATAACAACGGGACAGCTCCCGGTGCCATCATGGAATTCATGTACAAGGGCGAAAAGCGCAGCATCATTTTTTTGCCGGGTCCGCCCAACGAAAACAGACCGATGTTCAGAGAGCAAGTCAAAGATTACCTTATGCAGACCATCTCTTATCGTATAAAAAATATTTTTATCAGGCTCATCGGTATAGGCGAATCCTCTGCTGAAGCTCAGGTCAATGACCTGATTGACGGCCAGGACAACCCCAGTCTGGCACCTTACGCGTCTACCGGAGAGGTCATGTTCCGGATCACCGAAAAGTATCGAAACGGTGAAGAGCCCCATCTGGCTCAGCAGATGCTGGATGCTTTCAAGCAGAAGCTGGGTGACTATATCTATGAAATCGGTGAACGGAAAATGCCGCAAGTGGTGGCCGATTTATGCACGTCGCAGGGGCTGACGCTCGCTTTGGCCGAAAGCTGCACTTCCGGTTTGATGAGTGCGGAGATCGGAGAACTGGCGGGTGCTTCACAATATTTTCTGGGCTCTATAGTTACATATTCCAACGAAGCAAAGGTTAGAGAACTTGGTGTCTCTGAAAACATCATTCAGACCGAGGGTGCGGTCAGTGCGATTGCAGCCGAGACGATGGCCCAAAACTGCCGCAGTAAATTCTCGGCGGACTACGCCTGCGCGATCACAGGTGTGGCCGGTCCGTCGGGCGGAACTCCGGAAAAGCCTGTCGGAACCGTTTTTGTGGCCGTTGCTTCCGAAAATTCTTGTGTGGTCAAGAAGTATCTCTTCAATGGTGATCGCCTGAAAATCCAGCAGCAGGCTGCTTTAAACGCGCTGAACCAGCTGCGCCTCAGCATCCTCAAAGATTTTTCGGTCATTTAAGTAAAATTGCGAACAAATGTTGCTTATTTAAACTTGACGGGTATATTTGCTTTGCTATAATAAAAGAAACAATTGTTCTATTATAAATTTGTGAGGGAGCTATATGGCGAAGGCAGATAAAAAAGGGATGAAATCAAACCAAGAGGTTGTTCAGATTGAAGGCGCGGAACGCAGGCAAGCCTTGGACAACGCACTGAGCGCGATAGAAAAGAAATGCGGTAAAGGTGCGGTCATGCGTTTAGGCGATCATGCCGCGACCCACATATCCATAATTCCTACCGGCGCTTTGTCCCTGGACGTTGCTCTGGGCATCGGTGGTGTTCCTCGTGGGCGCATCGTGGAAATATATGGTCCTGAGTCGTCAGGAAAAACTACGGTCGCTTTGCACATCATTGCCGAAGCGCAAAAACGCAATGGATACGCTGCTTTTATTGATGCCGAGCACGCACTTGATCCTGTTTACGCCGAGAAATTAGGTGTAGATATAGATAACCTGATCGTTTCCCAACCGGACAATGGTGAACAGGCGCTGCAGATCACCGAAGCGCTGATCCGCAGCGGAGCGGTCGATGTTGTCGTGGTTGATTCTGTCGCTGCGCTGGTTCCCAAAGCCGAAATTGATGGTGATATGGGCGATGCGTCCATGGGTCAGCAGGCGCGCCTGATGTCCCAGGCTTTAAGAAAGCTTGCCGGCGTTATCAGTAAATCAAATACCGTACTGATTTTTATCAATCAATTGCGTCAGAAAATTGGTGTCATGTTTGGAAACCCTGAAACGACTACCGGAGGCATCGCTTTGAAATTCTATGCCTCGATCAGAATGGATGTCCGCCGCATTGAAACCTTGCGCAGCGGTACTGACGCAATCGGTAACCGCACCAGAATCAAAATAGTGAAGAATAAAATGGCTCCTCCATTTAAAGAAGCTGAATTTGACCTGATTTACGGTGAAGGCATATCCAAGGTCGGTAATATTTTGGATTTGGCGGTCAACGAAGAAATTGTCAATAAGAGCGGCGCCTGGTTCTCCTACAATGATCAGCGCATCGGCCAGGGCAGAGAAGCCGCTAAAAACTTCCTCAAGGAACACCCGGAAATTTCGGATGAGATCGAACTTAAACTACGCGACAAATTATTGATCGAAACAATCGTTGAAGAGCCTGAATACACCGGTCCCATCGGCGATGCAGACTTGTCTGTAGACGAGGTTTTTGATAACGATAAAAACCTTATCGACGATTTGCTAGACTTGGACAATTTATAAATAACCATAGTGGAAACCACTGAACTTAAAGTAAAAATACAGACCGCTCGTATGGAAGCCATAGAATACATTTCTTATGGCGCGAAGACGAGCGGTAAAATTATTCAGAAGCTGCAGAAAAAAGGCTATGACAACAAGCTGATCAAAGAGGTGCTGCTGGGTTTAAGCGCAGATGGCTATATCAAGGATGAGGCCATCCTCTTGGCTTACTGGAAAAGAAGAAGCGGCAGTAAACGCGAGTCGATCAATGCATTCACGCTGCGCATGAGTAAACTGGGCATAAATAAAAAAGTACTCGAAAAATTCAAGTCGGAACATCCCCCGGAGTCAAACGACGCAGGCCTGCTCCTGGAATTCATCAATGCCAAATTCGCGCATGAACTGGAAATACTGCGCGAAAACGAGACGGATTCAGCTGAAAGACAAAAATTGTGTCATAAAATAATCCGTAATTGCACGGCGCACGGCTTTCGCTACGAAACCATTCTTGACGGGCTTCGCGCTTGCGCTATACTTTTGCATGTTTGAATAAACAAGTATAAAGAATTAGCGAGATAAACAAATTTGAATAGGCATGACGAGCACAAGACCAAAGAATATGTCGCACTGATTTCACTGGGATGTCCAAAAAATCAGGTAGACGCCGAAAATATGCTGATGATCCTCAAGGATGCCGGCTATAATTTGACGACCGACCCGGAAGAGGCATCGGCCATTATTGTGAACACCTGCGGTTTTATCCAATCCGCGAAAGAGGAAGCCATCGCTGCGATACTGGATGCTGCAGAGCATAAAATCAGTGGTAAATGCCGCAATTTGCTGGTGACCGGCTGTCTGGCCCAGCGCTATGCCGAAGAGATCAAAGCGAATTTGCCCGAGGTAGATGCAATATTGGGCACAGCCCATTACCAGGATGTCGCGGTTTGTTTGGACAAGCTATTCGAAAAACGGCCCGAAAATACCGATCCGGATCACAATGATCCGGCACGAAATACCGATCCGCTTGTATTTAATGACCACTCCACATCAGCGGGCATTGCTCATTTACGTGCGGATCGCGTACCCAGTCATTCCAGCTACGCGTATCTGAAAATTTCTGAAGGTTGTCGTCACCATTGCGCCTACTGCGCGATTCCCGGCATCCGTGGGGACATGATATCACGGCCGAAGGAAGATATTCTCGCCGAAGCACGCGCATTGTCGAAGCTGGGTATCAGGGAGCTCATTTTGGTCGCCCAGGACACAACATCCTATGGTTTGGATATTTACGGACAGATGAGTTTCGCTGAACTCCTGGACGAACTGGCCGCGCTGGACTTTCCCCGCATTCGCTTTTTGTATTCTTATAGTGATGGACTGACAGACGAGGTTCTGGACGTCATGAACAAGCACGAAAATATTCTGAAATACATTGATTTACCCATTCAACACGCTGCAGACGGTGTACTCAAGAGAATGTACAGGCGCGATCGGCAGGCCGGTTTACGGGCCACTTTTGCTCGAATCAGAGCACATCTGCCGGATGTTGTTATCAGAACAACCGTCATGGTCGGGTTTCCCGGTGAGAGCGATGAAGAATTCGCAGAACTCATGCGATTTATTGAGGAAATCAAATTCGACCATTTGGGATGTTTTTTGTTTTCGCCTGAAGAGGGTACGGCTGCAGCTGAAATGGAGCCTGCAGTGGATCCTGATGTGGCGTCATCAAGATTTGATCAGGTAATGCGCTTGCAACAAAGTATTCATGAAAGTAAAATCAAAGCCATGGCGGGGGAGACTCGTACTGTTCTGATAGAGGGAACGGCGGACGACGGCCTTTTCTATGTTGGACGTACCGAAGCGCAGGCACCTGAAATTGATACCCTCTGTTATGTGCTGTTTGAGCATTTTGAGCCGCTTATCGGGGAATTGTACCCGGTGCGGATCGTAGAGTCGCAAGCTTACGATTTGATTGGAGTATGTGAAAGTGAATTTACCGAATAAACTGACTATAGTCCGAATCATCCTGGTGCCATTTATTTTGGTGTTTATGCTGCCCTTGCCTTTCGCATTTGCGGCCGGCTGGAATGAATTCGTCTTCCGCTACGGTATGATTTTGGCCTTGTTTGTTTTTGTCATTGCTTCGATAACTGATTATTACGATGGCAAAATCGCCCGCAGTCAGAACCTGGTCAGTAATTTCGGTAAATTTCTGGACCCGATTGCCGATAAATTGCTGATTTTATCCGTGACCATCGCTCTGGTGCAGCTGAACCGAATTCATGCGCTGGTGCCGATTATTTTCCTTTTCAGGGACTTTGTCGTAACAGGTGTACGCATGCTGGGTGCGGAACAACAACATGTCATCGCAGCCAATAACCTCGGCAAGGCGAAAACCGTTTCCCAAATCGTGGCGGTGATCATCATCATGGTTGAACTCGCGCTGCGCACTATCGTGCCCGTGGATTGGCTGCCATACGTCGCGTACCTTAAATACCCGGGTGACGCCGCGATTTGGATTGCTGTTGTTTTAGCCGTAGTGTCGGGTTATCAGTATATTTTGAATAATCTCTCACTTTTAAAATTTGACAAATAGCCGAATCCAAAATATGGCTCATTAGTCTCTCCAATAGCCGCAATAAGCCGGCAAGCGGTCCTGATTATGACAAAAAGCTTTGACAAAAACCTTTTGAATAAATATATTTTAAATACGGTTTGACAATCAAAGCATTTCCCGTTATGCTAGCCACGTCCTTGATAAAATCAATCAAGAGAAAAAATAAATATTACTTGACAAGGGCGCAAAGCTATACTAAAAACAGTTAAAAGATTTAATAAACCAATAATGGAGGTTATTGTAAATGAAAGAAGAACTAATATTTGAAAAAATTGCCAATATTCTGGTAGAGCAACTCGGCACGGATTCGGATGACATCACGATGGAGTCCAATTTCACAGATGATTTGAACGCGGATTCACTGGACATTGTTGAGCTGGTCATGGCTATGGAACAAGAATTCGGTCTGAGCATTCCCGATGAAGAAGCTGAAAAAATCAAAACCGTAGGTGATGCGGTCGATTTTATCAAAAAGAATATTTGAAACCATACCTGCTTATAAACTCAGGCGACAGCGAGCAGCTTCGCCTTTTTTTATATCTGAAACAAAGGAAACATTTTCATGATGACTGAAAAATTCGATCAATTCTATAAACAGGCGGCAGACCTGAACCAACTGGAAACTTCGCTGAATTATCAGTTCATGAATCGCATGCTCTTGATAACAGCCTTGACACACCGGAGCTTCACACACGAGCAGCCCAATTTGACTCTCGAGAACAATCAGCGCCTGGAATTTTTAGGAGATGCGGTTTTGGGCTTGAGTGTCGCGGCGAACGCATTTACGCAAGAAGCGAATCTATCAGAAGGCCAGATGACCAAACTCAGAGCAGCCGTCGTTTGTGAGGAATCGCTGGCGGATTGCGCTCAACGCATTTCTTTGGCCGAATATTTACAATTGGGCAATGGCGAGATCGTGGACGGTGGAAGGGAAAAACCCTCTATACTGGCAGATGCCATGGAAGCGATATTCGGGGCCATGTTTCTTGAATCCGGCTTCTCATGCGCGGAAGCCTGTATAAACAAGCTATTTCGGCCGTACATTGCCCTGGCCCTGGCAGGTAAGCTGTCCAATGACTACAAGACCGCGCTTTTGGAATATGCTCAGGGTCTTGCTGAACCTTTGCCGGTGGAATTCAAGATCGTGGCCTCAGACGGGCCGGTACATAAAAAGGTCTATACTGCGCAAGTTAAATTTGGTGCTTATGAAGCAGAGGGCAGCGGCGGGACAAAAAAACAAGCTGAACAGCAGGCCGCCAAGCACGTGCTCAATATGCTATAATTTTCGCTTGGATGCAGGTTCTGCCAGGCTCCAAATTCCGGACTGAAAGGTCAAAATGTACCTAAAATCGCTCGAAATTCAAGGTTTTAAATCCTTTACTGAACGCACGCTGATCCTTTTTCATCAGGGTGTGACAGCCATCGTAGGCCCGAACGGCAGTGGTAAATCGAATGTTACAGACGCGATTCGCTGGGTACTGGGTGAGCAGAGCGCCAGAGCACTGCGCGGCGGAAAAATGGAAGACGTCATTTTTGCCGGTACGAATACCCGCAGACCGCTTGGTTTTGCCGAAGTCACCATGATAATCGACAATTCGGATGCCCAGCTGCCCATTGAATACAGTGAAGTGGCCATAACCCGGCGCTTGTTTCGCTCAGGTGAAAGTAACTATCTAATCAATCAGACGGCTTGTCGTTTGAAGGATGTTCACTCGCTATTTATGGATACGGGACTGGGGCGCGATGGTTATTCCATCATCGGTCAAGGTCGGGTTGATGAAATTCTCAGCACCAAATCCGAGGACCGCAGAAAGGTCTTTGAAGAAGCTTCAGGTATTCAGAAATACAAGACCCGGCGTGATGAAGCCTTGCGCAAGCTTGAACAGACCGAAAACAATCTGACACGTGTCAATGATATTTTGACGGAGTTGAGTGGTCAGCTCGGCCCGATGAAAAAACAAGCGGAACAAGCGCAGCAGTATTTGGAGTGGTACGACGAACTAAAAAAACTTGAAGTCGCTTTGACGCTGCATTCCGTTGACACAAAAACAGCACTTCTAAAAGAACAGCGGGAACATTTGGATAATATCAGCCTCCAGTCTGAGCAGGCCATAGAGATGAGTTTAGCGCTCGAAGAAAAGCATAGGCGTATGCGTGCTCGCTTAGCTGAACTTGCACAGCTTTTACAAGAGGGACGCCGCAACAAAGACAGGCGCAATCTCGAACGGGAAGCCGCACTAAACAGTCTGGCGCAGTTGAAATCACAAAAAGAACAAAATAAATCAGAGCAAAACAACCACCGGTCAGGGATAGCTCAGCTTAGTAAACAAAAAGCCGATCTGCATAATGAACTGGCCTCGCGTCAAACGCAAGCAGGACTGGACGAAGAGCGGCTCAAACTGGCCAGGGGCTCGGTAGATGAGCTTCAAGAGACGGCTCATAAGCTCAATCTCAAAATAAACGATAAAATCACGGCACAAAACGAGCTGCGTGACAGCCTGAGCAAAGCACAGTCCGCCTTACTCGATATTCGAGGTCAAAAGTCCAGCCAAACGCTTGCGAAAGACCAACTGGCCCTCGTGCAGATCGATTTACGAGCACAAATTGATCATGCGGTCGCTGAGTTTGAACAGTTATCGACTGCATTGCTCAAGCTGGAAAATGAACTGGCACAAGCTGCGCAGGACGACCAACGAGAACAAGCTTTGCTTGTCACTCAGGAGTCGGCTTTAAAACTTGCGAAACAGGAACTTGCAGATTTTCAAGGCACTTACAATAAACAGGTCCAGCAATTGGACCAGCTCGGCTTCAAGCTGGATACCCTGCGTGAAATGCAGCAAAACATGGAAGGTTACAACGAGGCTGTCAAATTCATCCTGGATTACGCCACTCGTGAATCGCGTTTTAAAGCAGTGATCAAAGGCAGTGTGGGAAGTCTGATCAGCGTGCCCGGTGATTATGAGCGTGCGCTTGAAACCGCGCTTGGGGCGGCCATTCAAAATGTGGTCGTTCAGGATGAGCGCAGCGCAGCCGAATTGATCAACGTCCTGAAAGTTGAACGAAAAGGCCGTGTGACATTTTTGCCCTTGAACAGTGTCAAAGCTCGCTTCCTTGGAAATGATGTCTTGAAAAAAATCCAGGCACAGCGTGGTGGTGATTTTTTGGGCCTGGCTCACGAATTGATCAATTATCCGCCTGAAATAGCGCCTGCGATCGAGCTGCTGTTAGCGCGCACGGTCATCAGTCCTGATCTAAATGCAGCTGCTCGCCTGGCCAGACAATTCGGACAAAGTTTGAAAATCGTTACGCTGGAAGGTGATGTCATCAATCCCGGCGGTGCGATGACCGGTGGACAGTTCAGAAATCAGAGCAGTCTGTTAAGCCGGAAGCGCTTGTTGTCCGAAGCACTGGAACAGTACAAAAGTTTTGAAAAGCTTTTGCCTAACAGCGAGAAAAAAATCGAACAAAGTGCTCAGGCACTGAAAATTCGCGGCCATGAGCTTGAAACCACGTCGCAATCCGCCCTGCTTCAGAAACAAAAACTGGCTTTCCACGAAGCACAAATCGAACAGATGCAGGCGCGTATCAGCAGGACGGAAAATCTCCGCGAGCAGCTGATCGAACGCCTGAGCAAGCTGGAAGCACAGGAAAAGGGCAGTGGCAGCGACCTGATCAAACTCGCGGAGCAGGAGCAAGCCGCGATGACCGAACTCAGCGTGCTTGAAGCCAAAATCAAGGAACATGACGCGCAAAACAGTGCGCACGCCGCTAAAAGAGAAGCCCTTCGAGACAAGCTTGCTGAAGCTGAAGCTGAATATCAGAAGCAGTTTCAGAAATATCAAGCGGAACGCAGCATTGACGAACGCATTAATACAGAAATATCACGCCTTGATCAACAAATTTCAGAGCATGCAGCAGCTTTGGACAAATTGGCCGAAACTTCATATCAGAATGAACAAACGATACTGAGCGCGGAAAACACTTTACAGGTCATCAACGACAGCAGCGGGACAGAAGAACAGGCCTTGATTCTATTGGAAAATGAGCAGACACGACTCGACACGGAAGCAGCCGAGCTCTTTGATGCTCTGCGCGAACATAATGCGCGGCTCAATGCAGTTGAGGCCGAGAAGAACCGGCTCGAAAACCGTACTGAACAGCTTAATATCCAATTGGATGAACTGCGGAACAAGCTCTGGGAAAATTATAATCTCACCTATGACAATGCCGCGAAATATAGAGTCGAGAACTTACAAAGCAACGTCGTCGGCCCCCGCGTCCAAAGTCTCAAACAATCGATTCGCGCTCTAGGTGCGGTCAATGTCAACGCCGTGGAAGATTATCAATCACTTTCGCAGCGCTATGATTTTTTGAAAAAACAAGAAGACGATATCTTGACGGCCAAAGCCCAGTTAGATCAATTGATCAACGATATGACCCTGCTGATGCGTCAACAATTCAATGAAAACTTCATGAAAATCAACGAAAACTTCCAAATCGTGTTCCGCGAGTTGTTCGGCGGCGGCAAAGCCGAAATCAGCCTCGAAGCCAACAAGGACATTTTGGAAGGCGATATTGAGATCAAGGCTTCACCACCGGGAAAGAAATTGCAGAACATGCTTCTGCTCAGCGGAGGAGAGCGCTCTCTGGCGGCAATCGCTTTGCTTTTTGCTATACTGAAACTGCGTCCGACGCCTTTTTGTGTACTGGATGAAATTGAAGCCGCTTTGGATGACAGCAACGTTTTCAGATTCACGGATTACATAAAAAATTACGCGGACAACACACAATTTATTTTGGTCACTCATCGCAAAGGTACGATGGAGGCCGCAGACAGTATTTACGGTGTAACCATGCAGGAGCTGGGTGTTTCGCGCATCCTCTCGCTGGTACTTGGTGATTAAGGATCGATTATGGGATTATTTGATAAATTTAAAGAGGGTTTAACGAAAACCAGGGATTTTTTCAGCCAGGGATTTGCTCAAATTCAGGCGGTATTTTCGGGCGATGACGACGAATTGATTGAAGAACTGGAAATGCTTTTCATTCAAGCCGACATGGGCCAGAAGACCACAGAACGCGTTTTGTCTGAGCTGCGTGAAGATCTGAAACGCAGTCACAACAAAGACAAGCAGCATATTCGATCGGTTCTTAAAGCCAGCATGCTGGAGCTCCTGGGTGAAAAAAAGACCTATACTCCTCAAACGGGCCAGCTCCAAGTCATCTTCATGGTGGGTGTCAATGGGACGGGCAAAACGACCACGGTTGGCAAGCTCGCCATGCGCTACAAAAAACAAGGCTTCAAAGTCCTGGTCGCGGCGGCCGATACCTTCAGGGCTGCGGCCATCGAGCAATTGGCACACTGGTCCAAGCTCAGCGGCACCGAAGTGGTTTCCCATAAAGCCGGAGCAGACCCCGCCGCAGTGGTCTACGACGCGGTGCAAGCCGCAGTGGCCAGAAAAAGTGACTTGCTGCTGATCGACACCGCCGGACGTTTACACAACAAGCAGAATTTGATGGACGAATTAGCTAAAATGCGCCGCATCATCGACAAAGCGGCACCCGGAACCCGTGTGGAAACCATGTTGGTGATTGATGCCACGACAGGTCAAAATGCTCTGCTGCAGGCCGAGGCGTTCTGTAAAATTGTTGATTTGAGTGGTCTGATAATTACAAAATTGGACGGCAATGCCAAAGGCGGGGTCACGCTGGCGGTCGCTGATCTGGTGAAAGTCCCCATCTATTTCGCAGGTCTGGGTGAACAGGCCGACGATCTGGTGGACTTTGATCCTGCATATTTCGTTGATTCGCTTTTGCCTGAAGAGGGAGGAATTTAAATGCAATTATCTGAGAATAAACAGGTCGGCTGTCTCGTTTTGGCGGACGGCAGTGAGTATCATGGGTACGGCTTCGGCGCGATACATGATGTGGTCTGTGAGGTGGTCTTCACGACCGCACCGGGTGGCTACACAGAAACCTTGTCAGACCCGAGCTACGGGGGACAAGGCGTTGTCATGACCTTTCCAGAATTTGGCAACCACGGGGTGTTTGTCGAACAGATGGAATCACCCAAATTACATCTTTCCGCTGTTCTGGTCAGACAGTATCACGTAGGCAGTAAAGATCCTCGCGCCACCATGGACGTGGACAGCTGGCTTAAACAACACAATGTACCGGGTCTGTATGGCATTGACACCCGAGCATTGACCTTTCAATTGCGTGAAAAAGGAAGCATGAACGGCAAGCTTTGTTTCGGCGAATTTGACAAGGCTGCCGTGCTCGCAGAAATCGAACAATGGAAAATGCCCAACCAGGTCGCTTTAGTGAGCCCCGCGCAGCGCTTCGAAATTGCTCCTAAAACAGCTTCGAACGGAAAACATATCGTATTGATGGATTATGGTTCAAAGCGCTCCATGGCCGATAATTTCGCCGTTTTAGGCTGCCGTGTCACTGCGATGCCTCACAACAGTTCGTCGGATGAAGTGCTGGGGCTCAAACCCGATGGAATTTTTCTGGCTAACGGGCCCGGCGATCCGCGTGTCTGCACGGCTGAGATCGAAGTGGTCAGTCAGCTGATCCGGACGGACGTCCCCATTTTCGCGATCTGCCTGGGGCACCAACTTCTGGCCCTGGCTTTGGGTGCTCAAACCGTAAAAATGAAATTCGGCCATCGTGGTGAGAATCACCCCGTCAGACGCCTGAAAGACAAGCAGCTTTTCATCAGTTCACAGAATCACGGTTATGTCGTAGTACGCGAGAGTTTGGCCGCTGTCGGGGCTGAAGTGACTTATGAAAGTGTGCATGACGAAACGGTGGAAGGTCTTAAAGTTATCGGAAAAAATATTTCTTCCGTGCAATTTCACCCCGAAGCACATCCCGGTCCTGAGGACACGGAATTTCTGTTCAAAGAATTCGTGGACAGTATTTGAAAAAAGACAGCCGGGTGTATGAACGCCCGGCTGTTTTTGATATCGAAAAAGTTTCATCTTCACAAATTGAAGGCTGAGTTGTTTTGCATCAGCTGCCTTTGGCAAAGCGGTCAACGGCAGTGCGGGCGGCTTCCCCGGAACAAAAAGACGACAAGCGGATGTATCCTTCACCACAAGCTCCGAAGCCGGAACCCGGTGTGGTCACAATCGAATATTCCTGCAGCAGGTAGTCGAAGAAAGACCATGAGTCATAGCCCTCCGGCACTTCCACCCAGACATATGGCGAATTCTCGCCGCCACTGCAACGATAGCCTAAGGAAGTTAAGCCTTCTTTCAGAAGAGAGGCGTTGTTTAAATAATAATCAATGTTCGCTTTGCATTGTGCTTGACCCTCAGGGGTGTAGAGCGCCTCAGCCGCGCGCTGAATGACGTAAGAAGCACCGTTGAATTTGGTGGTCTGGCGACGCGACCACAGTCCGTGCAGCTCCAATTGCTGACCCTCTTCCGCAGCTATTTTCAAGCTTTTGGGAATGACCACGTAACCACAGCGCAAACCCGTGAAACCGGCAGTTTTGGAATAACTTCTGAACTCGACCGCGCAGTCATATGCACCGGGAATTTCATAAATACTGTGAGGCGCGTCATTTCTGATGAAAGCCTCGTAGGCCGCATCGAATAGAATCAGAGATTTGTTTCTTAAAGCGTAATCGACCCATGCCTGCAGGTCTTCGCGGCTTGCAACAGCCCCGGTGGGGTTGTTCGGTGAACAAAGGTATATCAAATCGTAAGCTTCAGCAGGGGGAAGCGGCATGAAGCCGGTTTCTTTGGTTGAAGGCAGCTTGGTGATCTTCGCTTTTCTACCAACCATGATGTTTGTGTCAACGTACACCGGATAAACCGGATCGGCCACGGCCACTGTAATGTCATCACCCAATATATCCAAAAAATTACCGGTATCGCATTTCGCCCCGTCGCTCACGAAAATATCTTCCGCTGTTATGGTGAGACCTCTGGCTTGAAAATCGTAGGCGGCAATTTTTTCTCTTAGCCAGGCGTAACCTTGTTCCGGTCCATAACCATGAAATGTATCACGATTCGCCTGGTCATCCGCTGCCTTTTTAAGCGCAGTAATAACGACCTCAGGTAAAGGCAAGGTCACGTCACCGATTCCCAATCTGATGATACTCAGTTCAGGTTTAGTCTCACTGAATGCCTGCACTTTTCGCGCGATATCCGTGAACAAATAAGATTTTTCTAAAGCCAAGTAATTTTGGTTGATTTTAATCATTTCATGCCTCCCGGTTTTGATGCATCGATTTTAGCTAAATAATTTTATAAAGACCAGTCAGGCAAAACTGACCCGCAACGGACGCTTTTGCCTATAAAACTCAATTAAAATTCTGATCATTCTTTCAGCAATTTGGCCTTTTGAAGAGCCAGTACGATCAGCGGCACGAGTACAATGTGCAAAACTATTCCGGGCAGTGCCGAGACGAAGGCGCCGGCCAAAAACATCTCCGCGGAGAAGGCCGGACCGATAAAAATCGATAAGAAATAACGTGCCATGCCCCAAACCAGTCTGCCGGCCAGCATCGCTGAAAGCAGTGCCACAAAAACAGACCAGGTTTTACGTGGCAAAGCTTTATAAATCAAACCGGAGGTCAGTCCGTATGCGGCCAGCTCAAAAGCCATCGCAATCCCGGTTGGCATCAGCGGAGGCGTGCCGAAGAGCATGAAGCGCAGCAGCGGTGCGATAAAACCTACCACCGCGGCCCAGGGGCCGCCAATCAAGAATCCGGCCAACAGTACCGGAATATGCATGGGTGCCAGAGCTTGCCCAATCTGCGGAATTTGACCGGTCAAGAAGGGCAGAAGCAGTGCGAGGGCGAGGCAGATGCCCGCTGTAATCATTTTTTTGCTTTGTTTCATGGATTCTCCTCATATGTCAGCTTGATTTATTGGTATGCAAAAATATTTTTTAGTGTACTACATGATCAATGTAAGTCACTCAAAAGATTTCAATATTTTATCATACTAAGCTGAGGTCTTGTCTTATGGTTTAAAAAAAAACGATCCGCTTGTTTAGCTGGCGTTACATCGTTAAAATAGATGAATGTTTCAAATGATTTATACTGACGACAAAACTCAAAACAAAACGGCCGTTATAACGGGCGCCTCCGGTGACATCGGCAGAGCCGCGGCTATACGTATGGCCAAAGACGGCTGGAATCTGGCCCTCCAAGCACATTCCAATATGACTGCTGTCGAGGACCTGGCCACTCAGTTGAGCGCGCAGGGGCTCAAAGTAAAAGCATACCAGCTCGATCTGGGGAGTCCCGCGGCCTGTGAAGCTTTTGCCAAAGAGGTCCTGCTTGATTTCATGCGCGTCGACTGCTTGATCAACAACGCCGGCATAGCCTGTCAAAAATTGCTGACGGATTTGTCTGAAGAAGAATGGCAAAACATACAGAACATCAACCTTGGTTCATGCTATAGGATGAGTAAGGCCTTCATTCCGCAGATGGTAAGCCGGCAGAGTGGAGTGATTATCAACATCTCGTCGATCTGGGGACAGGTCGGGGCGTCCTGTGAGGTGGCTTACTCGGCTTCCAAGGCGGGCATGATTGGCTTTACGAAGGCTTTGGGCAAGGAACTCGGGCCTTCCGGAATACGAGTCAACTGTATATGTCCGGGTGTGATCGAGGGAAAAATGAATGGTCAATTAAACAGTGAAGAACGGGTGGCGCTTAGGGCCGCGACACCGCTGTCACGTTTGGGAAAACCGGAAGACGTCGCTGCAGCGGTCGTATTTTTGGCTTCGGACGAAGCCTCCTTTATTACTTGCCAGGAATTCGCCGTCGATGGCGGTTTTGCCAGCTAGATCGAAATAACAAAGCAACAAATTTTTAAATGATATAAAGAGAAAGCAGAACATTGTGAGAACAGAGCAAAATAAATTTCAATTTGTACTACCGGAGATGCTGAAGCTGCAAACAGAGTACCGCGAAAAAGTTCGCGATTTACACCCACTGCAAGAAACATATTTTATCCAGACCTTCGGATGTCAATTGAATGACCATGACTCCGAAACACTGGCCGGTCAAATAGAGGACATGGGTTTCACGCCGGCGCAGTCCTGGGAGGATGCAGATTTCGTCGTCTTCAATACCTGCAGCATTCGCGAAAACGCAGATCAGAAGTTTTTTGGCCACCTCGGCAGAATCAAGAATCAGCGCGACAGTAGAAAACACATGCTGGTCGCGGTCTGCGGCTGCATGATGAAAATTGATGAACACGTCGAAAAAGTTAAACAGTCCTATCCCTTTGTAGACCTGATGTTCGGCCCTGAGGATATCTACAGGCTCGGAGAATTGATGCACAAAAGACTGTCCGGCAGCAGGAAGGTATATGACATCAGCAACGAGGACGTTATTGTCGAGGGGCTGAATGTGGTGCATGAACGTAAGCATCGTGCGCTTGTGACGATTATGTATGGCTGCAACAATTTTTGCACCTATTGTATCGTCCCGTATACGCGTGGGCGCGAACGCAGCCGCCGCGCGGATGACATAATCAGCGAGATCAAGCAATTGAGTGCTGAAGGTTTTTCTGAAGTGATGTTGTTAGGTCAGAACGTCAACTCATTTGGTACAGATATATCGAAAGACTCATCTGAGTGCTGCAGTTTTGCCGAATTATTGACAAGGATCTGTGAGGAAACCGAAATCCCCTGGGTGCGTTTTATGACCTCGCATCCCAAAGACATCTCCTTGAATTTGCTCGACGTGATGGCCAAATATCCGCAGATTGAGCGCCACCTGCATCTGCCCATGCAATCGGGGAATGATCGTATTCTTAAAAAAATGAATCGTCATTACAACAGCGCACAATACTTGCAGATCGTGGTTGAAGCGAAAAAGCGTTTGCCCGGTTTAGCGATTACCACGGATATCATCGTGGGCTTTCCGGGGGAGACTGAAGAGGAATTCGCGGATACGCTCCGTCTTACTAAAGAGGTCGGTTTTGATTCTGCCTTTACCTTTCAATATTCACCGCGCCATGGCACACCGGCCGCTCTTTTAGATGAGCAAATCAGTGATGACGTCATGACTAGACGTTTTCAAGCCTTGCTGGAAGTTCAAAATGACAACAGTCTGCAAGCCAACCAGGCACGTTTGGGGAAATCCTATGAAGTTTTGATTGAAGGTTTGAGTGACCATCTGGAACAGCGCTTCACCGGACGTGCTTCGGATTTTCACCTGATCAATATCACTTTTCCCGCTGCACTGCGCGAACAATATCAGCTGGCTGATCTGAATGAAGTTGAGCTGGGTACGCGGCTTGAGGGAAAGTTTGCTCGTGTTAAAATAACGGAAGCCAAAACTTTTTCATTAAATGCCGAACTTGAGGAACTCTATTTGTGAGAATTCTGCCCAGGGAAAAACTTGCTCAAATCAACATGGAGACGCTCAGCCCCATGATGAAGCAATATGTGCTCCAAAAAGAAGAGCAGCCTGATTGTTTGCTCTTTTTCCGTTTGGGCGATTTCTACGAAATGTTTTTCGACGATGCGATCGTCGCCTCGGCTGAGCTGGAAATTGCCTTGACCTCACGCGATTGCGGCCAGGAGGAACGCGCGCCCATGTGCGGCGTGCCTTACCACGCCGCTGAATCGTATATAAACAAGCTGGTCCAGAAAAATTACAAGGTCGCCATATCCGAGCAGCTCCAGGATCCGGCTACAACAAAAGGCCTGGTGGACCGAGGTATTGTCCGCATTGTCACTCCCGGAACGGTTACAAATACGGATACACTTGACGAAAGTAAACATAATTTTCTTGTCTCGATTTATGCTCTGGACCGCTATTTCGGTCTTGCCGCAGCGGACATCAGCACCGGAGATCTTTTCTGTACGGCTATCGCCACGGGTGCTACAGAGGCTAAATTAGCCGATGAACTGGCGCGCTATCAGGCTGCCGAACTTGTGTGTAATCAGAGTTTTGCTGATCAAATCCAAACTGAATTGAAAAACTCGTCCGGCGTTTTATATAGTGTGAAACCTGATTCCTATTTTACACAAAGCGTGCACGACTCGCGTCTCAAAAAAGCACTGGAAGAGAATGCCGGTATTGTACTCTGGCCGGAAGCGGCCTCGGGGCTGTTGAACTACATACATGAAACCCAGCACAGTATTCCCGGTAATTTGAAAGACCCCCTCATTTATCAAATTGAAAATTTCCTGGCCCTTGATCCACAGTGCCGCCGCCACCTTGAGTTAACGGCCAATTTACGTGATGGAAAAAAATATGGTTCCTTGCTGTGGTTGATGGACAAAACCCGTTCTGCCATGGGGCAGCGCAAGCTGCGTTCCTGGATCGAACAACCCTTGCTGAATTACAGCGACATTACGCATCGTCAAGAAGCCGTCGCAGAGTTAAAAGAGCGTTTTATTTTAAGGCAAGAGCTGAGGGAGGTTCTGAGCGGATTACACGATCTGGCCAGACTTATCGGCAAGCTGAGCCGCGCCCAACTAAACGCCAGAGAACTGCTGACCTTGTGCAGTTCGCTGGAAAAAATTCCCGCGCTCAGACAGCTCCTGGCGGATGCCAAAAGTCCGGCTCTGGTAAGGCTCTTGTCCCGGATGCACGCTTTCCCGGAGCTGTGCGCGCTGATCAGATCGGCAATATCTGAAGATGCCCCTCTGTCGCTCAAGGACGGCGCCTTGATACAACGCGGTTTCAATAAAGAATTGGACGAGCTGAAAGATCTGGCCGGAGGAGGTAAACGCTGGCTCCTGGACCTGGAAGCCAAAGAGCGCGAGGCCAGCGGGATCAAGAATCTCAAACTGGCTTACAATAAGGTCTTCGGCTATTACCTTGAAGTGACTAAATCCTATTTGAACCAGGTGCCGGAGCATTTTATACGTAAACAGATCCTCGTCAACGCGGAGCGCTTTGTCACTGAAGAATTGAAGACAATGGAAGATTCAATTTTGTCAGCGCAGCAGCGTCTGATTCAGCTCGAATATGATGTGTTTTGTGATGTGCGCGAAAAAGTAAAGTCAGAGGAAGCACGACTGGCTCAAAGCGCTGAGGCCATGGCTGAAGTCGATGCCTTGCAATCTCTGGCTGAATTGGCCGATCGCGAAAATTACTGCCGGCCAAGCATAGACCACAGCGAGCGGCTCTTCGTACGCGATGGACGCCACCCGGTGGTGGAGCGGCTTTTACCCAAGGGCAGCTTCGTCCCCAACGATTGTGATATGAATAGTGACGAGCGACGTTTAGCCATCATCACCGGACCCAATATGGGTGGTAAATCAACCTATATGCGTCAGCTCGCTTTGATCGTTCTGATGGCACAAATGGGCAGCTTTGTACCGGCCAAAGAGGCCCATATCGGACTTGTTGACCGTGTATTTACTCGCATCGGAGCCTCCGATGATTTGGGTTCGGGTGATTCGACTTTCATGGTTGAGATGAAAGAACTGGCCTATATCCTCAATCAGGCCACAGCCAAAAGTCTTATCATTCTGGACGAAATAGGACGGGGCACATCGACTTTTGATGGGCTTTCCATCGCCTGGGCGACCATTGAATACATCGCTGAAAAAACGCAATTGGCGGCCCGAACACTTTTTGCCACCCACTTTCATGAGTTGACCGATTTAAGCACGATGAACGAAGGCATCTTCAATGCCCACGTCACGGTCAAACAAGCGGGTGAGGCAGTGTTCTTTCTCCATAAAATAGAGGAGGGCGGAGCAGACGAAAGCTATGGCATTGAAGTCGCCAAGCTGGCCGGATTGCCGAGCAGCATTCTTAATCGGGCCAAGGAACTGCTTGCTACCCTGGAAGCAGCAAACGAGAATAAGAAAAAATTGCGCACAAAGAAGCGGCAGGAGGCCATGCCCGGTGAACAAAATCTTTTTGCCGTACAAATGCAATTCGGCCGCTACAACGAAATCATCGACGAGCTTCGTGCTCTGCGCATTGAGGAGATGTCGCCTTTAGATGCGCTGAATCGCCTGGATGCTCTGATCAAGGAGGCTAAGAAGCTTTAATGGGAAAAATCAAACGGCTGGATCAAGTGACGGCGAACAGTATCGCTGCAGGTGAAGTCGTGGAAAGGCCGGCTTCTGTAATCAAAGAGCTTTGCGAAAATGCGCTCGACGCGGCGGCTGATATCATTTCCATCGACACAGAGGGCGGTGGAATAAAGCTCATGCAGGTCACAGACAATGGGGTGGGCATGGACAGCGATGATGCCCTCGAGGCTTTCGAACGCCATGCTACCAGTAAATTGAGCCATATCGATGATCTGGAATCCATTCAAAGTATGGGTTTTAGAGGTGAAGCACTGGCTGCGATTTCAGCGGTAGGCCGGATCACCATGACGACCCGGACAGCGGGAAGCTCTTTTGGTACGAAGATTTACATTGAGGGCGGTGAGCTGCTGGAACATGTCCCGCAGGCATGCCCCGAAGGGACCCGCTTCATCATCCGGGATTTATTTTACAACACCCCGGCTCGCTACAAGTTTTTAAAGAAGGACAGCACCGAGGCGGCCAAGATAAGCGAAATCGTACAGCGTCTGGCGCTTGCCCGCCCTGACGTCAGTTTCCGCTTGACCCATGCGAATAAAAAAGTGCTCCACACTCCGGGAAATAATGACCTGAGATCCACCATTTACGCGGTTTTTGGCAAAGAGTCCGCCGAGCAAAGCATTTACCTCACAGAGACAGAGGCCGAACAAGGCGTCCCTTTAAGCTTGCAGGGAGCCATCGGTTTACCGCTGAGCGCACGTCGTAACCGTAACAATCAGCTGTTTTTCGTCAATGACCGCCTTGTAAAATCACCGATTTTAACGCGGGCGCTGGAAGACGCTTATGCCGGCACGCTCATGCAGGGCCAGTATCCTTTTGCCGTACTAAAATTGCATGTGCCGCAGAATTTGATTGACATCAATGTTCATCCGCAAAAAATGGAACTGCGTTTCTGGAACGAGCAGCTGGTGTTCTCCGCCGTCTATCACCTCATAAAAAATGCTTTGGCTGCAGGTTTAAGACACCCCGCGGACCTCGCTGCTGAAGTAGAGGACGCTAAAGAAAGCCGGAGCCCTCTAGACGAAGCTCCTCAACTTACAGCTGCATCAGCGCAATACGTCGCGCAAAGTCTTCCTGAAATCAAAAACACAGCGCTATTTCAATGGAACACTTCGAGTACAACTTCGGTTGATACCTACCTGGAGCCGGAGCAGCAAGCCCATGCTGTAGCCGAAAATGCGGATCAGGTTTTACCTGCTTTGCAGCGCGCGCGAATCATCGGTCAGCTTTTCAATACCTATATCATTCTGGAAGAAGAGAACAACTACTATTTGATTGACCAACATGCCGCCCACGAAAAAATTCTCTATGAAGAGATCCTGGCCGCCTATGCAAGTAATCGGGTCTTTTCTCAAAATTTGTTGAGCGCAGAGACCATCAAAATCAATTTCACGGAAATGGCTGCGGTCGAAGAAGCCGCTGAATTTATTTCCTCATTGGGATTTGACATCGACCGTTTTTCCGACGACGAAGTACTGGTCCGCGCTGTCCCTGCCAGTCTTAGCCAAGCTGATCCCCGGGCTGTATTTTCAGCTTTGCTGGACCAAATAAGCGAAGATAGCAGCCCTTTGAGTTTGAAACAGGATCGTAAAAACCTGCAGCGCGCTTTTGCCACGAAAGCCTGTAAAGCTGCTGTAAAGGCCCACGACCTCTTAAGCACGGCTGAGATACAGCGTTTGATCGAGCGCCTGGTGCTTTTGGACAATCCCTATCAATGCCCGCACGGTCGCCCGGTCATAATCAAAAAAACACGTTACGAGTTGGAAAAACTCTTTAAACGAGTGGTCTGATGAGAAATTTTCAAATCGATGACGAAAACCTTAACAAACCCTGGCCGCAAGCGCGACCGCTGAACGAGCGTTCGATCATTGTGCTGACGGGTCCGACGGCGGCGGGGAAATCAGCGCTGGCGCTGCAGCTGGCGATTAGGCTTGATGCGGAAATCGTCTGTGCCGACTCCATGCAAATATACAAGGGCCTCGATATTGGTACGGCCAAAGCAAGCCCTAAGGAACAAGCTCAGGTGCCCCATCATCTTCTGGACCTCTGTGAAGTGCACGAAAATTACTCAACGGCACGCTATGTTGAGGCCGCGAAGCACTGTTTTAATGATATTATCCGGCGTGGCAAAACGCCGCTGCTGGTCGGTGGCACGACGCTCTACATATCCGCGCTGGTCGAAAACATGCAGTTCCCGGATCAGGAATTTGACACGGTCCTGCGGGAGCGTCTGCTTTCAGAAGCCCAAAGCAATGGCCCTGAAACAATGTACAAACAACTGCTTGAACTTGACCCTGCATATGCGGCCCAGCTTCATCCCAATAATCAAAAACGCGTCTTGAGAGCTTTGGAAAGACTCTACAGCAGCCGCAGTACCGATAAGGAGCGCTTGCTCAGGCATGCGTCTGAGAAGTCGGAATACAACGAAGACTTTGATTACCGTGTTTTCTGCGTCAGTCAGCCAAGACAGCTTCTTTATCAAAGAATCAACGCACGTGTCGAGCAGATGATAAAACAGGGTTTGCTGGAAGAAGCGGCCTGGCTCTTAAAGCAAAACCTTCCTCAAACAGCGACTTGCATGCAGGCTATTGGTTACAAGGAACTGTTTCCATATCTCAGAGGAGAACAAAAGCTGGCCGAAGTCAGCGAACGCCTGAAAGCCAATACCAGGCAATACGCGAAACGTCAGCTAACCTGGTTTAGAGCCAAAGTCTGGCCGATGTGGTTGTTTCCAAAGACAACAGAGGAAGCTTGCGAATTGATACTTAAAGAGATCATGCCGGAAAGCTAAGAAATAAATTTATTTCGCACATATCCGATTGCCGCTGTTTGAGATTATCCCTAAACTAAAGCGCAAAGCAGGAAGGTGGGATCGGACTAATGAGCGGTGCGGAAAATAATCAATTTCAAGATAAGGAAAGAAAATTTACTCCCGGTTTAACACAGGATGCCTACATCAATTCCTGTATCAAATCAAAAGTTGACGTGGATATATACATCCAGGGCAATCACATTTATTGCTGTAAAATTCTGGCTCATGATAATTCAGCCATAATGGTAAAAATTGGTGAAAAAATTGCCTTGCTCTACAAGTCGGCGGTTCAAGCCATCGTACCCGAGCAAGGCCATCATTTTAAGAGTCCGGCAAACAGCGGTCAAATATTAGCGGACGTTAGAACGCAGTACATGCGTTACTTGTCCAAGAATCGAGCAGCCGGGTCCATAAAAGGGAATTAAGTCGTAAGCTGTGTTTTCCGGTTTGAGGTAGGGCTTACCCTCGTGTTTGATGAGACGTTTGACCGTGGCTTCGTCGTCAATAAGCGCGACAATGATCTTTCCGTAATTGGCGGCGGAAGTTTTTTGAACCAGCACCGTATCACCATCCAGGATGGCGGCATCAACCATACTGTCTCCGCGCACATGCAGAAAAAAGAGTTCATCATTGTCGTTGAAATAATCAGCAGGGAAGGGAATCATGTATTCAACCTGTTCCGCTGCCAGAATTGGCACGCCTGCGGTGACGGTTCCGATTAGAGGAATGTAGCGGGTCTTCATGCGGGAAATGTCATTGTATTCCTCGTCACCTTCACCCGGCTCAGCCATGTCATTGTAATGAGGTTTCGAAGATAATTGTCTGGCCTGCAGTCCATTTAATGCTTCAGCAGGCAAAGCGATGGCGCGCCTTTTACCGGGTGTGTAAACGATTCGCCCCGCTTCAACAAGCCGTTTCAGATGAGCGTGCACCGTCGAAGTTGAACGGATATCCAGACCTGTGGAAATATCACGTACAGCCGGCGCGTAGCCATTGGCTTTGATGTATTCAATTACAAAATCATATACGGAATCGAGTGTTTCATTTAGATTCGCTCGTGTGAATTTATAGACTTTTTTCTCTTCGTCAGCTGTTGTTTTGGCTTCGTTTTTCCTGGTCATTTCAACACCTCAACACATTAAAGAACGATTGTTTCATTTGTGATTAATATAGCAAAGAGGCTTTGTCATGTCAAACTTTTGTTTGTTATTGAGCTATCCGTAATAATGGCCGCAGTACATCACATAAAAATGCCCGCGAAATACAAGCAAGAAAATCATGCAGA
>CAYNZF010000023.1:0-26779 GCA_964401615.1 uncultured Oscillospiraceae bacterium
TACGGTGGTGTGGGAGGTCTCCCGGTCAAATAATGACCGGGATCCTACCCGATTCCTCTGCACCTGATCCTCATTCGCAGTCTCGTAAATTTATTGAGCTGATGAATCCGGATTAACCTGGTTTGCCTTGGTCAAGGTGAAGGTAAATTTCGCTCCTTGTCCCGGTTTGCTCACGGCCCATATTTCTTCATGCAAAGCTTTCATGATTTCTCGAGCGATGGAGAGTCCCAAACCGGTGCCGGATTTTCCGCGTGATTTGTCGGCTTTATAGAATCGTTCGAAAATGTGGGCGATATCGCTTTGTTCGATCCCTTTGCCCGAATCTTGCACGGATACCTCAATTTTTGTCTCAGTATCGAGGAAACTGATACTAATTTCTCCGCCCCTGGGTGTAAATTTGAATGCGTTATCAATCAAAATAACCAGAATTTGTTCAGTTCGGTCTGCGTTGCCGAAAACAGCGGTGTAACTTTCATTGGTCGGAAAACGCAGTGCAACCTCTGATTGTTTGGCCAGGGCGTGATACTTGTTCCGCAAGTTATCGAGCACATCGCTCAAGTCAAAAACCGACATTTTCAGAGAGAGCGTGCCGGCTTGCAGGCGGGATAATTCGAGCATATCGTCAATCAACCTGGACAAGCGCAGGGTTTCGTCCAGGATAATGCGGTAGTAGCGCGCCTGGTCGTCCTTATCGCTGACCAAACCGTCAGACAAGGGTTCAATCAATCCTCGTAAGGCGGTGAGTGGAGTACGCAGCTCGTGGGAAACATTGGCGATGTAATCCCGTCGTGTCTGTTCGAGCTTTTCTGCAGCGGTAACATCGCGGAACAGACCCACCGCACCAATCACTTGAGTTTTGTTGTCCATAAGCGGCGCGACCTGCAGAAAGATTACTTGTTCTCCAAGCACAAAATTCTCTGTTTCGATTTTTCCGCTCTTGATTGCTTCTCTGTACAAATTCGAAACATCAACACCAATGGAACTTTGTTCTTCCAGATTACTGAGTGTCAAGTCAACTTCTTTTTCAGGAATGCCTAACTTCTCAGAATTACTGTTTTTTTCTTTCGCTGAATAATCTTGTATATTTCGAAAAAGTGTTTTGACAGCCGGATTCACATGAGTGAGATTAAAATCCGCGTCGATGGCCAAAATCCCCTCTGAAAGTCCGTCGAGAATCTGTTGTAGGCGATTGCGTTCAATCATGAGCGCGGAAATGGAGCGGTCCAGTGCCGAGGCTAGATCGTTAATCGACGCGGCCAGTTCTCCGATTTCTCCTTGCTGTGTACTGTCCGCGCGGAGAGAAAAATTACCGTTGGCCATGGCCAAAGCCACATTGCGGACGGAGCGCAAAGGACGAAGAATCGTGGAAACCGCGAAAATGGTCGGACCCATCATCAACAAAAACGCGACACAAGAAGCGAAGATGAGCGAGAAGTTCAACGAACTTTGACTGGCTTTGATTTCTTCAAATGAGCGCATGATGTAAATCATCCCACCGACAGCCTGACCTCCGCTGCTTTTGTCAGTAACCATTATGGGAACGCCCACCAAGAGCGTATCTGTTTTGTTTTGCCCGAGGTAAACATGTTTGGTGTAGTAGCCTTCCGCGGGCAAAGCGGATTCGGTTTCAACGATCATCTTGCTGATCTCATCGTTTTCTTCTTGAGTCAGCGCTTTGCTGCTGGGCGTGCTGACCACAACGGGATTGGTTTTTGGGAAAAAGTGCACCGCGACCGTTGCGTTGAGCATGTTGGGCGCGCTTTTAAGCATGAAGCCATACTCAGTGAGACTGATGTCGCCACTGTCAAAAGCTGCGGATTCTTTGGCCAGATACTCGGCTTTCTGCCGGTAGTCGAGGGTTGAAAGCCTGGTGAACACAACATTGGAAGTAAGTGAATAGAAAGCCATCGTCAGGGCGGCTGAAAGCAAAAGCGTCACAATCAGCAGGGTCAATACCCTGCGCATGATGATGCTGTTTTGCATCAGTGCTGAACCTCGAACTTATAGCCCACGCCATAAACCGTGATGAGCGACCAGGTCGCATCCGGAACAGACACTTTTTGTCTGATGCGCTTGATGTGCGTGTCAATGGTGCGCGTGTCACCAAAATAATCGTAACCCCACACTTTGTTGAGAATCTGTTCGCGTTCCATCACCTGTCCGGTGTGAGAGGCCAGAAGATGTAAGATTTCCACTTCTTTGGGCGTGAAAGGCACGATCTCATTCATGACCTTGACTTGATAGTTATCCAAATTGATTTCCAAACCATCAAAACGCAGAATCGCGCTGGAATCCTTGCTTTCACCGAAGCGCCTCAGCACAGCTTTGATCCTGGCAATCACTTCGCGAGGACTGAAAGGTTTGACTATATAATCATCCGCACCCAGTTCCAAACCAAGCACGCGGTCGATTTCTTCACCTTTGGCGGTGAGCATGATGATGGGGACATTACTGGTGCGTCTGATTTCACGACAGACATCGGTGCCTGACTTTTCCGGCATCATTAAATCAAGAATAATCAAGTCAGGATGAATTTTTTCGAATTGTTCTATAGCTTCGACTCCGTTGAATGCAGAGGAATAGTCGAATTGTTCTGATTTAAAATAGATACTCAGCGATTCGTGAACCACAGGATCGTCGTCACAGATAAGAATATTGAGCGCTTTTGACATTTTTGTGCCTCCATGCCGAGAATTTGTTATGATTAACTCGTTAACTAATTATAGTCGACTCCAAGAAATGCGCAATTCCGGAGCTTGTCCGGATTGTGGCAAGAATGCAGACCTATCCGAAACAATTGAAAACTTGAGCCGAATGGGTGATGAAGAGGGTAAAATCAATATGGCAAAATCCGATAAAAAATTAAATTCTTTGGGCGGAATCCCGATCCTGTATGAAGACAACCACCTGTTGGCGGTGGTAAAGCCCGTCGGGCTGAGCAGCCAAGGTGGTGAAGGTATCTCGGAGAACGTACTCGACCGACTCAAAGACGCAATTAAAAAGCGTGACAATAAGCCGGGTTCTGTCTATTTGGCGCTGGTACATCGCCTGGACCAGCCGGTCGGCGGTGTTCTGCTTTTGGCTAAAACATCGAAAGCGGCTTCACGTATGGCTGAACAACTGCAGAAACACGAAATGGAAAAACGTTATCTGGCTGTGTGCACAGCCATTCCCACTGAAAAAAGCGGTAGATTGGATGATTTGCTTTTGAAAAATCGCAAGGAAAACCAGACCCGAGTGGTCGAATCCGGGACAAAGGACGCGCGTTTTGCCAAAGCTTCCAGTCTTGAATACAAATGTTTGGACAGTGATCCTCGTTTCAATCTGGCTCTGCTGGAAATAAAACTGGAAACGGGCCGCTCCCATCAAATTCGGGTGCAGCTGGCCGAGGCGGGTTGGCCGCTGTGGGGCGATTACCGTTACAATACGGCCTGGAAATTGGCCAAACCGGGTGAAACCGTGGCTCTCTGGGCCACCTATTTGGCTTTTTTACATCCGGTCAGCCATGAACGTATTGAACTGATATCCAAGCCGGCACCGGATGAACCCTGGCGAACTTTTGCCGAGTACTTATAGGAGACTGACATGAATAAATTGCTGCTGATCGATGGTAACAGCCTTTTGTTTCGGGCCTTTTACGGCCAGGGCAGCAGTACCCGCTTGACGAGCACGCAGGGTGTACCGACCGGTGCTTTACATACTTTTATGATGATGTATCTCAAATATGTCAAAGAGCTGGCGCCTTCGCATGTTTGTGTAGCCTTTGATACCGCTGAAAAAACTTTCAGACATGAGAAGTTCGATGTTTACAAAGGCAAACGCCCTGAACTGCCGGAAGATTTGGCCACCCAAATGCCGATCTTACGCGAATTGCTCGATGTAATGGGAGTACAGCGCTATGAGCTGCCCGGCTACGAAGCCGATGATTTGATCGGCACCTATGCGCGCATAGGTGAAAACTTGGGGATGCAGGTCGAAATCTTGAGTGGAGACAAAGATTCCTTTCAATGCATCACAGAAAATACTCACGTCATCATGCCGCCATTCAAAGCGAGCATGGGGGACTATACGCGTTACGACATCGCCACCTTCAAGGAGCGCTACGGCGTCCTGCCTGAACAATTCGTGGATGTCAAAGCGCTGATGGGTGACAGTTCGGACAATATTCCGGGCGTTCCCGGGGTCGGTGAAAAAACGGCGCTGAAACTGATCAGTGAATACGGCAGTCTGGATGAGGTTTACGCCCACAGCGCGGAGCTGAAGGGAAAACTCAAGGAGCGTATCGAGGAGAATAAAGACCTGGCTTACCTTTCAGAAGAGTTGAGTCGTATCAAGGTGGATGTTCCTCTCCCTGACGACCACGAGGATCTGGACATCTTTCGACTGCGTGCGCCTGCCTCAGAAAAAGACCTGCGTGCCTTGCTGAGCGAACTTAATATGAACCAGCTGCTTGCGCGCATGAATTTGGCAGGGCTTTCGGCAAATGAAAGCCCTCTTGACACTGCCGCCATCAGTAAAAAAACAGAGCTGGCTGAACTTGAGTTTGTTGACTTGCTCGCTGTCCTTCAGAAAGGAGAAGAGGCGGCTCAAGATGAAGAGGTCTATTTTGCCTTAAGTAGTTCGGCTAAACCCTACAAAACATTGAAGAAGGCCGCTGAACTTTTGACAAAAGATGCCTTTATCGGTCTCGTGATGTCTGCGAAGACAGCCAAAAGATTTGGCTTTGTCCCGGCTAAAAGCTCTGAAGAGCTGCAATTCATCTCCGCCTGCCCAGACTCAGAGTCCGAGAGACGAAAATTCGCTCAAGCATTGTTTAAAAGCAAGGCAAAAGTCATCACCTACAGATCCAAAGATGCCTGGCGTGAAGCTTTGTTTACTCCTGAACAAGTGGCCTATGACGTCGAAACGGCCGCCTATCTGGCCGCTAATATGGGTGACTTGAAGGATTTTTCAAGCTTGTGTGCCAGTGCGCTGGACCAGCCTTCAAGCGTTTTACCAGAACTGGAAATTGATTGGGTAAAATATCAGCTGAATCACCTGCCCGCTTTGTATATCACTCTTGACGAATCCTTGAACAATGAAGCCCTGCGCCGACTTGCCCTGGATGTTGACATGCCCTTGTCCCGCAGCTTGGGACTGATGGAAAAACGCGGCTTTTTCGTCAACCCGCTCGTGCTGGACGATTTACACGAACGCTTTTCCGCCAATACGAAAATTCTGGAAGAAAGTATTTACGCGAGTGCCGGCCACGAGTTCAACATCAACTCACCCAAACAATTGGGGCAGGTGCTCTATGAAGAGCTGAGCCTCCCCAGTGGCAAAAAACGCCAGAACAATCAATACTCAACTGATGTAAGCGAGTTGCAGCGGCTGCAGAGCAAACATCCGATCATCGGTTTGATCATAGGCTACAGAATGCACAGCAAGCTGGACAGTACCTTCGTTGTGGGACTGAAGAAATACATCGCAGCCGAAGACGGTCGCGTGCACAGCTATTTCAACCCGAATTTGACCAATACCGGCCGTCTATCCAGTAAAGACCCTAATTTACAAAATATCCCGGTCAAAAACGCGATGGGAAAGGAAATAAGACGTGCTTTTGAAGCGAAGCCCGGTCATGTCCTGCTCGATGCGGATTATTCGCAGATCGAACTGCGGCTGCTGGCTCATTTGGCAGATGAACCCAATATGATTGAAGCCTTCATCCAAGACAAGGATATCCACCGCAGAACCGCAGCTCACCTGTTTTCCGTCCCCGAGGATCAGGTCAGGCCAGCTCAACGCGCCGCGGCCAAAACGGTCAATTTTTCGATTATTTACGGAATTTCAGCTTATGGGCTTTCACAAGATCTGGACACTTCGGTGGGCGAGGCAAAACGTTACATTGATGAATACCATGCGCAGTATCCGGGTGTGAAAAAATACATGAACCAACAGATTGAGCAGGCCAAAGAACATGGCTATGTGGAAACTTTATTTGGCCGCAGACGCTACATCGAAGAACTGCAATCTCAGAATTTCAATGTGCGTCAATTCGGTGAAAGGGCGGCGATGAACACCCCCGTTCAGGGCACGGCCGCCGATATCATCCGCATGGCGATGCTGCGTTCTGAGGAGGCTTTTGCCAATGCAGGACTGGATGTCGGGATGGTCAGTCAGGTCCATGATGAATTGATATTTGAGGTATTGAGTGAACACGCGGAGCAAGCGGCTCAGTTGCTGCAAGAAGCCATGGAAAATGCAGCTGTGTTAAAGGTTCCGCTCAAAGTCGAAGTGGGTATTGGACAAAACTGGCTGGACGCGAAATAAACCGCCTTGTGATTACGGGGCAGAAGAATGTGAGTATCTATAGATGTTCGTGATTGGGATAACAGGCGGTATCGGCTGCGGAAAATCAACGGCTGCGCGCTATTTTAAAGAAAAAGGCATTACGGTGCTGGATGCTGATAAAATTTCGTTTGAGGTGACGCAGGCCGAGGGGATCGCTTTGGACGAAATAAAACTGCTTTTCGGAGCTGAGATCATCGACGCAAATGGTGGAATGAACAGAGCAGAAGTCGCGCGCATCGTTTTCGACGACAAGAAGCGTTTGGATAAGTTATCCGCGATCGTACATCGCCATGTCCTCGCTCAAATGGCAGCAGAAATAAAAACGGCCAGGCAGCGCAAGGAAAAAATTTGCGTTCTGGATGTACCGATACCGGTCAAAGAAGGTTTTCTTGATCAATGCGACTATGTTTTGGTGATTTGGGCCGAGGAAGCTAAGCGCATAGCCAGATTGGCCGGGCGAGGCATGAGCGAGTCAGAGGCCAGACGCCGTATCGCCATGCAGATGACCCGCACGGAATACGCCGCATTGGCCAATGAGGTCATAGAAAACAACAGCGACATCGAGTCCCTGTATCAAGCGCTTGATGAATTTTATGAGCGGGAACTGGTCAGCAGAGGCATCCGCTTTTAAACATTGAAGCGGAAGAGGACCACATCACCGTCTTGAAAAACATATTCTTTTCCTTCAGAGCGTACCAGGCCTTTTTCTTTGGCGGCATGCATCGAACCGCAAGACATCAAGTCCGTGTAGGCTACGACTTCTGCGCGAATAAAACCTTTTTCAAAGTCACTGTGAATTTTTCCGGCGGCCTGGGGTGCTTTAGTGCCCTTGGTGATGGTCCAGGCCCGGACTTCTTTCGGACCGGCAGTGAGAAACGAAATCAAGCCAAGCAATTTATAGCCTGCCAATATAATCCGATCCAGGCCGGATTGTTTCAAGCCAAGCTCTTCTAAGAACATCGCTTTTTCTTCAGGATCAAGAGCCGCGATTTCTTCTTCGATTTTGGCACTGATGGAGAGCGCTTCAGCCCCTTCGGCCTGAGCGATGCGTTTGACCGCCTGGTAATGCGGGTTGTCTTCGGCAGAGGCTGCTTCAGCTTCGGAAACATTACCGATGTAGAGCACAGGTTTGGCAGAAAGCAGGCTGAGATGACGGGCGGCTTCTTTTTCGGCCTCATCCAAATCAACGGTGCGAGCTGATTTTCCATCACCTAATGTTTTTAAGTATTTTTCGCAAACATGCAGTTCAAGCTGGAGTGATTTATCACCCTTGAGCTGCTTGTGCAGCTTTTCGCGGCGTTTTTCCAGATATTCCATATCAGCCAGCATCAACTCAATATTCACAGTCTCGATATCGCGCTCCGCATTGGTGGAACTTTCTACATGGATGACTTGACTGTCTTCAAAACAACGCACGACATGCACGATCGCATCCACTTCGCGAATGTTCGCGAGAAATTTATTGCCCAGACCTTCACCTTTGCTGGCACCCGCGATCAAACCGGCGATATCGACAAATTCGACAATGGCAGGACTGTATTTTTCCGGATGGTACATTTCAGCGAGTCGGTCCAAACGCGCGTCCGGAACGCTGACCACGCCCACATTGGGTTCGATGGTGCAATACGGATAATTAGCCGCTTCGGCCCCCGCTTGTGTGATGGCGTTAAACAGCGTGCTTTTTCCTACGTTAGGCAGTCCGACGATTCCAAGTTGCATGAATTGGCCTCCAATGAAGTTTATCGTGATGATTCTACAACTTTTGCTCGATAAAAGGAAATTTTGTCCAAAAACGAGTGACGAAGAGAGCTCCATTCATTATGTTTTAGCCTTATTGTTTGGGCAAAAGTCAGGTGGGTATGAGGATGCATAACGACAGGGCGAGTGAAAAATTGAGACAAATCAGAACGAGTACAAACAAACAGAGCGTCGCTAAGGGGCGGACGCGGCCCCCTTTACGTTTTGTGCAGATCAAGACCGCAGTGCCGGCTAATGTGAGTTTTGAGGCCATTACGCTGGAAATCAGCATCGCAGCCGGAATTCCTCGCATCGAAATGCTTGGCTTCAATAATTCGGCCGCGCATGACGCAAGGCTGCGCATCAGTGCGGCGATCAAGAATTCCGGTTTTAAAATGCCCGGTCAGCGCATCACCGTGGCCATCAGCGCTGGTGTGCGCATTGACTATCAGGTTGCTCTGGATTTACCAATTGCCCTGGGGATTCTGCTGGCTTCTTCTCAAATCAAGCTGAAGAATGAAATCGCTGCAGCGGGGTCAATCAGCCTCAACGGTGACGTGCACAGCTTCGCGTCTGAACTGGCGGTTTGTTCAATTTTAGCGAAAACAAAGCAATGCCTTATCCTGCCGGCCGCGCTTGAACGCGTCAGTCCTTTGTTCTCATGCAAGGGTTTTTTTGTCGAAAACCTCAAGGATATGGCTTTGCCGGAAACTTTGAAAAGAATCCCCGGGAATTCTGTGCCCGTCCCGGAACTAGCGCCGCCTGATGTGAATTTAGCGCAATTAAAAGGTCAGTATCACGCTCTGAGGGCCCTGCAAATCGCAGCCTGCGGCCGTCATTCACTTTGTCTTCTCGGAACAGCAGGATCGGGAAAATCCGAATTGCTGGGACTTTTGCCCTGGCTGCTGCCGGATCTGGCACCGGACGCCTGGCATGAATCGCTGCTCATGCATAGTTTGATTGGTGAAGAGAGTTTGTTTATTAATTCAAATATGAGGCCAAGCATGCGTGTCATCCATCCAGGCGCAAGCCGCAATCAAATACTGGGTGTAGAAGGTAAAAAATTTGGTGAATGGCAGTTGTCGAAGCATGGTGTCTTGTTTCTGGAAGAAGTGACCAACATGCCGCCTTCACAAATCAGCTTGATTCAAGAACTGATGGACAAAGACCTCGGTGAGGGAAGCGATGTGCAGCTTGCACACCCCAATCCAGGCAATCATTTATTGCTTGCTGCCGGAAACCCATGTCCTTGCGGCCGCTATTTCGAGCGAGACGGTTCATGTAAATGTGCAATTGGGGATGTCCGGCGGCGCTTGGGAAAAATCCATGCGGCTTTCAGAGAGCGTTTTGATTTGTGGTTGAGCTTGCGCAGTCCGGACAGTGAAGATCAGAGATTGAGCCTGAGTCATGGTGATGGTCTCGATCTACCGGCTATGAAAAAACAAGTCACGGCAGCGGTGGAGCTGGCCAAAACAAGATTTCTTGCTGAAAATAGTGTGGCTGTGAAGACGGGAGTTGAAAACGAGGCGGGTCTACGCAATTTTGCGGGTGAAAATCTTGTTCAAATCGAGGCTTTGAGTTTTGCCGAGACGATCGGAAACAAGAAAAAATTGTCGCTGCGCCAATACCGCAAGCTTTTTAGCATTGCCAGAAGCATCGCGGACTTGGACGCGGACCATGAAGTGAAAAAGCCGCATTTCATTGAAGCGTCCCAATACATTATCACGGATTTTCAGGATTTATGAGTAGTTTAACTTGACAGGAGCATAGAAATGTATAGAAAAAAAGGGGAACAAGAGTTTTTTATTATCGCTTCCATCGTTGCCGCAGCGCTTGACAGGCACTTGTGCAGTGGCAAAACCGCGTCAGAATTTCTAAAACCGTTGACTGAAATGGAAGAAGAGACAAGCTATTTGGACTTGTGTGAAGCTCTGATCAATTTTTCCCTGACCGGCTCCAAAAACAATGACTTCAGCCGTTTTATCACCGAAGCGCTTTTGGAAGAAAACAGGAGTGAACGATATCGGCGCGCATTTGCGGAGGGGATGTATTGTCTCGTGCCGGGGCAAAAGCACTATTCAAACTTGCTGCTCGAAATCCCGGCACCACCTGCCGTGCTTTTTGTCAAAGGTGAACTGATGCGCGAATGCACATCTTGGGATAGAAGCTGCATTACGGTGGTGGGTACACGGAAACCGAGTGAGTATGGTCTCCGGGTCGCGCAAGTATTGGGCACAGAAATTGCTGCCAAGCAAGGTATTGTTGTGTCGGGACTGGCCTACGGTATAGATTCAGCCGCTCAAAAGGCCGCACTAAAGAATGGTGGTGTTTCAATCGCTGTGCTTGCTTCGCCTCTTGATCAAGTCTATCCACGAATGCACATAGGGCTTTTCGATGAGATTTGTAAGCAGGGCTGCGCAATCAGTGAGCACCCTCCCGGCAGTGCTCTCTATCGACAGTATTTTCCGGCTCGCAACCGAATAATGAGTGGCATGAGTCAAGTGACTGTTGTCGTGGAATCTTCACAACGTTCAGGGACACAAATCACCATAGAGCAAGCACTGGCGCAAGGCAGGGACGTCTGGGCCGTTCCGGGCCCGATCTTCAGTCCACAAAGCAAGGGGGTCAACGCGTTGATTTTCGCCGGAGCTGCGATGCTTTTCGATGTTCGAGATTTCATCAGGACCATGTGTGACGAAGGTATTTTGAGACACAAACAAATTGATTTGATGAATCCTTCTCCGACAGCTGCAAACTTGTCAAAAACGGCCGATCTGGATCCCGCATTCAGGACGCTGCTTGCGGAATTATCCTCTTCTCCGGCATCGGCTGAAAAGCTTGCCGATCGTCTTCAATGGCCAATCCGGAAAGTGTTCTCGATACTCGCAGAACTTGATCTCAAGGACGTAGTCAGGTTTTCCGGGGGTGAATACATTTTGACAGGACATGTTTTATAAGATATATATAGGATGTTTCGCGTGATGCGAGCACTGTATTATTATGCTTCACTGACTGAATGGAGAAAACATGGGAAAAAAGCTTGTCATCGTTGAATCACCCGCCAAAGCCAAAACGATTGGCCGATACCTCGGAGACGATTACCGGATAACCGCGTCGGTCGGTCACATTCGTGACTTGCCCTCGGGATCTTTGGGTGTCGATGTGAACAATAATTTTGCCCCGCGTTATATCAACATGAAAGGTAAGGACAAGGTCATCCGCGAACTGAAAGAGTACGCCGCAGAAGCGGACTCCGTTCTGATTGCGACTGACCCGGACCGTGAAGGTGAAGCCATCGCCTGGCACATCGCGACCTTGCTGAAGGTTGATCCGGCAGACAAAGCGCGCATCAGCTTCAATGAAATCACTGAAAAAGCTGTACAAGACGCGGTAATCGAACCACGCTCCATCGACATGGATTTAGTCAATGCACAGCAGGCCCGTCGAATTCTGGATCGTCTGGTTGGCTATGAACTCAGCCCCTTGCTGTGGAAGAAAATTCGCAAAGGACTTTCCGCCGGTCGCGTTCAGTCGGTAGCTACAAGGATGCTGGTGGAGCGAGAAGAAGCCATTAATGCCTTTGTTCCAAAAGAATATTGGAATTTAGTGGCGATGCTCAGCACCGAGAACAAAGAAGCCTTTAAAGCGTTTTACCACGGTAAAATCAATGAAAAAGACAAGCTTGAAAAAGTTAAACTGGATAACAAAGAGATGGCGGATGAAGTCATCCAAGAAATAGAACATGCCGCCTGGTCCGTTCGTACAGTCAAAAAGGGACAGAAAAAACGCCAGCCTTTTGCCCCTTTTACGACCAGTACCCTGCAGCAGGAAGCCGCCAAAAGATTGGGTTTTACTTCCAAACGCACCATGAGTGTGGCCCAGCAGCTCTATGAAGGCGTGGAAGTACCCGGCGTCGGGCCTACCGCTCTGGTCACTTATATCCGTACGGATTCAATGCGTGTTTCAGCTGAGGCACAAGCGGCCGCCAAAGACCTGATCATCAGTCGCTACGGTGAAAAGTATTTGCCGGGTTCCGCTCGCCTCTATAAAAATAAAAATGCCGCGCAAGATGCGCATGAGGCTATTAGACCGGCTCACTTTGAATACGGCCCTGAAAAATTGCAAAATGCCTTGTCCTCGGACCAGTACAAATTATACAAACTGATCTGGGAGCGATTTCTGGCTTCTCAAATGTCTGCGGCTGTAATAGACACATTGGTGGTGGATACTCAAGCCGGAAAGCAGATTTTTCGCTCGACCGGTGAGACAGTAATATTTATGGGTTTTTTGGCTGCTTACGCAGACATTGTTCTGGATAACGAAGAAAAAACTGACGTTGAAGACCCGACAGAAAATAAACAAAGCATTCCGCCACTCAAAGAAAAACAGATTTTGAAATTGGACCAACTTTTGCCCGAACAGAAATTCACTTTGCCACCTGCACGATATACCGAAGCTTCACTGATAAAAGCAATGGAAGAAGAAGGCATCGGCCGCCCTTCAACCTACGCGCCGACCATTTCGACAATTTTAGCCAGAGATTACGCTAAAAAGGAAAAAAGACAACTGGTACCCACGAACCTGGGCTTCGTAACAACGCAGCTGCTGCGCGATAATTTCAACAATGTCATCAACACTAAATTCACTGCTTTGATGGAAGACAAGTTGGACAATGTTGAACAAGGTGAGCAGGTGTGGACAGAAGTGGTGCGCGAGTTTTACTTTCCTTTCCATGATTTGATCGAGGATGCGCAGCTTAAAGTTGAAAAAGTGCAGATGCCGGTTGTGAAAACGGGCGAAATTTGTCCGGATTGTGAAAAAGGTGAACTGCTCATCAAAGAAGGACGTTACGGGAAATTTATTGCCTGCAGTAATTTTCCGGATTGTAAATACACTCGGAACATCGTTGAAAAAACCGGGGCACATTGCCCGCTCTGCGGTGCCGATGTCATCACCCGAAAATCGAAACGCGGCAGTATTTTTTATTTATGTTCTAAAGATGCGGGGGATGCCGACTGTAAGTTCATTTCCTGGGATGTGCCGATCGATGGTGAAAACTGCGAAAACTGTGGCTCTTATATGGTCATGAAACGTTTCCGCGGTCGGACTTATCCTAAATGTTCGAATGCAGACTGTGTTACGAACCACAAACAAACCACCAAAAAAACGGAAACAGCGGACGAAGAGAAGCCGGCTGATGCAAAACTCTCAGAGGAAAAAACTGCTGACAACAGTCCGGGCGAAAATAATGCGCCATCCAAAGGCAAAAAAACGACGAAGAAAGCAGCGGCTGCCAAAAAGCCCGCTGTAAAAAAGACCGGCCCGGCTAAAAAGTCAAAGAACGAAGCAAGCCAGGAGTCCGCTCAGTGAACGATTTTCTCGAAAACAAGAACTTTGTCAATATAGTCGGGGCAGGTTTGGCGGGCTGCGAAGCCGCTCATCAATTAGCCGCTCACAAAATACCGGTCAGATTGTTTGAAATGAAGTCCCTTGAAATGAGTCCGGCACACCACAGCCCGGATTTGGCAGAGCTGGTGTGCAGCAATTCTTTACGCTCAAACAGCCCGGAAAATGCGCTTGGACTTTTAAAAGAAGAGCTCCGTCGTTTCGATTCGCTCATCATCTCGGTGGCCGAACAGCATGCCGTACCTGCGGGTGGAGCGCTGGCCGTAGACCGAGACAAGTTCAGCGCCGAAGTCACGCAGCGTATCAAGAATAATCCCTATATTGAGTATATTGAGCAGCGCGTTGATGCTCTGGCACAGGTATTTGACGGAGAACACCCATGTATCATTGCCACGGGACCCTTGACGTCCGAGCAATTATTTAACGATATTTTAAAATATTTGGGCCAAGACTCCCTGCATTTTTACGACGCTGCAGCACCTTTGATTGAAGCAGATTCAATCAACTATGACATTGCTTTTCGTCAGTCGCGCTACGACAAGGGTACGGCTGATTACTTGAATTGCCCCATGAACCAGGAGGAATACCTCTCCTTTCATGAAGCGCTGACCAATGCGGAATTGGCAGATGTCAAAGGTTTTGACAAAGTTTTTGAAGGATGCATGCCCGTTGAAGTGATGGCCAGACGAGGTCCCGATGCGATTCGCTACGGCATGATGAAACCGGTTGGTTTGCGCGACCCTAGAACAGGACAAAGACCCTACGCCGTTGTCCAGCTCCGCCAGGACAACGCGGCTGCCAGTCTCTACAATATGGTTGGCTTCCAGACTCGCTTGAAATTCCCTGAACAGAAACGTGTCTTCCGCATGATTCCCGGACTGGCCGAGGCTGAATTCGCTCGATTTGGTGTCATGCACCGCAACAGTTTTATCAATTCCCCGGGCTTGCTTTCCGGAAAATTTTCGCTGATTGCTGAACCCGGACTGTTTTTTGCAGGTCAAATAACGGGCGTTGAAGGGTACGTTGAGTCTACTGCATCGGGTTTGATCGCCGCTCGCAATGCAGTCAATCTTTTTTTTGGCCAGAATCAGGATTTCGTTCTGCCTCGCACGACCATGATGGGCGCACTCCAACACTACATCGCTGAAGCCGATCCCAAGAATTTTCAGCCCATGAATGCGAACTTTGGTCTGGTTCCGCCTGCGGAAGATGGAATCAAGAAAGCTCAACGCAAGGCTTCAATTTTAGAACGCGCCAGAGCCGATTTGGATGGCTTTATCCAAAAAAACCGAGTTTAAATAAAGTCCCTCTTGACTGAATGAGAGACTTTCGTCTGTGTAAAATTATTGATTGAGCTTGATCTCTGCGCGTTCAGGTGTGACTTTTAAGAATCTCAGACAGTAAATCATCCATGGAATAATGACCGGCGGGCTTATCTGCCAAAAAAGCAGCCGCGGCTGCGGCACCTGCCGCGAATACATGCCTCGAACCGGCGCTGTGTTTCAAGCTGATGACTTCATCTTCACCGGCAAAAATAATGTCATGTTCTCCCACAATGGTCCCGCCTCTGATGCTGGACAAGCCCAGTTCCTGCTGTGGCCGGGCTTCGCGCCTGGATGCGCGCTCCGTGCAGTATTCCAGACGGCCGTCAAGGGCAGCGTTGATACGATCGGCCAAAAATAAGGCCGTGCCTGAGGGCGCATCCAGCTTGCGCCGGTGGTGCGCTTCCATAATTTCGATGTCGAATTCGGGGTAGAGAACTTTGGCCGCGTCTTGAGCCAGACGGCTGAGCAAATTGATGCCCAGAGACATATTCGCAGAGGTAAAGAGTGGAATCGTATCAGACATCGCGTCACGTTCACGCTTTTGCTCTTCACTGTAGCCGGTCGTCGCGATGACCAACGCTTTTTTATCACGCTCTGCCAGAACCTTTAATTCAGGTAAAACAGCCGGATTTGAAAAGTCGATAATGGCATCGTATTCAAGATTCACCTCGGCTGCTGACTTGAACAGTGGATAAGGTGACGTTTGAGGGTCGGCAAAAGCATCCAGGCCACCGACTACTTCAAAACGGGCGTCATGTTCACAATAAGCTGCCGTGACCTTACCCATGTATCCGCCCAAACCAACAATAAATATTTTGACCGCCATATATACCTCATCACTGCATCAGAAAAACCAATTAAAAAAATCAATCTAATGTTCTTAAATCAATCCATAGGAGACCAGTGTCTTTCTGATGAAATCCAAATTGGCTGCGGATACTTCACACAGCGGTAAACGGCACAAACCGACATCTTTACCCATCAGATTCAGTGCCGCTTTGACCGGCATAGGGTTGACATCACAGAACATCGCCTGGATGAGTCTGCTCATTTTTACTTGTTGCTGAGCTGCGGATACCATGTCACCGGCCAAAAAGTCATGCGTCATTTTCGCAGTCATTCCTGGAACGATATTGGCCACGACCGAAATGACCCCTTTTCCACCAAGAGACATGAGCGGCACAACCAGACCATCTTCACCGGAATAAAAATCCAGTTTATCTCCGCATAAATCCATCGTGTCTGCCAATTGGCCGAAGTTGCACTCCTTGACCGCTACAATATTGTCGATCTCAGACAGGCGCTGATAAGTGTCCGCTGCGATATTGCAATTGGTCCGCGAAGGCACGTTGTACAAAATGATCGGTATTTGAACGGCCTCAGCAGTCGCGGCAAAATGCCGATACAAACCTTCCTGAGATGCCTTGTTGTAGTAGGGGGTCACGCACAAAAGCGCGTCAGCGCCTGCACGCTCTGCGGCCTTAGCTAAATTGACGGCGTGAGCCGTGTCGTTACTGCCGACGCCTGCGATGGCAGGAACGCGTTTATTGATCAATTCGACACCTTTGGCAATCAACTCGATGTGCTCCGAGTCGGGCATTGTAGATGCTTCGCCTGTTGTACCTGCGATAACGATTGCATCCGTACCTGCAGCGATTTGCCAGTCGATCAGTTCAGCAAATTTGGCATAGTTGACCCTCGATTTTGTGTCATCCGTAAACGGTGTCACGATGGCTACGCCTGAACCTGAAAATATGCTTTGCTTCATTGGATTTACCTCAAAAATCAAAAGTGAATATTTTTCTTTATCCTAACCTCGGAGCGGTTTGCAGTCAATCAAATGCTGATTTATAATCATGCATTGGCCATAAAAACCTTGCTTTTACGGCAAAATCAAGCCACTTCAAGAAATGAGAACAAATGAAAACAGCATCCTTCCATTATCATTTGCCTGAGGAATTAATTGCTCAGCACCCGCTCGCAGACCGCAGCCGTTCCAGATTGCTTCATTTAAAGCAGAATGAATTGAGTGAATTGCAATTTAAAAATTTACCTTCACTGCTCCGAGCCGGAGACTGTCTGGTTCTTAATGACACTAAAGTCATTCCTGCCCGACTCCTCGGTGTGAAGCACAGCACCGGGGCGATCGTGGAAATCCTTCTCTTACAAAGGATCAGCTTGAAGCGTTGGAGAGCCCTGGTTAGACCGGGAAAACGGCTGAAACCCGGGACTCAGGTCGACTTTTTAAACGGGCGATTGACGGCACAGGTGCAAGATGTGCTCGAGGACGGCGAGCGCTTCGTCGATTTTGCCTATGAAGGAGTTTGGGAAGCGATACTGGATGAAGCGGGTCAAATGCCTTTACCGCCTTACATCCACGAACGCCTGGAGGATCCTGACCGTTACCAGACGGTATACGCGAAGTATGACGGATCGGCAGCTGCACCCACGGCGGGTCTGCATTTTACCCGGGATCTTCTCGCCGAAGTGAGTGCTCTGGGCGTGCATGTGGTTTATTTGACCTTACATGTCGGTTTAGGAACTTTTCGACCTGTAAAAGAAAAACATGCAGAAGATCACCCGATGCATGAAGAATATTTTGAACTGAGCGAAGCGGCTGCCTCAACCATCAACCGCTGCAAAAGTGACGGGGGACGCGTCATCGCCGTAGGAACGACTTCCTGCAGAGTGCTGGAAAGCGTCGCGGATGAGACAGGTTTAGTAAAAGCCGCAAAGGCATGGACGAAGATTTTTATTTATCCCGGTTATCACTTTAAATGTCTGGATGCGTTGATCACTAATTTCCATTTACCTGAGTCCACTTTGATTATGCTGGTGGCGGCTTTGGCCGGTTACCATGAAACCATGACGGCCTACAGGCACGCGGTTAAGGAGGGCTTTCGCTTTTTCAGTTTTGGCGATGCCATGTTTGTTGAAAAAAATATGCAGCCCGGTTTGCCCGATTAAGGAGAAGAAATGAAGCAGGATTTTGCTGTACGATATGAGCAGGTGCACGTGTGTAAGCACACCGGCGCGAGGGCGGGAGTGTTAGTCACCCCGCACGGCAGAGTGGAAACACCGACTTTCATGCCGGTCGGAACTCAAGCGACGGTCAAAGGTATTTCACCCGAGGAGCTCAAAACCATCGGTGCCGGAGTGGTCCTTTCCAACACCTATCATCTCTGGATGCGTCCGGGTGAAGCGATCGTCAAACAAGCCGGCGGTCTGCATCAATTTATGCGCTGGGATGGCCCCATACTTACAGACAGCGGGGGGTTTCAGGTCTTCAGTCTGAGTGATCGCAGACACATTAAAGAAGACGGTGTGGAGTTCAAATCGCATATCGATGGTTCCAAACATATTTTGACCCCTGAAAAATCCATTCAGATCCAAAACGACCTCGGTGCGGACATCATCATGGCCTTCGATGAATGTACCCCCTGGCCCGCAGAGCACGACTATGCAAAACAATCTCTGGAGCGCACCACCCGCTGGTTGGAACGCTGCGTCACAGCCCATCAAAGACCGGCGGATCAAGCCCTGTTCGGGATTATCCAGGGCGGCACTTATGCAGATTTACGCGTGCAGAGCGCCAGGGAAATCACCTCTTTTGACCTGCCCGGATTCGGTATCGGAGGATTGAGTGTTGGAGAACCGGCGGATGAAATGTACGCAATGCTCGACGCCATTCGTCCGCACATGCCCGAGCATAAACCTCGTTATTTGATGGGTGTCGGTACACCAGGCTATCTCCTGGAAGCCGTGCTGCGCGGCGTCGACATGTTTGACTGTGTTTTGCCCACACGCATGGGCAGAAATGGCAGTGTCATGACCTTTGAAGGCAGAAAAATTGTGCGCGACAAGGCTTATGCGGATGATTTCAACCCAATTGACAAAGACTGCGGCTGTTATGCCTGCCGGAATTACAGCAGGGCCTATATTCGCCATCTCATCAAAGCGGGAGAAATGTTTGGCTTGCGTCTCACATCGATACATAATATCTATTTTCTGACTGAGCTGATGCGACAGCTCAGACAGGCCATTCTAGCTGACGAGACGCAAAACTTTGTCAACGCCTTTTATGAGCGTTTTGGTTCCAGAAACTAAAACTCATGTAAGTTGGGGGCGGAACAATTTATTGACTACTAAGCGCTGACAATGATATTCTTTACGAATTGAAACAAAGCCCACTAGGAGGAACTTATGTACTTATTCACTGTACTTGCCGCTACAGGCGTTGACGCCAACAGCCTGGGCAGCCTTTTGCCAACACTGGCCTTACCACTCGGCATGCTCGCGATTCTTTATGTATTGATGATCAGACCACAGAAGAAGACGGAGAAAAAGCAGAAAGAACAACGTTCGAAATTAGCCGTTGGCGACATGGTCGTCACAATCGGCGGTGTAGTTGGAAAAGTGGTCAATATCAAAGACGATGACATTACGATAGCCAGCAGTGTAGCGAATACTTTATTGACTTTCCGTCGTGAAGCCATCAACGTTGTCAAGTCCAAAGTTGAAGAAGCGTAAGGAGATAGAATAATGAAACACATTCAAGTTATCGCCCAAACCAAAGAATCCAAAGCAGTCAGCGCGGCCTGCGGTGAATGCCAGACGTCTTGCCAGTCAGCATGTAAAACATCGTGCACCGTGGCGAACCAACCCTGCGAGAACGAACGTTAATAAAACAAAATAAAACATGTGAAATGGGATAGTTTTCGCAGCAGCGGCAGCTATTCCTTTTTTTTGAGAGGTAAACTTGGTCTACACTTTTACGATGAAGAGCGATTTTCTCGCCTACGACAACGAATCCGGTGCGCTGATGTTTTTAGATGCCGCCACCTTCGATATTTTATCGAACTATGAAGCGCATAGCGGCAGTAAACCTGCGGATCCTGTACTGCACGAAATCGCCCTGAAACACGAACTCACAAAGACAGATCTAGATGAGATTTGCTCTGAAATCGACAGCTTGATTCAAGATGGAAGCCTGTTTAGAGCGGCCCAGACGGTTAGTCTGAAGCAGCTCTATCCTGCCGAGGCGCGCATCAAATCGATGTGTCTTCACCTTTGCCACGACTGCAATCTGCGCTGTCGCTACTGTTTTGCAGAAACGGGGGACTTTGGTACGGGTAAACGCAGCATGCTTGATTTGGAGACGGGTAAAAAAGCCGTTGATTTCTTGATTGAGGCGTCCGGTCCAAGACATAATCTGGACATTGATTTTTTCGGTGGTGAACCGCTGATGAATTGGCCTGTCGTGGTGGCACTGACGGAATATTGTGAAACGGAAGGACCTAAACACAATAAAGATATTCGTTTAACCATGACGACAAACTGTATGCTGCTCGACGATGAGAAGATGGACTTCCTGAACAAGCATATGAAAAATGTGGTTTTGTCCATTGACGGCAGGGAATCGGTCAATGACTTCATGCGCCCACGCATGGGCGGTCAAGGTTCATATGAAACGGTCATGCGTAACATCAAGAAATTTGTCCTTAAACGTGGCCAAAAAGAGCATTACATAAGAGGAACATACACCGCTCACAATCTTGATTTTTCAAACGATGTCCTGCATTTTGTGGATGAGGGTCTGAAACAAATCTCTGTGGAACCGGTGGTCGCCCCGGAAGACGCCCCCTACGCAATAAAGGAAGAACATCTGCCAGAAATATTTGAAGAATACGATCGCCTGGCCGAGGCCTATTTGGAATCGAGAAAAACCGGAGAACCTTTCCATTTTTTCCATTTTAATCTGGATCTCGAAGGCGGGCCGTGCATCTATAAAAAAATGAAAGGCTGCGGTGTGGGTACCGAATATTGCGCTGTGACACCTGACGGAGATATTTTTCCTTGTCATCAGTTTGTCGGTGATGAAGCGTTTTTGATGGGCAATGTCCACAATGACCCGGCCTTGTCTGTGCCGGAGCACTTGAAGAATGCATTTACTGAGATGATTTTACCGAACAAAGAGCACTGTCAGACGTGCTGGGCTAAATACTTTTGCAGTGGTGGTTGTGCGGCTAACGCTTATCACGCCAGTGGAAGTCTGGAAGGTGTTTATGAGCTGGGCTGTAAACTCCAGCGCAAGCGTCTGGAAACCGCACTCTGGGTCCAAGCTAAATTAAAGGAGTAAAGCAGCGCTGCGTCGTATTTGTAAACGAAGATTTCTTTTGATTGGGGGGCGAGCGTAACTTTGAGACGAATTCCGGAAGCGACCGTGGCTGAAATCAAACAAGCCAACGAAATTGTTTCTGTTGTGGAGCAATATTTGCCTTTACAAAAGAAGAGCAGCAGTAATTATTTTGGATTATGCCCTTTTCACAGTGAAGACACCCCCTCTTTCAGTGTGAATCCCAGGGGGCAGTTTTTCTATTGTTTTGGATGCCATAAGGGCGGGGACGTCGTCAATTTCATCAAAGAAGTCGAACATTTGGAATATGGACAAGCCTTGCGCTATTTGGCAGAGCGCGCTCACATCGAGCTGCCCGAAATGGATGATGATGAGTATCGAGCCCAAAAAGCCCGTGATGAGGCCCTCCAAGCCATCATGCTGGAAGCGGCACGCTTTTTTTATAACAAGCTGAACAGCGCTTCAGCCCGAACGGCTATTGATTATTTGAAAAAACGCAAGATCAGCAAGACCAATATTATCCGCTTTGGCTTGGGTTTTGCACCGGATTCCTGGGATGAGCTTTTCAACACCCTCAAGAAGAAATCATTCAGTGACGAGATCCTCCTGGCGTCCGGCTTGTTCAAACGCTCCGAACGGGGGAAGATTTACGACTTGTTTCGCAATCGACTGATATTTCCCATCATTTCGGCGTTCGGTAAAGGCAGGGTGATTGGCTTCGGCGGCCGTGTCCTGGATGATGCGAAGCCTAAATACATCAATTCACCCGAAACCGATTTTTTCATTAAAGGCAATCAGCTTTACGCTTTAAATCTAGCTAAAAAATCCTCTTATGATTTTTTTCTGCTGGTTGAAGGTTATCTGGACGTCATGGCTGCCTTTGAAGCAGAAGTGGATTGTGCAGTCGCCCCTTTAGGAACGGCTTTGACATCGGCACAAGCCAAGCTGATGAAACAGTACAAGAACAAGGTCATCGTGTGTTTTGATGCCGATAAAGCAGGGCAAAACGCAGCCTTGCGCAGCTTCGCGATTTTGGAAGAAGCGGGCCTGGAAGTCAGCGTACTGCTCGTGCCCGACGGAAAAGATCCGGATGATTATGTGCGAGAGCATGGCGGGGCAGCCTTTAAAGCTCTACTGGGACAGGCCGTTTCGGTTTTTGATTACCGCTTATACTTGGCTAAAGCAAGTGGCAGCCCGGATGGAAGCCTCAATCCACAGCTTTATTTCACGGCTTTGATGGAGTTTTTACCTGACATCAAGTCGGAAAGCATGCGCGAAGTATATTTAGGGAAGGCTGCCCATGTTTTAGGGGTCAGTTTGGCCAGCCTGCGCAGTGACGTGGAAGCCGCGATCAAGAATCGCAAAGTGACATCAACAGCGCCATCCTACATCGCAGGCACAGCGCCTCGACAATCAGCCCCAGGCGGTCAAGATCCTGACGCGGCCCTTAAAGCAGCCAAGCCTATCCCTGACAAGTTAGTGAAAAGTGCCCACTACAAAGCGGCGGCAGCCCTGGTCTTCATTTTGAGCCGACAGCCCGAACTGGTGAAAACACTTCCACGCCCGCTTGAAGGTCCCTTGCTTGCACCCCTGGGACCTGAAGCGTTTTCCCATGATCTTGCTGCAGCTCTTAACCAAGAATCTCTCCGGCTCGATCAGCTGTATAACTTCATCGGTGAGTATCACCCGGAACCGAGCCTGCTCATCTCGGAACTGACCGCTATGCGCGTCGCAGAGGAAGAACTCAACAGCATTGACATTCACAATCAAACTCAAAAAACGCAATATCAGGAGGATGCACGGATGAATTTTCAAAGATGCCGCAGTTATGCCCTGAAATATCAAGTTCAATTGACGCTTCAGCAAATGCAGAACCCGGATCTGACTGCACCGGAAAAAGCAGCCAAAAAATTGCTTTACGACCTTTTGCTCAAAGAAATCAGCAGCCTCAATACATAAATAACAGTCCGGAAGGATATTTAATAAGGAGAACACAATGGCAGAAAAGAAATCACTTATCAGCATTTTGGCCAATCAAGCCAGAGAAAACGGTAATCAAATTTCCTACCGTGATGTCATGAATCATCTTGAAAACGCAGACATCGACCTGGAACAAATGGATAAATACCTCGACAAGCTAGAAACTTTGGGGGTTACCGTCATTGCGGACAACCTCGTTTCTGAAGAAGGCGTCAGCGATGACGATTTGAAGAACCTGGATACCGTCGGTGTCGATGATCCCGTGCGCATGTATCTCAAGGAAATCGGCAAAGTGTCGCTGCTGACGGCGGATGAAGAAAAGGAACTGGCCCAGGCTATCGAGCTGGGTGATATGGATGCTAAAGACCATTTGGTCGAGGCGAATCTTCGTCTTGTGGTTTCGATTGCCAAACGCTACACCGGCCGCGGCATGAGCTTCCTGGACCTTATCCAGGAAGGAAATTTAGGCTTGTTGAAGGCTGTTGAGAAGTTCGACTGGACCAAAGGCTTTAAGTTCAGTACTTATGCCACCTGGTGGATCAGACAGGCCATCACGCGAGCAATCGCGGACCAGGCCCGCACAATCAGAATTCCCGTGCACATGGTCGAAACCATCAACAAACTGATTCGCACTCAGCGCACGCTCGTACAAGAACTGGGACGTGATCCTGAAATTGAAGAAATCGCCCAGGAAATGGGTATTACAGATGAAAAAGTGCGTGAAATCATGAAAATTTCGCAAGAACCTGTTTCTTTGGAGAAACCGATCGGTGAAGAAGAGGACAGCCATCTCGGCGACTTCATTCCGGACGAAGATGCCCAGTCCCCGGCCGATCAAGCCGCGTACACGCTTCTGAAAGAACAGCTTATGGAAGTTTTAGCCGGTCTCACCCCGCGTGAAGAAAAAGTGCTGCGCTTGCGTTTTGGTTTGGATGACGGCCGTACCCGCACCCTGGAAGAAGTCGGCAAAGAGTTCAATGTGACGAGAGAACGTATCCGTCAAATCGAAGCGAAAGCTCTGCGCAAGCTGCGTCACCCCAGCCGCAGTAAAAAAATCAAAGACTTTCTGGATTAAGAAATTTGGAATGACCGGAAACGCAAAATGGCGATTAAACTTTCGAAACGCTTAAAATCTTGTGCTGAATTTTTGCCCGACAAATACAGCCGTTTAATCGATGTGGGCTGCGATCACGGCTTGTTGGCTGTCCACGAATTGCAAAATCAGAAGTGCGGGCAAGTTTTGGCCATCGATATCGAGGCCGCGCCCCTGCGCAGGGCTGAGCTGGCTTTTGCCAGGCACGGCCTTGAGGAGCAGAGCAGCTGTTTCTTGAACAATGGTTTGAAGGGGGTCGAACTCAAGGCAGGTGACCGTATCGTGATTGCCGGGATGGGCGGCTTGGAGATTTGTGACATCCTGAGTCATTGTGAGCTGGCGGCATATCTTGAGGCAGGGCATGAACCCACTGAGCTGCAGCTGGTCGTGCAGCCTATGAAATCTCAAGCTTTGCTGCGTGTTTTTTTAAGCTGGCATGGATTTGTCTTCCAAAGCGAAAGCCTGGTCAAGGAACGTGGCAGGATCTATACAATAGGCTCATTCACTTTCCCTCGCCACACTTTAGCGCAGGACATAAAAGACCGTCTGCTCGATGAAAGCGATGATGAAGCTCTGTTAAAACTGCGCCGGCAAGCTGTGCTCAGTTGCAGAGCCGCTCTTCTGGGGGAGCGCCTGGACGAAATATTGAGCTCCTCAAGATTTCCTGTCTTAACGCCCTTGGAACAAGAATTTGTGAGCAAACAAAAAGAATATTTAGAGGGATTCAAGGGCACCGCTGCCTTTATCAGCGGATTGGGGCATATTGATTTTTTATTGACTGAACTTACAGAATGGTTGGAAGAGGTATAAATGGCATATTTGGTTTCTGATGTGATCCGCGTTGTTGAAGAGCTGGCGCCCCTTGGATTAGCGGAGTCCTGGGACAATTGCGGCCTTTTGATAGGATCTGAAAAAAACCTTGTTTCGCGTGTCTGCCTGGCTTTGGATCTGGATGAAGAGCTGATTGACAGGGCCGTTGCTGCAGGCGCAGAAATGATCATCGTGCACCATCCACCCATTTTTGGGGGCATCAATCACCTTAACGAAGCCGTGCCGGAGATGCGCAATTTTGCCAATATTATAAGGGCAGGCATTTCGGTTTACGCAGCGCACACCAATTTAGATTCGGCAGTAGGCGGAGTCAATGAGTGTCTAGCTGAAGTGTTGGGTCTGGAAGTGACAGGCACGCTTTTTCCTTCGGAACGGCAGCTGGGTCGCTTCGCGGATGATCATCACACGGCAGGTTTGGTGCGCATCACTGAATTGCCTGAAGCAATTGATTTCAGGAGTTTTCTGGTTCGTGTGAACCAACATCTGCAAACTTCCGGCTGCTTCATGAGTGGAGTGAGTGACTGTGAGATCAAGCGGGTGCTGGTGAGCGGGGGAGCCTACGATGACAACTGGACCGATCCGATTGCCCGAAGTGGCTGCGATTGTTTTGTGGGCGGTGAAATCAAACATCATCAGTTGATGGCTCTGGAAGCCAGAGGTGTCCGTGCTTTAGCTGCCGGGCATGACTGCACGGAGAGACCGGTTCTTATACCGCTCGCTGCATATTTGGAAGCCGAGTTGCCGGGGCTTCTTTGTTCCGCGTACACCGGATTGGATTATAATGTCCTCATGAGCTAAGTCACGAATGTTCAAATTAATTGTGATTACAATCAATCAAAAACCGTGAAAGTTTTGTTAAACTGTTCACATCAAAAATTAGGAGCCAAAGATGCTGAGACAAATAATTAAAATTGAAGAGGAATTATGCAACGGCTGCGGTTTATGCGCAGATGCCTGTCATGAGGGCGCGATAGCGATCGTTGACGGAAAAGCCAAACTCTTGCGTGACGATTATTGCGATGGATTGGGCAATTGTCTGCCGGTTTGCCCAACCGGTGCAATAAGCTTTGAAACACGAGAGGCTGCAGCTTTTGATGAAGCTGCTGTAGCAGATAAAGTGGCTGAAGCGCAATTGAAAGCTGCGACAAGCTGTGCATCGCAAGCCAGCGTGGGCGGTGGCTGTCCCGGGAGCGCGTCCAGAACTATGTCGCGTCAGGCATCCTCACCCAGCTATGCGCTGAATCAAAGATATGAAGTCCAAGAGGACAGTGAGTTGAGGCAATGGCCCGTTCAGATAAAACTTGCTCCGGTCAATGCTTCTTTCTTCAATGGTGCTAAGCTGCTGGTCGCGGCAGACTGTTCAGCCTATGCCTACGCACAGTTTCACCGTGACTTCATAAAAGACCATGTGTGCCTGATCGGGTGTCCGAAGCTGGATGAAGGCGACTACTCAGAAAAGCTTACAGCCATTCTCAAGTCCAACGACATCAAGAGTGTCTCCGTCGTGCGCATGGAAGTGCCGTGCTGCGGGGGCCTTGAATATGCCGTGAAAAATGCGCTCAGCCAATGCGGAAAAATGATTCCCTGGCACGTAACGACCATTTCAAGTGATGGGCGCATCTTGGAAGCGTATTGATCCTCTCATGAATCCCAGCAAGGTGTTTGCATGGACTCGATTGACACAAAGTAAAAATGAATGATAGAATTCCCTTTGCGGCTCAGATGGAGGGTTGTCCGAGCTGGTCGAAGGAGCATGATTGGAAATCATGTATACCTCTCAAGGGTATCGAGGGTTCGAATCCCTTGCCCTCCGCCAATAAAAAGCAACGCCAAGCTGGTGTTGCTTTTTTATATGTGATTATGAGAGGGATTCGAATCGCCGCGTTAGGCTGATGCGAGCCCGCAGGGCGAAGCTGTTGCCTAATTGTGCAGAACTTGCTT